>NZ_WFQN01000147.1 GCF_015487065.1 Nitratifractor sp.
ATCAACATCTCTTCGTCGGCAGCGACCGGGAGCTGCTGGAGACGATCACCCCCGAGCCGGAACACCTCGAAGAGCCGGCTGAGGGGCAGATGATCAGCGATACCCTCTTTCGCTCCACGTTCAAGGTCCACGGCTACATCTATCAACAGAAAGAGATGGCCCCTTTCCATCTGGATCATCTGCTGCGGGTGGTGGCCTTTTGCGACCGCAAAGAGCTCCCCTACTCCCTGGACAAGCTCCGTTATACCCGACATTTCCAGCCTCTGTTTGTGGATGCCAACCTGGGCAGCGTCCCCAAAGGGGCCTCCGACCGGGTCGTGATCTTCGTCGACAATATCGGGGATATCGTCCAGGCAAGGGAGTATGTACGCTTCCAGAGCAGCTGGGCCAAAAGCATCGTCCTCACCCCGCCCAAGACCAAAGTGGAAAATGTCGATCGTCCCTACTGGTTCGAGACCCCGGAAGAGGCGAGAGAAATCCTCAAAAAGGCCCACTTTAACTACGCTTTCGTCTATTCGTTGGACAAAGAGCTGCTCAAAGAGATGCGGGAAGAGGCGACGCTTTTCTGAGTTGGTCACTGGTCATTGGTCATTAGTCATTGGGGCACGGCTTGAGCCGTGCAGTGCGCGACTGAAGTCACGCCTCCAATCGAAGCGTTGCGACGCAACGCATACCACAATTATTCATTATTAACTATTCATTATTCACTACACTCAAAAGGAGTTTTCATGCTCGAAACCATGCTTCGCCTGCAACAACATCTCAACGACGAAACCAACGGCCAAGGCTGGGAACAGGGCATCACCAACCAAGGCAAACGGATAGACTGGCGGCGCTGCATCTGGCTCGAAGCGGCGGAGCTGGTGGAGAGCTACCCCTGGAAACACTGGAAGAACATCGCCGCCCAGCCCGACTATGACAACATCCGCATCGAGGCGGTGGACATCTGGCATTTCGTCATGAGCGAGGCCCTACGCCTCAACGCCTTGGAAAAGGGCGGCGACATCGCCGATCTGGCCCAGCGCATCGTCTCTACCCCGGCCTACGAAGCCTTTGCCGCCGGAGACGGTGCCAAGCCGGCCGATCTCTACGAGCAGATCGAGACCGTCGAATCCTTCGTCGCCGCCCTCTTCGCCGGAGCCAGCGTCGAGGAGCTCACCGCCCGCTTCTTTGATGTGGCGCGGCTGGCAGATCTGGATCTAGCCACCCTCTACAGCCTTTATGTGGGGAAAAACATCCTCAACCGCTTCCGCCAGGATCACGGCTACAAAGAAGGCAGCTACACCAAGATCTGGGACGGACGGGAGGATAACGTCGTGATGCAGAAGCTCCTGGAAAAGAATCCCGGTATCGAACCGGAAGCGCTCTACGACGCCCTCGAATCGGCTTACCCGGGGTGAAGAGAGAATGAATTCTATCGAGCATATCACCCTCCTCAGCACCGGCGGAACCTTCAACAAATATTACGACCCCGTTGCCGGGGAACTCAAAGTCGATCCGCAAGCCCAGGCCGTCAAGCAAATCACCGACGCCTGGTACTGCCACCTGAAACTTGTGCCCATAATCGGCAAAGACAGTCTGGAGATGGAGGAGAAAGACCGAGAGCAGATTGCTCGGTCCATTGAAGAAGAGAGGAACCGAAAGATTCTCGTTGTCCACGGCACCGACACCATGGACCGGAGCGCCGCCTATCTGGCGGAGCGTTTCAATGACCGGCAAATCGTGCTCACCGGCGCCATGATCCCCTACTCCATCGATCCGGTCGAAGCCACCGCCAACCTGGGCTCCGCCCTGGGGTGGATGCTGGGCAACGACACCCCCGGCGTCTATATCGCCATGCACGGATTGATACTTCCTTATGATCGAATCGTCAAAGATCGGCAACGGGGAGTTTTTGTCCGGCGGTAGTTTTGTCGGTTGATCGTTTTTTACCCTGCGCCGTCTCCGGCCGTGTATAATAAGCCACAACAAACACGAAAAGGCGGTTTTTCCATGAAGTATCTCTATCGGATTCTACTTGTGATTCTGACGATGACGCTCCTCCATGCTTCGGAGAAAAGGGCTTTTGTCTGGGTGGATGACGATAACTACTGGCCGGCGATCTATCGGGGGCCGGACGGCAAACCGGCGGGAATTTTCAACGACATTATGACCGAACTCTTTTCCCGCTTGGATATCCCTCTCAAAAAAGCGGTCTATCCCTGGAAACGAGCTCAACAAATGGTCAAAGAGGGGCAAGCCGACGGAATGATAACCATGTACACCCAAAGTCGGCAGGCCTTCACCCGAGCGACCGAACCGATCTGGAACATCGGAGAGACCCTCTTTTTCCGTCGTGACAATCCTCATGGATGCAAGATTCTGCGTATCCAATCCTTTGATGATATGAAGGGGCTGACACTGGTGGAGCTTCAGGGGGCGGGTTGGCCTCAGGAAGAGTATGCGGCCCACGGTATCAAAAAGGTTATTTGGGTCCCCAATGTGGAAAGTGCACTCAACATAATCGCCAAAAGAAGAGCCGATCTTTTTATGATGTTTAACCTCAATGCCCTCAGGATTCTTGTACAGAAGCGTGCTCAACACGCAACACTCTCAGAGGGGTATCAGGACATCGTCGCCATCACTCCGCATTTCACCTCTCTCCCCTTCCGGCTTCTGATCCGCAAAGACTCTCCCTTTGTCAAGAGAATCGACGAGATCAACCGGATCCTCGAGACGATGAAACACGACGGAACCTATCAACGTATCCGACGCAAATATTCCGGGATCACTCCCCCGCTCTAGGAAACGATTCCGATGAAACTCCACCGTTTGTCCAAGCAGATCTCCACCATATTCCATTCCAGACTGACCCTCCGTATCGCCCGCTATATTCTCGGTCTCAGCCTCCTGATCGCCCTGTCGATCTCTGCCTTTGTCACCTACCGCGACTACAACAGAGAGCTCCGCTCTTTAAACGTGGAACTCTCTCAACTGGAACAGTCGGTCAAGGGATCACTGGCTCTGCATCTGTGGCAGCTCAACTTTGACGCCCTCCGGCTCATCCTGGATGATCTGCTCATTGACAGAGACATCGTCCATCTTCGTTTGCGGGACGAACAGGGAAAGGTCCTGATCGAAAAGGGGAAGGAACCGCCTGCCATGCACGCTGTCAAACGCCGTCTTCCCCTCTATTATCAGCCTCGATTCGGTGCCAAGAGGAGCTATCTTGGCGAACTCGACTACACGGCGACAACCGCAAGATTGCGGGAACGGAGCCAAAAAGAGGCTGTTGCTTTGGTGATAGCGCTTTTTGTCTTTTTTATCCTGCTGAGTCTCCTGATGCTCTCTATCTTTTGGGGCTCCGCTGTCCGACATCTGGTGGCGATCAAAGCCTATACACAAAAGATTCGTCTCGGAGGGTATCGGGATGAGATCGGTGAGCTGAAACTCGATAGAAAACGGGGAAAGGGCGCGACAGAGGATGAACTCGACGAGCTTGTAGAGTCTATCAATACAATGCAACGGGAGATCGTTACCCAATACCGTGAGGTAGAGTACCGTTCTCTGCACGATGATCTAACGGATCTGCCCAACAGGCGGCTGATCAAACAGTACCTCTCCGAAACGATCGAAATGTGTCGGAAAGATCGACAATACGGAGCCTTTTTTGCCGTGGATCTGGATAATTTCAGGCTCATCAACGAATCAATGGGACACTTTTCCGGTGATAAGCTTCTGCAGGAAGTGGCTCGCCGATTCAAAGCGCTCTCTCAGCAAAATCCTATCCCCGCCAGAATCTCCGGGGACGAATTCGCCCTCTTGCAACGCAATCTCGGCCCTGACAGAGAATCGGCACGGCAAGAGGCTCTGAAACTCTCGGAGAAGATCCGCACTCTCCTGGCAACACCGGTAAATATTGACGGGAATCTCTTCAGAATAAGTGCCTGTATGGGCATCGCTCTCTTCGGCCCCGACGCCAAAGATGACGTGGTGATCAAACAGGCCGACAATGCCCTCCATCACGCCAAGACCCAAGGACCGGGACATTTGAGCTTTTTTGATCCGGTGATGCAGGTCCGTATTGACAGACGTCTGCAACTCGAACGCCTCATCGAAGGGGCGATAGAAAAGAATCTCTTCTCGATCTACTACCAGCCCAAATACGACGCCTCGCGAAAAATCTATTCAGCGGAAGCGTTGGTGAGATTGCAGGACGAGTCGGGAGGGATCGTCTCTCCCGGAGAGTTCATTCCTCTGCTGGAACAAAGCGGTGCGATCATCGATGTCGGCGACCATATCATCCGATTGGTCTTCGACTTTATCGCCCGCAATCGTGCCCTGCTGGAGGCTTCGGGGCTCCAAAGTATCGCGATCAATGTCTCCCCCACCCAATACACTGCGGAGGGCTTCGCCGAACGGGTGAGTTCTCTCGCCGAAACCTATGCCGTCGATCCTGCTTTCATTACTTTTGAGGTGACCGAAGAAGTTGTCGCCAGTGCTTTTGAAGAGATGATTGACATCATGAGAGCGATGACCCGAAAGGGGTTTCACTTTTCCATCGATGATTTCGGAACGGGCTACTCTTCGCTGCGCTATCTCAAAAACCTTCCGATTTCGGAACTCAAAATCGATAAATCTTTTGTCGACGAAATTCCTCAGGATCTCCGCGCCGGTGCGCTCGTCAAGACCATCATCGATATGGCCCACAACTTCGATCTCGACGTGGTGGCCGAAGGGGTGGAAACCGAAGAGCAGTTCCAGACACTTCTGAGCTATCGCTGCGATCGTTTTCAGGGGTATCTCTTCTCAAAGCCTTTGCCGGAAGAGGCCTTTGGGGATCTGCTGCATCGGAACGATAACGACTGAGAGAAACGTTCCGAGGCAACGCAAAGCGACATTTCTCACTAAGTACTCTGAAGAACTGAAAAGACTCTCCATTGTCATCCTGAACTCGATTCACGATCCACGGTTCAAGCCCCGGATTCCGGATCAAACCCTGAATGACGGAAGTTTTTCAGAGGAGTTAATTCCCTCTAATCTCTCTCCCCGTCTGATCCATCCGGAGCTTCGGGGGCTTTGACGCTGCGGGGGCGCTAACATTGGCCTCCCGCATCTGTTTCTCCAATGCCGCCCGGATCTTTTCGACGGGATGGTTTTTGAAGTAGCCGTTGTAGTAGAGCCATTGGTAGATCTTGGCGGCGATGGGGCCGGCGGCGCTGCCTCCGTGTCCCCCATGCTCGACCAGCACCGTCACCACAAACTCAGGCTTCTTGACCGGGGCGTAGGTGGTGATCCAGGCGTGGGACTTTTTGAAATAGGCCAGATCCTGCTCTTTGACCCGTTTCTTGATCTCCTGGGGGATGGAGACCACCTGGGCGGTTCCGGTCTTGCCCGCGACCTTGATGGGAAGTTTGTGCAACGCCTTGTAAGCGGTCCCCCGACGGTCGTTGCAGACGTCGATCATCCCCTGTCGGATGAGGCTCATGTGGTAAGGGTTGAAATGTAGCTTTATCCGCTTGGGGGTGACTTTTTGACCGTCGAGTTCTTTGGCCAGAGTGGGCGTGGGCAGCTCTCCCGTCGCCAGAAAGGCGGTGTAGCGGGCCACCTGCATGGGGGTGATGTTGTCGTAACCCTGGCCGATGGCGGCGATGACGGTCTCTCCCATATACCAGGGTTGATGATAGCGTTTGCGTTTCCACGCCTTGTCGGGGATGATCCCCCGATACTCCCTGGGCAGGTCGATCCCGGTACGCACGCCCAGGCCGATCTCTTTGAGGGTCTTGGCGATCTTGTCGATGCCAATCTTGAGACTCTTATCGTAGTAGTAAACGTCGCAACTCTCCCGGATCGATTTGCGCAGATCCACATCGCCGTGTCCCCACTTTTTCCAGCAGCGGAACTTGTGTTTGCTCTTGCCGATGGTGATATAGCCTTTGCAGTACTCGTGCTCGTCCAGGATCCCGTGACCCGCCTTGGAGGCGGCCAGGGCCACCCCCATCTTGATCACCGAACCGGGAGGATAGACGGCGTGGATGAATTTGTTGGTGAAGGGGTGTCCCAGGTTGTTTTGCAGCGCCTTCCAATCCTTGACGCTGATCCCCCCGACGAAGAGGTTGGGATCGAAGCTGGGGTTGCTCACCGCCGCCAGCACTTCCCCGGTGGTCCGCATCACCACCACGACCGCCGGGGTTTTTCCCAGGAGATCGTAGATATACTTCTGCAGATCCATATCCAGGTTGACTTTCAGAGAACGGTTGTTGACCGGTTCTTTGCGTTCCAGGACCTTCAGAGCCTTGTTGCGGGCATTGACTTTGCTGAGGATATAGCCCGGTTCCCCCTCCAGCCAGCGGTTGTAGTAACGTTCCAGGCCGCTCTTGCCGGTATAGCCCACGATCTCGGCTACCGGATCGGCGGCGATCTCCCGCCGATTGGCCCGCCCTACGTACCCTACGATATGCGCCGCATAGCGCCCGTAGGGGTAATAGCGCTTGGTCTCGGTCTCGATCTTGACGAAAGGCAGAGCGCTGAGCCGGGCATAATCCCGCATCATTGTGTCATAGGGGATGAAGTCGATCACCTTGATATAGCGGTAGTTATAGGGAGAGTTCTGGCGCCGATAGACCCGCTCCATCACCGTGGCGTTGAGATCGGGGAAATAGTGTTTGAGTGTCGCGATAGCGGCCTGGAGCTCACCCTTTTTGATGCTGAGATGGGGGGCCAGGGAGAGGGAAAAGCCGATTTTGTTGACGGCGAGAAACTTTCCTTTGCTGTCGAAAATCTCTCCCCGAACCGGTTTGAGATAGTTTTTGCGCTCGATATTCTCCTTGGCCAGCCTCTCGTAGTAGAAGTTGGATTTGATGCTGATATGGTAAAGCCGCACGATCAGCACTACCCAGAAGAGCGCAAAGATCAGAAGAACGATTTTGAATCTCACAGGAGCTCCGCCGCGAGAAGATCCATCAGCAGAGAATAGAGCAGCTGACTATTGATCGTGATGCTGGAGGTGGTGAAGATGAAATCGTAGATCTCAATCAGCCCCAGATAGAATAGATCGATGAAGAGGACCGAAAGCAGCGCCACGCAAAGCCGGCAACGTTTGAGAAAGAGCACCGAGGGGTAAAGGCTCAGATAGTAGATCAATACCGCCGCGGGACTCAGCAGCAGGGGTAGGGAGAGATTGATCTCCAGATTGATCAGATAGGCTAGAGGCAGCAGCAGATAGCGCCACCCCTCCCCCTCCAAACCCCGGAGAATCAGATAACCGGCAAAGCCGATAAAGAGCGGCAGGGTCACATAGACCGAGACCAGCATGGGATAGAGCAGGACAAAGGCCGAGATCCCGATCCACGCCAACCAACGCCAGAGTTTCCCCACGGCTATCCTTTGGGCATGACCGGACGGATCAGGGAGACTTCGTTGCAGTTGGGGAAGTGGATGCATTTGATACAGTCGGTCCATATTTTGTGTTCGGGGATGCTCTCTTTGTCGATCTCATGAAATCCGAGTTTTCGAAAGAACTCCGGCAGATAGGTCAGGACCAGGACCTCGGCGACTCCCAGCGCCTCCGCCTCCCGGAGCGCCTCTTCCACGATCCCGCGTCCGATGCCGTGCCCCTGCCAGGTGGGGGCGACGATCAGACTCCGGATCTCCGCCAGGCGCGGCGAATGGATATGCAGCGCTCCATAGCCGACGATCATCCCCTCCGCCTCGGCCAGAATATAACTGCGGATGTTGGTGGCCACTTCATCATCGCTGCGGGGCAGGATCACCCCCTCTTCGACCTCTTTGGCCACGAGGGCCTGCATCTCGGGGATATCCGCGAGCGTCGCTTTGCGGTAACGGATCATTGGAAACGCTCCCCGAAGATCGATTCGAAAATCGCCTGCTGGATCCGTTCCTGACCGCTCTTCTTGAGATTGGAGATGAGGATCGCTCCGGGGAAATCTCGCAGCAGTGCCCCCCGCTCCTTCTGGTTGAGCTTGTCGGCTTTGGTAAAGACCGTCAGATAGCGTTGGTCGGGGCGGAGGAACTCTCCGATATAGCGCGCGACTTCGTCGTCGATCTTGGCATGGGGATGCCGGGCATCCCGCAGGTGGATAAAGAGCCGAATCGCCGTGCGCTCACGGATGAACTCCACCAGGTTTTTCTGCCAGATCTCCTTCATCGACTTGGAGACTTTGGCATACCCGAAGCCGGGCAGATCCACGAAACGGACGGTGTAGTCCTTCTCGTCCAGTTTGTAGTCGATATCGAAAAAGTTGATCAGCCGGGTCTTGCCGGGGGTCGCAGAGCTCTTGGCCAGGTTTTTGCGACCGGCGAGCAGATTGATCGTGGAGCTCTTGCCCACGTTAGAGCGCCCCAGGAAGACCACTTCGCTCAGGCTCTCCTCCACGCTGTCGTTGATGGACTGAGCCGACTTGAGAAACTCGGCCCGCACCGGCCTGGGGATACGAGAGTGCTGCACTTAATGTTTTCCTTTCTTTTTGCCGGTCGCATCTTTCATCGGAAAGACAAATTTCACCGGGCCGTTATGGCCGCTTTTGGCGGTGGCCAGTCCTTTTTTGTTGTCCAGATAGATCTCCTGGCCTTTCATAATACGCTTGTTGATCAGGTCATTGACATCGGCGTGACCGACCAGGCGATAGGTATCTTCCGCTACCCGATAGATCAGACGGTCACAGCTGCCTTTGACATGACGATCGGGGGCTTTGACGATCTCGAAACGCACATGGCCGATAGCCTGATAGACTCTGGCGTTGCCCTCTTTGTCGAAATTGACGATGAACTTTTTCGCGTCGATCCGGCTCTTGCCCTGCATCGCATGGGCATGCCCTTCGAAAATCGCCTTCTGCTCTTTTTCCAGGTGGGTAAAGCGGTCCGCCGTCACCTCCAGGTTCTCCGCCCCCCACAGGAGCGAAGCCGCCGTCATACCCCACAGCATCCTTTTTACCATTTCACAGCTCCTCTAGCCCTTTACAGTCTCTAATTATAGCCAGCTAACGTAACCTCTGCTTCACATCTTTGAGCAGATAATGGGCGAAGACCCGCTCCGCCCGGGTGCGCTTGGGGACGATCTCATAGAAAAAATCGATCCCTTTGACATAGTTTGCTCCCTTTTGCCCGAAAAAGGGACCGATGGAGTTGAGCGTCTTTTTTTGACGATCGTAGATTACCGTCTCGGCCCGAAAGACCGCACCGTCGGTTCGAATCAGGGTCACATTGCCGTCGAGGCGGGTCAGCCGGTCATTGCGCATCGCTTTGCGGGAGCACAGCAGCCGGATATCGGCATTGTGCGTCTGAAAATTCTCCATCCACCATGTCTTACCGATCAGCGTGGCATGGACGGCGGCAAACTCGTTTTTGACGCCGGTGGCATTGACTTCCCGACTTCGGGCTTCGAAGAGTTCCGCTGTTTTCCGAATCTCTTTCTGGGCCTGCTTGGCCCGAGTGATTTCGGTCCGGTTGGCAAACCCCAACCCCAGGGCCAGCAGAAGCATCACCCCCAAAAAGATCTCTAGACGGCTGACCATAGACGGAGATACTCCTCCCACAGGCCTTCACGCTCCAGAAGATCTTCGATCATCTCCCGGACCGCTCCCCGCCCTCCCGGGGCCGTCAATACCCGGTCGACCCGTTCCCGGATCATCGGGACCGCATCGGCGGGGGCGTAGGAGCGGCCTGCCCTTCCCAGCATCCCCCAGTCGTTGAGATCGTCTCCGATGACAGCGACCTCCTCGGCCTCGAGTCCCAGCTCCGCCAGAAGACGCTCCAGCCGTTCCTCTTTGTTCTGAACCGCCTGATAGAGGTGTCGGATCCCCAACTCCTCGGCACGGCGCTCCACGATCTTGGAACGGCGGCCGGTGATGATGGCCGCCTGGCGCCCCAGCCGAACCCAGCTGGCGACGGCCAACCCGTCCTTGACGTCAAAGGCTTTGACCTCGTCTCCTTCAGCGGTGTAAATGATCCGTCCGTCAGTCAGGCAGCCGTCCACATCCAGGACGATCAGACGAATCCCCATCTCAGAGCACCCCTTTGGTACTGGGGACCCCGATACGTTCGTTGGGGGTCACCGCCCGGCGCAGCGCCACGGCAAAGGCTTTGAAGGCCGCTTCGATCAGATGGTGGCGGTTGCGCCCCCGTCTGGCCGTCAGGTGACAGGTCAGAGGCAGGTTGAAAGTCATCGCCCGAAAAAACTCCTCCGTCAGCTCCGTGTCAAACTCCCCTACTTTACCGTCCACAGGAAGTTCATAGACCAGGAAGGGGCGGTGGCTCAGATCGATGTCACACTCCACTGCCGCTTCGTCCATGACCACCACGGCATTGCCGAAACGTTCGATCCCCCGAACCGGATAGATCGCCTCTCCCAGCGCCTGGCCCAGGACGATCCCCACATCCTCAACCGTATGGTGGGCGTCGATGTGCAGATCCCCCCGGCACTCCACCTCCAGATCGATCAGGGCGTGCCGGGCAAAAGACTCCAGCATATGATCGAAGAAACCCACCCCGGTCTCTATGGCCGAATTTCCCTCACCGTACAGATTGAGGGCGATGCGGATCTCGGTCTCTTTGGTACTGCGTTCTTTCTCTATCATCATCGTCTTTCCTTTGGATGCTATGCTTAGTTGCGGACCAGGAACCCGCCGCTTATCCCTTGCTCACGAATATAATCTTTCGCCTCGTCCGCCGAGCCGAAGCCCATGACCCAGACCCGATAGAGCGGCGCACCGTCCACGATGAACTTGCGGATCTGTACCCGTTCGGGGCGGTCCACCGTCGCCGCATAGCGGCGCTGATAGATTTTGGCCCCTTCATAACGCCGGAAAGCCCCCACCTGCACACCGAAGTTGCTCAGCAGTACCCGGGGAGCGGAGGCTTTATGCTCTTTTTGGGCCGGGGTAGGATGATAGACTTTGCCGGCGAAGCCCAGGACCGTCAGCTTGACCCGGGCGGTCCCGGTCCGATCGAGTCCCAGCTTTTTACCGGCGGCATAGGAGCAGTCGATCACCCGTCCTTTGACAAAGGGACCCCGGTCGTTGATCCGCACCACGCAACTACGTCCATTGTCCAGATTCTGCACCCGTACCATCGTGTCCATCGGCCAGGTTTTGTGGGCCGCGGTCATGGCGTTCATATTATACCGTTCCCCGTTGCTGGTCGCCTTGCCGTGAAAGTTGGGGCCGTACCAGCTGGCGATCCCGCTCATGGTATCCCCCACACCGACATAGGTGGGATGATAGGTCCGCCCCCGCACCGTATAGCTGCGCATCGTCGCCCGGTAGCGTGCGGCGGAGGTATGGCCCGGTTGGGTATAACTGCGATGGGAACATCCGGTAAAGACCGTTATGCCGCTCAGCAGTAGACCGGAAATCATACCGTAGCTCAGGATTCTTCTCATCAATTCCGCTTTCTCATTTTTTAATATCAATTCTAACGGCTTTTGGCTTTGATTTTTCTGTCGCTTTTCCTAGAAACGGAGATGGTTTTCATAATAGGCTTTTGTCACCGGGACCATCAAAAGCATACCGGGGTGCAGTGTCGTATCGGGCAGTTCGTTGGCGATGACAAGATCCAGGGGCGTCGCATGGTAGTGCCGGGCAATGCTCCGCAGTGTCTCTTTGGGACGGACGATGTGGGCGATGAGCTTGGCGTAGTGCTTGCGGCGGTAGATCTGCGCCAAGGTCGGCGGCGTATAGTAGGCCCGGTAATAAGGCAGCCGGTCGGCGGGAATAAAGATCTGGGTCAATCCGATCTCCTCCCCCAAATGCCCTCCGGCAAGATGAGGGTTGAGCTTCGCCAGACGTCCCACGTTCATCCGCAGCATCTCGGCGATCTTCTCCAGCGTCGTTCCGCCGTAGATGGTGACCAGCGTTTCGCTATCGGGGAGGATCTCTTGACGGATTTTGCGATCCTGCTGTTTCGGAGAGTTCTTGATCTTCTCTCCCATCATCGACAGCAGCAGGATCTTGCGCAGGTAGTTGCGGGTCTCTTTGGGGAGGTAGGCCCGACGCTCGTCCATCAGCGTGGCAAAGTCATCGGTCCCGGCCCGGCGAATCGCCCGCTGAAGCCTCCCCTCCCCGCAGTTGTAGGCCATCATCACCAGATACCATTTGCCGAACATCCGATAGAGGGTCTGTAGATATTCCGTCGCCGCCCGTGTCGAAGCGATGGGATCGTAGCGCTCGTCCCGGTTTTTATCCACTTCCAGATGAAAACGCCGCGCCGTCGCCGCCATAAACTGCCAAAGCCCCGCCGCCTGTTTGGAAGATTTGGCCGTCGATTTGAAGCCTGATTCGGTCATGGACATATAGATAAAAAGATGGCTCAATCCCCCGGAGCTGAGCAGATCTTTGAAAAGAGGGATGTAGGCTTTGCCCCGATGGAGCGAATTTTCGTAAAAACGGCGGTATTTGGCCTCGTTTTTGGTGACAAATCCCTGAAACCAGGGGTCCCGGATATAGCCGGGATCGATGTCGAACTCCTGCATCACATAACGGTAACTGGGAAACTTCGTCTCAAAAATGGAGAGAGCATTGAGGGTGAGTGGAAGAGCGATGAGGCCCAGGAGGAATCGGCGACGAGGGAGAGGAGTGGGTAGAGCTTTTTTAATGTGGAGTGAGGAGTGAGGAGTGAGGAACCGACTTCGTTTCGTGGGATTGTTATCCCACGAACGGGTGAATGGTGAATGGTGAATGGTGAATGGTTTCGGTTTGCGTTGCTTGGCAACGCTTCTTCTCAAAATCCAAAATCCAAAATCCAAAATCCAAAATCCCCGTTAGTTATATTCCAAAAAGTCGACGGGTATTTTCCCGGCAGACGGCGGTGATCTCTTCGTAGGAGATCCCGGAGAGTTCAGCCATCTTTTGGGCGACGAGGGTGCAGTAGGCGGGTTCGTTGCGCTGGCCGCGGTGGGGATGGGGGGTCAGGTAGGGGCCGTCGGTCTCGATGAGGAGGCGGTCCCTGGGGATCTTCGGATAGACCTCCACCAGCTTCCGGGCGTTTTTGAAGGTGATGACGCCGCCGATGCCGTAGTAGAAGTTGCGCTCGGCCAGTTGGAGCAGCTGATGATCGGCGTTGTAGCAGTGCAGCACCCCGCCCCGCTCTCCGGCGTGCTCTTCCAACAGCGCCTGAGAGTCCCGGCTCGCTTCGCGGATATGAACAATGAGGGGTTTGCCGTGTGCTTTGGCCAGGACGATCTGATCGACAAAGACCTCTTTCTGGATCCGCTTCTCCTCGGCGATCGCCTCTTCGCCTTCGGGCAAACGATAGTAGTCCAGCCCACACTCCCCGACTCCTACACACTTTTCGTGCCCGATATAGCGCTCCAACAGCCCCCGGTCGTAGCGCCGCGCATCGTAGGGATGCACCCCCACGGCAAAAAAGATATCCTCATGGCTCTCCGCCAGCTCCACCGCCCTGGGCAGCGTATCGGGATCGGCCCCGGGGATGATCCAGCGATTCACCCCCGCCGCCCGAGAGCGCGCCAGCACCTCCTCCAGATCTTCGGCATAACGGGGATCATCCAGATGGACATGGGTATCGACGATCATGGGATTGTGTCCTTGGTTTTTGAGGGATATTATATCGAAGAGGGGCGTTTACCTGGAGGGGTCGGCGCACTAAAATTGGCACTCGTTCCCACCGCCCTCGGTAGAGGGATGCATATTTTTGATAGAATGATATAGCAATTCCTTAAGGATTTATTGTGTGCCATATGCATTCCTATGGAAATCGTAGGAACGAAAAAAAGGATAACTTTTGGATTTTCAACTTTGGATGTACTATACAATAGCAATTATGATATTGACGGCATCGCCCGGTCCCACTGTATTGCTCTGTGTGACGAAATCAGCAAACCAAGGTTATAGATACGCCATCTATAGCGCCTTTGGTAGTCTGTTGGCCATCATCGGCATTATCACATTATCATTCACCGGACTTGGTATTGTTATAGCCTCTTCTGATGTGATATTTTCTATTGTTAAATATGTGGGTGCATTATATTTGATTTATCTAGGGTATAAATCTTTGACATCAAAACAGGAAAGTTTTCATTTTTATAAAGATAAAGGCACTAATCAAAAAGAGAGATTTCTATCATTTTTAAGTGGTTTTGTTGTCGGTGCCAGCAATCCAAAAGCCATAGTGTTTTTTGTAGCCCTTTTTCCACAATTTATAAACACAGACAATTCACTATTGATCCAATATTTTATTTTTGTGACAACTTTTGCTATTCTAGAATTATCTTGGCTCTTATTTTATATATATTTAGGTCACAAGTCTTCAAGTTGGTTTCTGAAAAAAGGTAGAGCAAAATTTTTCAATAGAATAACCGGTGGTGTTTTTATCGGTGCCGGTGTCTTGTTGTCGACATCTAGTAAATCGTAAGTGTACCGCTTAAACTCATTTCACTATCCTCGGTATAAGTGCATATTTCGCATTAAATACCGGATACATCCCTGCGGTAACCAAGAACGAAAGAAAACAGGAAATTCCATGACCATCAGAGAAGCTACTCACGAGGACTTTGAAGAGATCTGGCCGATTTTCTACGAAATTGTCAGCGCAGGAGAGACCTACGCCTATCCCAGAGACACAGACAAAGATGAGGCTCGAAAGATCTGGCTGGAGGGGCCGAGAAAGACCTTTGTCCTGACAGAGAACGGAACCATCCTGGGAACCTACTACATCAAGACCAACCACCCCGGGCCGGGTTCCCATGTCTGCAACTGCGGCTATATGGTCGCTTCCGCCGCCAGAGGCAGAGGCCTGGCCGCCGCCATGTGCCTGCACTCTCAGAAAATCGCCAAAGAACTCGGCTACAAAGCCATGCAGTTCAACTTCGTTGCCTCCACAAACGAAGCCGCCGTGCACCTCTGGCAGAAGCTCGGCTTCGAGATCGTGGGGCGCCTGCCCGGAGCCTTCAATCATCCTACCAAAGGTTATGTGGATGCTCTGGTGATGTATAAGTGGCTCTGAAACCCAAACTCGTCTACCATCGGTGGGAATAGATAAGGAACACAAAATTGAAAGCAACAGATATCCCGTTTGTCAGACACATAGGAATAGAAGAAGAAAACAGTGAATTGTCACTGGATTTCAAAAACGATGTGTTGAACCACATAAAAACCATCCATGCAAGCGCCCAGTTCACCCTGGCGGAAACACAAAGCGGTATACACCTCCAAAACCTCTTCCCGGATCTTGAAGGCAAAGTCCTGCCTGTATTGAGAGACGCCCAGATCAAATACAGAAAACCCGCCCAGGAGAAAATCATCGCCTTCGCATCGACAGATGCAGAGGATGTTGCCAAATTCAGATCCCAATTTGAAAAAAGAGGCAGAGCCTCGATTCAGATCAACGTCGACGTGAAAGATGTGAACGGTGTTTTGACATCTCAGGCTGCGTTTACCTGGTTTGTTCAGGCACTCTAAAGGGCTTCGATTCTCGTTCCCACCGCTTTTGGTGGCAATAAAAGAGAAAACCTTACTTCAAACCCTCCAACCGCTCCGCCAAGAAAATCTTCATCACCGCCTGCCGGGCAATTCCCAGACGTTTGGCCTCTCGGTCCAAAAGTTCGATCATCCACAGAGGCAGATCCAGATTGACCCGTTTCTGTTCCAGATTGGGCCGTCGGGCCCTGGACCAATCCACATATTCGTCAATCTCTTCACCTCTGTCAAAGGCTTCTTCAAACTCATTAAAAGTTTTCATAGATTTCAATCTCCTTCTTCCTCGAACGTCTCACGGAGATGATCCGTATACACTCCCCACGATAGGTAATGATCGCAGACCAGTGTTTCCCCCGCATTTTCCCGATACATAGGTATCTCTTTTCGTCAGGGAAGAGCAACGGAGCCTCCACCATCAACGGATCATCCCACAATGCCTGTGCTTCTTCGAAATCGATTCCATGTTTCAGCTCATTCGACAAGCTTTTGTTCATATCATATTCAAAGCACATACAGTTTGTATACCATATTTATTGAAAATAAGTCAAGAAATGAAGCCTTTTGACATCTTTTAACGGGAATGAATTCCCGGTTCCAAAATTCCTCACTCCTCACTCCTCACTCCTCGTTACTAGTTACTAGTTTCTAGTTTCTAGTTTCTAGTTATTCACTGCCGCCAGCTCATTCCCCGTCCTAATCGCATCCAGGCCGAAGCGCTCCCGGATCCGCTGCATCCCTTCACTGATCGCCCGAGCGCGGCGGTCGGCTTCCAGGTCCAGTAGAGAGAGGGTCCGGGGGTGGAGATGGGTGAAGTCCGAGACCGAGAGGGCCAGTTTGATCGCCCCCTCCCCCGGGCGGTGGATCCGGTCGAAGAGTCGGGAGAGTTCCGCCTTGAACAGCGTCTCGCTGAAGATCCGATCCACCCGCACCGCCCCCTTGGCCCGTAGGTTCTGCAGGTAGCGGATCCTCAGGGAGTAGCGGGTGGGGTTGGCGCCCAGCTTCTGGGTGATATAGGCAACGTGTCTGGCCATCACCATGATCCGGCGGCGGAGCTCCTCTGGCTCCACAATGGGGTCAAAGGTGCGGCTGATTCCCACCGACTGGCGGGAGGGGCGGCGGGCGATCCCCTCGCCGTCGATCCCCAGGATCCGGCGGTAGAGCTGCCGCCCCGGGAGCCCCCAGCTCTCGAAAAGCCGCCGCATCGGGATCAGCTCCCCCAGAGTATGCACCCCCCGCTCCTCCAGGCGTCGGCGATAGCCCCGGCCGATGCCCGGGAACTTGTCGATGGGGACCTCCCGGATGAAATCCTCCACATCCTCCACCTTAAGCACCCCGTAGGGTTTGGCGTATTCGGTGGCCAGTTTGGCGGTCCACTTGCTCCGGGCGATGCCGATGGAGACCGGCAGATGAAACTCCCGAAAGATCCGCCGCTGAAGCCCCCGGGCGAAACCCTCCGCCTCCTCGGGCGGGATCCAGCCTCGCAGAACGCCGAAAAACTCGTCGATGCTGAACTGCTCCACCGCCGGGATCTCCCGGGCCAGGAACCCCGCCAAAGCGTGGGAGAGCTGATGGTAGAAGAGCATATCGTTGGGCAGCACGATCAGCTCCGGGCAGAGGCGCAGGGCCTGGGCCAGGGGCATCCCGGTGCGCACCCCTCGCGCTCTGGCCTCGTAGCTGGAAGTGGTGACAATCCCCCGGATCTTTTCCCGGCCGTCGATGCGGTCGATGAAATGCTCCCGAAAGGTTTTGCGGCGATCGCTATAGAAGACCGGCGCGACGAAAGCGCCGTGGTTCTCGTCCATGAGGCGGATGTGAGTGCGGCGGGTGGAGAAGATCTCCAGATTGCTCCGGCCCCCCACCGCCACGGGCACGCCCCGCAACGCCGCATCCCGGCTTCGCTCCGCCGAGACGAAAAAGCTGTCGATGTCGATATGCAGGAACATCACGTCTCCCGGAGCAGCCGGCGGAACTCCCGCACCGCATCCTCGATCCCCTGACGATAGGGCGAGGGCTCCAGCCAGCGGATCTTGCCCAGCTCCCGCTCCAGGCTCTCCTCCATCTCCGTCGGGATCGCCTCGGCCTTTCGGCGGTAGTGCTCACAGAGCGCCGCCAGCCAGCTCAAAGCGGCGATCCGCCCCTTGCGGTAGCGCTCATCCCCCTCGATCCGGCGATTGAAGCGATAGTGGGTCAGTCGGTTGTGTACCTCCTCGTCGAGGCGATCGAGCTGTCGCAGAATCTCTCTCTTCATCCGTCACCTCCAAGCTCCTTGGAGATATTATTTCATAATGAGTTTTATATTTCCAATAATATTTCTATTTGAAATATAAAAAGGTGGCCTATCCGCAGCTTCTCATCCGATAATTTTCGTCAACAAAAGTGCTTCAGCCTCTTCCAGGGAGATGACCTTCCCCTCGGCGGCCAGGGAGGTGGCGGTGATGCCTTCGAGATTGCAGGGGGCGACGCGGTTGTGGGCCTCTAGGTCCACGTCGACATTGAGAGAAACTCCATGGAGACTCACGCCGTTTCGGTAGCGAAAGCCAAGCGACGCGATCTTGCGATTTTCGATATACCATCCGGGACGCTTGGTGTCGTAGCGGGCCTGGGGGAGCAAGTCGGCAAAAAGGGCGTCGTAGGCCCGCCGGACCCTGCGATAAAAGGCGGCGGGCTCCGGTGCCTGGAAGCAAAAATAGGCCACCAGCTGTCCCGGGGAGTGGCAGGTGATCGATCCGCCCCGATCGGTGGGGATCGTCTCCACCGGCCAGCCGCCCGGATCATCGCTGCCGACGGTGTAGCAGAGAGGATGGGAGCAGAAGATCAGATGGTTTTCCCCGTCACGACAGGCCGCGGCGTGGACCTCGTCCATTTTCTCTCTGGCGTCTTCATAGGGGATCGGACCCCAGCGGTGGAGGATCATAAGCGCAAAAAGGCCTTTTCCAGCGATTCGCTGAAGGT
>NZ_WFQN01000148.1 GCF_015487065.1 Nitratifractor sp.
GCGGAATGGGGATGGGGCTGGGGGGTGCGCGGCCGTGAGACGGGCCGGATCGCCAGTGTGCTTTGGGCGTGTTTCGGTTGGGGAGCGTCAAGTCCCCGGGATGTGTTTACGGGGACGGCCCGAGAAGACAAACGAGTCGGAGTGGCGGCGATGCGCCCGGCCAGCTCGTCCATCCGTTGCCGCACATGGGCCTGGATACACCAGCGTTCCCCCGCCGCGCAGTCACGGCGAAGCCGATCCATCCAGGCACGCTGGGACCAGAGAATCCGGGGATCACGCCGGGAGATCGCGTCCACTGTGCGCTGTAGCCGCGCAAACTCCCTTTGCAATGCCGGATCGCAGAGGGGCCGCTCGTAGGCCTGCGAAGGCCGGGTGCACGAGAGGGCATGGATTGCCACCGGAAATAGCGCTATCATCACTAAAAAGCTGAAGGCCGATAATCGGTTCATCATATGACTCCTGTTGAAATTTTCTGCAATGATACCGATGAAATTCGGCATTGTAAATGACGTTTTTTCGAAAAATTTCAAAGCGGTATAATAGGAAAAATCACCAGAGGAGGAAGCCATGTCGGTCGAGATCGATACGCGGGGCGTCGGAATCTCCGTCATCATGGACGGCGGATGGGAATTGGTCAAAATCGTATTGGAAGGGAAACTGCACCATGAGGATTATGAAGTGCTGATCCCGGTGATCGAGCGGGCCATCGAGGCGGCGGGTGAGCACAAGCCGGATATCCTGGTGGATATGCGGCGCTTCGAAGGGTGGACCTTCGAGGCGGCGCTGGACGATCTGAAGTTTGGCCTCAGGATCCGGCATGCCTTCCATCGGATGGCGATCGTGGGAGAGAAGAAGTGGGAGGAGATCTCCGTGGAGCTCTTCCGGCACTTCTGCAGTGGAGAGATGCAGTTCTTCGAAGATTACGATGCCGCCATGGCATGGCTGAGGAGCTGAGTCACTCTTTTCTCCCGCCCGTTTCCCCGCGTTTTGCTACTTTTTTGCTACACACCCTGTGCTATACTCAATAAAAGCACAAAGGAGGATCGTGATGCCCAAAGAGACCATGACCCTGATCGACAATCGCACCGGCAAACGCTACGAATATCCCATCATCGAAGGGACCCGGGGCCCAGCAGCGGTGGATATGCGTAGCTTCTACCGCGACAGCGGAATGTTCAGCTACGATCCGGGCTTCACCTCCACGGCAAGCTGCCGCTCGGAGATCACCTTCATCAACGGTGAAGAGGGAGAACTGCGCTACCGGGGCATTCCCATCGAGGATCTGGCCACGGGCCACAGCTACTTGGAGGTGATCCATCTGTTGCTGGAGGGGGAGCTGCCCACCGACGATGAGCGGGTAGCGCTGGATCTGGAGCTTCGGCACCGCTCTTTTCTGCCGGAAGGGTTGGTGAAGCTCTTTGAGATGATGCCCGACAACGCCCACCCCATGTCCTCGCTCAGTGCGGGGGTGACGGGGCTTTCGGCCTTTTACTACGAGCATCTGAAGCTGGAGAGTGACGAGGATTACCGCCAGATGGCCCACCGGATCGTCGCCAAGATGCCGACGCTGGCCGCCTTCGCCTATCGCAACAGCCTGGGAGCGACCTATATCTACCCCGATATCGACCGGAGTTTCACCGAGAATTTCCTCTATATGCTGCGGGCCTATCCGGGAGGCAAGCTTCACCGGGAGGTGAACGGCCCGAGGGAGATCAAACCCATCGAGGTGGAGGCGCTCGACACGATCTTCACCCTCCATGCCGATCACGAACAGAACGCCTCAACTACCGTCGTGCGCAGTGTCGCTTCCACCGGTGCTCATCCCTATGTGGCCATCGCCTCGGGGATCGCCGCACTCTGGGGCCGGGCCCACGGCGGAGCCAATGAATCGGTCATTGAGCAGCTGAAGATGATCGGCAGTGTTGAGAATGTGGACAAATATATCGCCCGGGCCAAGGATCCCGACGATCCTTTCCGGCTCATGGGCTTCGGCCACCGGGTCTACAAAAATTTCGATCCCAGAGCCCGCATCCTCAAGACGCTGCAGGACCGGCTGACCGAGGAGCTGGATCTGGATACGGAGCTGATGCGGATCGCCCGTCGGATCGAAGAGATCGCCCTCAATGACGACTACTTCATCTCCCGCAAGCTCTATCCCAACATCGATTTCTACTCCGGGATCATCCTCACGGCCCTGGGACTGCCCCGCTCCATGTTTACCCCCGTTTTCGTCATCGGGCGGACCGTGGGGTGGGTGGCTCAGTGGATCGAGTTCAACAAATCCCCCGAGGCCAAGATCGCCCGCCCGCGGCAGGTCTATGTGGGAAAATGAGCCTTCTGGATTGAGAATTGAGAATTGAGAATTAGGCGGTGAAGAGATTTTTGAAAGTTCTGGGTTGGGTCTTCTCCTTTTTGGTGGCGATTTTGGGAAGTGCGTTGGTGCTTTCGCAGATCAAATATACAGATCACAGCCCGGAGATGAAGCCTATTGGACAGAAACTTCTGAGTCGGATGAAAGATTGGCGGATAGGGTCGGATGGCAATGTATCCGATATAAAACTGGGGGCACGAATCGCTGGGGTTTTGAACGGGGTTGGATGCACCGGGGTCAGAGTGGATCAAAGTATCACGACGGTGATGAGTGCGGGGAATCGTCGGTATTCGTTTACGGGACACTGTTGGATTCCCGGGGGAGAGTTGGCCAGAATAGATTTGACGCTTCACGAGAAAGAACCTGCTGAATTTGGGATGGTGATCGATCACAGTCTCTGTTATTTTGTGGAAGGGCGGGAATCGTGGTGCTACACCCAGAGTCTGGTGAGCCTGCCGAGTCGTTGATATCTATATTCACCTGCCCTACTTACGGAATGCAAGGTGGTGGGGTTTTAACCCCGAATATGCGGGACTGAAGTCCCGCCTCCAAATAGAGGAAATATCCCCGTTCTTTGAGAGTGGTAGTGTGGGTTTGCCAAACCACGAAGATTTAGATCGTGAAGGTAGAGAACGTGGGATAGCAAACCACGCTACAAAATTGATTCAGGAACTGCGGTTTACGGGGATTTTTGTGTCCCTGGATTCCGGATCAAGTCCGGAATGACAGAATATATTACGAGGGTTTATTTGCTGCCGTCGATATACTCCTCGATGACCCATTCGGTGAAGGGCAGGGCGCAGGTGAAAGCGGGGGAGACAGCATTGAGGATGTGGATGCTGTGCTCGTCCCCTTCGACGATGAAATCCTGGACCAGCTCCAGGGACGCTTTGTCCAGCAGTTGGGCGCGGATGCCGGGGGTGCTCCAGGTGTCGAATCGCTCCGCGTCGATCTGCCGGACCATCCCGGCGGCCAGCTCAGCCAGGTGTTTTTTGGAGTATTTGCGAAACTCCTCCAGGGCCAGTTTGCGGAACCCGAAGCTGTCGGTGGCGAAGAGTTTGGCGTCGTACCAGAGGATCTCGGTCAGCTCGTCGGGACGGAAGCGCTCCAGCCCCCGGTAGTTCTCGCGCCAGAAGGCGGGGATGGCGGTGGGGCCGATCTTGACGGTGCCGTCGACGGTGACGGTGTAGTGGACCCCCAGGAAGGGATTTTCCAGCTTGGGAACGGGATAGATGTTGGTCCGCACGGGGGCCGGTTCGCCGGAGTATTTGAGGTAGATCCCTTTGAAAGGCAGGATCGTGTAGCGTTCCCCGAAGCCGTAGGCCTGGGCGATCCGGTCGGCGTAGAGCCCGGCACAGTTGATGATTTTGCCGGCGGTAACGGTATGGGTGCGGGTCATGACATGGTTGTTGCCCAGGTTGCCCATCCAGGGATTGCCCAGCATGAGGCGGGTCCCTTCGCTCACGACGATGTGGCGGAGCTTCTCCAGGACCTGCCGGGGATCGACGGTGGCGGTGGTGGGGCTGTGAAGCGCTTCACGGTAGGTGCGGATGTTGGGATCGATCTTCGCGGCTTCCTCTTCGCTGATGATCCGCACCTCCACCCCGTTGGCCTCTCCCCGGCGCAGCAGTTCGTGCAGTGTCTGGCGCTCCGCTTCGTTTTGGGCGACGACCACTTTGCCGCAGGGATTGATGTCGAGTTTGTAGGTTTCGCAGAATTCCCGCATTGCCCGGTTGCCGTCACGGGTGAAGCGGGCCTTGAGGGAGTCGGCGGTGTAGTAGAAACCGGCGTGCAGCACTCCGCTGTTGCGCCCGCTGGCATGGCGGCCGACTTCGTCCTCTTTGTCCAGGACAACGATGGAAGCATCGGGATACCGCTTGCGCAGGTTGTGGGCCATCGACAGGCCGATGATCCCGGCCCCGACGATGAGAAAATCGCAGGTCATAGGAGCTCCTTGTGGAGGAATAGGGGAATTATAGCAATCCGATATTTCTACTTGATACTTTTACCAATATATCCGGGGGATCGGCGAAGAAGAAAAGATCAGTAGACCTCTTTCCGGTGGGCGATACGGATTAGGGTGATGAGGAGAATATCTTTTTCTCTCAGATAGATGATTCTATAGTTTCCGGCGCGTTTTCTGTATTTGCCTTTATGTCTCCCTCTGAGGGGCTTGTCTTTTGCAAAATGCCCCTTTTCAAGGTCCCGGATTTTGGAGTAAACCAACCTCCGGTCTTCTGTATTCAGCTTTTCAAGCTCCTTGAGAACCGGTTTCGGGATGATGATTTTGAACATTATTCAAGCCCGAGTCTCTTGGCTACTTCTTCCAGTGTATAGACCTCGGTTTTTCCAGCTTTGACATCGTCAATACGTTTGTCGGCGATCATCTCGTCCAGGGTATCGAAATAGGTACTGACCGCCTTTTCAATCAGGTAGGTCCTTGATCGTTCCAGTTCCCGGGCATAATTATCCAGCTCGCTTAGCAAATCTTCATCCATACGTATATTGATCGCTTTTTTCATCTCATCCATCCACGTGTATATATGTATCTACAATATACTACAAATGTTGAATAGTGTCAAGGTACAATGAGAATTCCAAAGAGAGAGTCAGAAGAGTGTAGAAAATTTTGTGTTAGATCAGATTGGTGTTGTTAGATTTAGATACAGAAGGCCTCAAGGGCCCAGGAAAGACTTAGATCTTGCCGTCGAGATGGTCGGCTAGACGCTGGAGCTTGGTCTTGTAGGCTTCCAGATCGAACTCTTTGATCCGGGCGACGCCGTCCTCGACCGCGGCCTGGGCGACGGCGGAGGCGACGTAGACCAGGACCCGGCGGTCGAAGGGAGAGGGGATGATGTAGTCGGGGCCGAACTCCATGCACTCACGTCCGTGAGCCTTCATGACATGCTCGGGGACGGGCTCTTTGGCCAGGGCGGCCAGGGCGCGGGAGGCGGCCATCTTCATGTTTTCGGTGATCTTGGTGGCGCGGACATCCAGGGCGCCGCGGAAGATCTGGGGGAAGCCCAGGACGTTGTTGACCTGGTTGGGGTAGTCGCTGCGGCCGGTGCCGATGATGATGTCGGGGCGTGCCTCTTTGGCCAGAGGAGGCTTGATCTCCGGGTTGGGATTGGCACAGGCGAAGATGATGGGGCTTTCGGCGCTCATAGTCTTGACCCATTCGGGATCGATCAGGTCCGCCCCGCTGAGGCCCAGCACCATGTCAGCGCCTTTCATGGCGTCTTCCAGCGTCCGATCGGGAGTCTCGAAGGCAAACTCCTGCTTGTATTTGTTCAGATCGGTCCGACCGCTGTGGATGACCCCTTTGGAGTCGAGCATGGTGATGTTTTTGACACCCAGCTGCTTGTACATACGGGCGCAGGCGATTCCCGAAGCACCGGCGCCGATGACGACGACTTTGAGATCTTCGGGTTTCTTACCGGTCATCTCCAGGACGTTGATGAGACCGGCGGTAGTAATGACGGCGGTTCCGTGCTGATCGTCGTGGAAGACGGGGACGTTACAGATCTCTTTGAGGCGGTCTTCGATTTCGAAACAGCGGGGCGCGGAGATATCCTCCAGGTTGATCCCGCCGAAGCTGTCGGCGATCCGGGCGACGGTTTCGATGATCTCTTCGGTATCTTTGGTATTGAGCTCGATATCGATGGCATCGACGTTGGCGAAAGTCTTGAAGAGGACACCCTTGCCCTCCATGACCGGTTTGCCGGCCAGATGGCCGATGTCTCCCAAGCCCAGTACGGCGGTTCCGTCACTGACGACGGCGACTAGGTTGCCCTTGTTGGTGTATTCGTAGGCCGCCTCTTCATCCTTCTCGATCTCGAGGCAGGGATAGGCGACCCCGGGGCTGTAGGCCATGGCCAGCTCTTTTTCGGTGTCGCAGGGCTTGGTGATCAGGGTTCCGATCTTTCCGTTGGTGTCGAACTCGTTGCGTGCTCTGTGGTACTGCAGAGATTCTTCTCTGAATTTGTCGTTGCTCATGGCATCTCCTGTTGTTTGTGAAATAAAGATACATTATCTTACTCAGAAGTAGTTGAGATTGCCAATTGTCAGAGAGGAAGTGGAGCGAAATAGCCCCGATGTGTAACGGGATTACGCAGAATGGATTTTGGATTTTCTCGGCTTAACAAAAATTATCAGCTAGCTTAAACTATCCACTACTCACTCCCGATAAGCTGGGCGCAGAGTTCGAAGCGGTTGTGGGTCATGAGGTGGACTTTGGGGTGCAGGGCCATGATCTCGTCGAAGATCCGCTTGGAGAGGGCGAAGCCCACATCCCGCTCCTTCTCGGCACCATCCATGGTGGCGAGGTTCATCTCGTCGATGATCGCTTTGGGGACGCTGATGCCGGGG
This sequence comes from Nitratifractor sp., assembly GCF_015487065.1. Classification (GTDB taxonomy): domain Bacteria; phylum Campylobacterota; class Campylobacteria; order Campylobacterales; family Sulfurovaceae; genus Nitratifractor. The sequence goes on from NZ_WFQN01000148.1 coordinate 6,740, forward strand.
ACCTTGTCGTCAATGAAGGTGGCGGTGCGCGCCCGGATGATGGGGAACTGCCCCAGGATCAGCTGGGCCTCTTTGGCAGTTTCCCGGATGCTTTTGCTCCGGGCCTCTTCAAAGATCGCCAGCAGCTCTCTGGCATTCTCCAGGTCGAAGACCGGCTGGGTGATGATGGCCCGGGCGCCGTAGTCGAGCTTCTTGACCATTCGCTTCATCAGATGCTTCATATCCTTGGCGTAGGCGTTGCTCACGGCGAAGGGATAGATAGGTTTGGGGCGGGGGTCCAGTGCCTGCCCCGAGTAGTCGAAGCCGTTGTTGAGGCGGTAGATGATGCTTAGCAGCAAGGTGATGTCGCGCTCCAGGACCCCCTTGACCTCGGGATGGTCACTGAACTTGGCGGGATCGCCCGTCAGCGCCAGGATCAGACGGATATCGAAGTCGTTGGCCCCCAGCAGAGAGGATTGCAGAGAGAGTTTGTTGCGGTCGCGCATACTCATGGTGGCGATGACCGGCTTGCCGAAACGCTGCTGAACCCGGATGGCGCTGAGGATTGCCGACATCTTGAGGCGGGCCAGGGGGTTGTCGGTGACAGAGAAGCCGCTGACTTTTTGCGACAGGCCGGCCGCTTCGATGGCCTGGAGGGTCGGCTCCATGGAGGCGCCGTGGGGCGGGGTGATCTCTACGGTGATGAAGGGACGGGTCCCCTGCAGATTCTGGCAAAAGCTTTCGAACATCGGATTCTCTTTCATTCCCCGTCGGGTCGGTTTGGCTATAATTCTACCAAAAAGAGCCAAAGAGAGCCGATGCATAAACTGGCAGTATTCGATTTCGATTCGACCTTGATGGATGGTGAGACCATCGATTTCCTGGCCGCGGAGCTGGGACTGGAAGAGGAGGTGGCCGCCATTACCCGGCAGGCGATGGAGGGACATCTGGACTTTTTCAAATCCCTTCTCGCCCGGGTGGCGCTCCTCGAGGGACTTCCCGACGTACGGGTCCAGGAGATCTGTGAAGGGCTGCCCCTGATGCCCGGAGCCAAAGAGGCGGTTCACGGACTGAAGAAGCGGGGCTACAAGGTGGTCTGCTTCTCCGGCGGCTTCCGTCGGGCGACCCGGCCCGCGGCGGAGGTGCTGGGGCTCGATGCCGACTTCGCCAACTACCTCCACGAGGATGAGGGGATCCTTACCGGAAAAGTGGGAGGCGAGATGATGTTCGGCGACTCCAAAGGCCGGATGATCGTGCGGCTCCAACAGCTGCTGGGCGTCTCCCCGGAAGAGACCCTGGTGGTGGGTGACGGCGCCAACGACCTGAGCATGTTCGCCCATGCGGCGACTCGGATCGCCTTTTGTGCCAAGCCGGTCCTCAAAGAGGCGGCTACCCACACCATCGAGACCAAGGACCTGAGCCGGGTGCTCGAGATCGCCGACTCCCTGAAAGATCCCGCCGCGTCGTGACCTTCCGCTCCTGTCGTATCACCGATCTGCTGCGCCGGACCCTGCACTACCGTTCCGCCCTGATCCGGGGCAACCTGGCGGCACTGCTGGCGACCCTGCTGACGGTGACGATCCCGCTCTTTATCCCGATCCTCGTCGATGAGCTGCTGCTCAAAAAGAGCCATACGATGACCAGTTGGGTGGCGGAGCATATTCACCCGATGAGTCTGGAAGGGTATGTCTTTTTCTTCCTGGCCTTGGTAATCGTGCTGCGGGGGCTCGGCTTCCTGCTCAATGTCTATCAGGTCAAGACCTTCCTGGGGGTCTCCAAAGACCTGGCCTACCGCCTGCGCCGTTCGGCAGTGGAGCATCTGGAACGGGTCTCCCTCAAAGAGTACGAGACCAGCTCCTCCGGGGCCATCGCCTCTCGGCTTGTGACTGACATCGCCACCGTGGATACCTTCGTCGGGACCACGGTGAGCAAATTCGTCATCTCCATCCTCACCCTGATCTTTACGGCGGTGGTGCTGTTGATCATCGACTGGAAGCTGGCGCTCTTCATCCTCGTGACCAATCCGGTGGTGGTCTTTTTCACCGCCAAACTGGCCCGCAACGTGGGGCGGCTCAAGCGGGAGGAGAACCGGGCGGTAGAGGCCTTTCAGTCGGCGCTGACGGAGACGCTGGAGCTCTTTCATCAGATCCGGGCGGCCAACAAAGAGGAGTATTTCTTCTCCCGGATCGTCCGGGAGGCACGCTCTCTGCGTGAACGTTCCGTGGATTACGGGTACAAGAGCGACCGGGCGATGCGTCTGTCCTTTCTGATCTTTCTCAGCGGCTACGAGCTTTTCCGCTCCGTGAGCATCCTGGCGGTGGCCTACGGCGGGCTCAGCGTGGGGCTGATGCTGGCGGTCTTCGGCTACCTGTGGATCATGATGACGCCGACGCAGGATGTGATCAACTTCCAGTACGCGCTGGCCTCCGCCCGCGCCGCCTGCCGTCGGATCGACGGGATCTTCGCCATGGAGCGGGAGCCGGAGGTCGAGCAAAGCGAGGATCCTTTCCGTGGGAAAGCGACCGTAGCCATCCGTACGGAGGATCTCTCCTTCGGCTATCGGGAGGATCGTCAGATTCTGAAGCAAATCTCCCTGGAAATCCCGTCCGGCGCCAAAGTGGCGCTGGTGGGCCCCAGCGGAAGCGGCAAGACGACGCTGGCCAATCTCCTGGTGGGTTTCTACCCGGTTCAGGAGGGTGAGATCTACTACGACGAGGTTCCCTCCCGTCGCATCGCCCTCCCGGTGATCCGGGAACATATCCATGTCATCCTCCAGCACCCCAAGCTCTTTAATGATACAATGCGTTTCAACCTCACGCTGGGACGGGAATATCCTCCCGATCGGATCGAAACGGCGATTCGCATCGCCCAGCTGGAGGATGTGATCGCGACGCTGGAACAGGGGCTCGATACCCAGGTAGGGCGCGACGGCGTGCGGCTCAGCGGCGGACAGCGTCAACGGGTCGCCATCGCCCGGATGATCCTGCTCGATCCCGAAGTGGTGATCTTCGACGAGTCCACCTCGGCCCTGGATGTGCACACCGAGGCGAAACTCTTTGCGGAGCTGGAAGAGTATCTGCGCCCCAAGACGGTGGTCACCATCGCCCACCGCCTCAGTACCATCGAAAAGGCGGAGTATGTCTTCGTCCTGGAAGACGGCCGTCTGGCGGACCAGGGCACGCCCGCAGAGCTGATGTCGCGGGAAGAGGGATACTTTGCCAGAATGATATGAATCATTCGGGTGAGTGAGGAGTGAGGAGTGAATAATGGAGAGTGAGGAGTGAGGCAGCGAGTGGAAACTAGTAATGAGGAACTAGTAACTAGTAACCGTTGGCTATGTAGCGTGGAATTGCGATCCCACGGGGGAATGGGGAATTGAGGATGGAGAGTTGAGAATTTTGGTGCGCCGCATAGCGGCGCGGTTTGATGTTGGATTGCGGTGCGTTGCTTTGCAACGTTTTTTTTTGGAGGCGGGACTTCAGTCCTGCACATTTACTTGCGACGTGAGGCGGCGTTGCCGCCGTTCTTGCGACTTGCGACTGTGCCACAGGCACTTTCAATAGACCAATAACCAGAGAACCAAATGGACTACTTTCAAGCAATTATCATCGGCATCATCGAAGGCTTTACCGAATTCTTGCCCATCTCTTCGACCGGGCATATGATCGTGGCGGAGCACTATCTGGGGATCGCCCAGAGCGATCTGACCAAGGCCTACGACGTGATTATCCAGTTCGCGGCGATCCTGGCGGTGATGCTGATCTATCGGGAGAAGATCAGTTTCAAAAAGATCGTACTCTGGGAGAAGTTGCTGGTGGCTTTTCTGCCCCTGGGGGTGATCGGCTTTCTGCTGCGGCATCAGATCAAGGCGCTCTTCAGCGTGCAGGTGGTGGCGTGGATGTTCATCATCGGCGGGGTGGTCTTTTTGATCGTGGAGCATTTCTATGACGAGGAGGCCAAAGAGCGAGTCCAGGATGTGGAGCAAGTGAGCTGGATGCAGGCGGTAGCTGTGGGTTTCGCCCAGGTCTTCGCGCTGATTCCCGGAACCTCTCGGGCCGGGGCGACCATCATCGGAGGACTGTTGGCAGGGCTGGATCGCAAGACTTCGGCGGAGTTCTCCTTTCTCCTGGCGATCCCGGTGATGGCGGCGGTGAGCGGCTACGATCTGCTCAAACACTACCATGCCTTCGCCCACGCCCAGTGGGGCCCCTATCTGGTGGGTTTCGTGGTGGCTTTCGTCGTGGCCTGGATCACCATCAAGCTCTTCCTGGCTTTCCTCTCCCGCTTCACCTTCGTCCCCTTCGGGATCTACCGGATCCTCTTTGGGGCCTTTCTGCTCTGGAGCATGGGGAATTAATGAGGAATGAGGAATGAGGAATGAGGAACCGAAATTTAGTGAGAAGTGAAGAGTGAAGAGTGAGGAATGAGGAGTTTTGGTATGCGTTGCGTTGCAACGCTTTTTGTTTGGAAGTGGAATTCATTCCCGCCAGGCTGGCGTTGGCCCTGCCTTCCAATAACCAATATACCAATACACCAATAACCAAAGACAGTCTTTGACTCTTTTGAGCCCCCTTCGGGGGATTCAGAAGGTTCAAAGGACCCGATCCGGGTTTGGGCCCGGTAGAGAAGTTTGAACGAAATTCCGGGGAGTGTTTTCCCCGTTTGTGCAAAGGTAAGTGTATGACATTCAGAGATTTCGACCTGCATCCCGAGGTGGCCAAAGGGGTCCGTATCGCCGGATTCAAAGAGCCCAGTCCCATTCAGAAAGAGGCGATCCCCATCATTCAGGAGGGGAGAGATCTGGTAGGCCAGGCCCATACCGGAACCGGCAAGACCGCCGCCTTCGGTCTGCCGATCCTGGACCGGATCGCCCGGGGGGAGGTGGAGCGGGCCCTGGTGATCACTCCCACCCGGGAGCTGGCGACCCAGGTGAGCGACGAGCTCTACCATCTGGGACGTTTCGCCGGGATCCGCACTCTGGCGGTCTATGGCGGTGTGGGCTACGGACGGCAGATCGCCCTGATACACCGTGGCGTCCAGATCGTCGTGGCGACCCCGGGGAGGCTCAAGGATCTCTACCAGAAAGGGAAGATCGATGTCTTCAACCCTGAGATCGTGGTGCTGGACGAGGCGGACGAGATGCTCGATATGGGCTTCCTCGACGATGTACGTGAGATCTTCGAATACATCCCCCAGAATCGCCAGACGCTGCTCTTCTCCGCCACGATGCCCGATCCCATCAAGGAGCTGGCCGATACGCTGCTCTACGAGCCGGAATTTGTCTCTGTCGTAGGGGAAGAGACGACCAAGAACGTGGATATCGAACAGCTCTACTACGTGATCAACGAGAACCAGCGGGACGAGGCGATCGTGCGGCTGCTGGAGACCGAAGATTACAACAAAGCGCTGATCTTCTGCCGGATGAAGCGGGAGGTGGATCGGCTGACGGAGCATCTCCAGGCCCTGGGCTTCAACGCCGCGGGACTGCACGGCGACATCGATCAGATGGAGCGGGACGCCATCGTCAAATCCTACCGCCGGGGCGAGATCCGGATCCTCATCGCCACCGACGTGGCGGCCCGGGGGCTGGATATCAAAAATGTCACCCACGTCTTCAACTACCACATCCCCTTCGATCCCCAGAGCTATGTTCACCGTATCGGCCGAACCGGCCGGGCGGGTAAGCAGGGCCGGGCGATCACCCTGGCCTCCACCGAGGAGTTCCGGGAGCTGCAGCGGATCCGCAAAGAGGTGGGTGCGGATATGAAACTGGCGACACTCAAGGTCTCCGGCGGCGGCGGTATCGGGGAGGAAGAGATACGGATGCTGGGTCAGAAGCTCCAGGAGACGGCGATCCATCCCATGGCGGATAAGGTTCTGGAAACATTGGCAGATATGGACCAGGCCACCTTCATCCGCAAGGCGGTCAGCTATATTCTCGAGAGCGAGACCTTTGATGTCAGCGATCGGATCGGTTACGACGAGTCAGAGCTGGAGGCGATGCTCGGAGAGTTCGAAGCGGAGCAACGCCAGGCCAAAACCGGGAAAAAGAGAAAAAGAAGAAGGTAGCGTTTTCTCTTAAGAGTCATCAAGGAAATCTATCCTACAATTGTCCATCGCCAAAGTCTATTGCAAAGGATCGGGGATGGAGGTTCATCTCGTCAGCGAGAGTATCAAGTTCATGATACTGGGAATGGGGATCGTTTTTATCTTCCTCTATATACTGGTGCTGTTGATGCGTCTCCAGGCCTGGGTCATCGCCCGCTATTTCCCTGAGAGATCTTCCGTCAGCGGTGAGAGAGCGGCATCGTCGGCCGAAGAAGAAGAGCGAGCCAGAGTCGCGGCGATCGTCGCAGCGGTGGCCGAATACCGCCGATCCCACGGTAAAAGGGGCTGAAGATGGCGAAACGCTATATCGATGTGATGGATACCAGTTTCCGGGACGGCTTCCAGTCGGTCTTCGGAGGCCGGGTGCTGATGGAGGATTTTTTCCCGGCGGTGGAGGCGGCCCTGGAGGCAGGGATCACCCACTTCGAGTTTGGCGGCGGGGCCCGCTTCCAGAGCCTCTTTTTCTATCTGCAGGAGAACGCCTTCGAGATGATGGACCGCTTCCGCGAGATGGTCGGTCCCAATGTCAATCTCCAGATCCTCGCCCGGGGGATCAATACGGTGATGCTAGACACCGGCAGCCGGGAGATGATCGATCTCTTCGCCAAGCTCTTCGCCAAACACGGCACCACCACCGTTCGCAACTTCGATGCCCTCAACGATGTAAGGAACCTGGAGTACAGCGGCGCCTGCATCAAAAAGCACGGTATGGACCACGAAGTGGTGGTGACGATGATGGATCTGCCCCCCGGATGCAAGGGGGCCCACGATGTGGCTTTCTACGAAAAGGTTCTGCGTCAGATCCTCGACAGCGGCCTGGAATTCGACAGTGTCGCCATCAAAGACGCCAGCGGCACCTCCAACCCCCACAAGGTCTTCGAGACGATCCGGATGGCCCGGAAGCTCCTGGGGGTCAATACCCATATCCGGCTCCATACCCACGAGACCGCCGGAGTGAGTGTCGCCTGTTATCTGGCGGCGCTGGAGGGAGGCGCCAACGGCATCGACCTGGCGGCGGCTCCTGTAAGCGGCGGGACCTCCCAGCCCGACATGCTGACGCTGATGCACGCCCTCAAGGGGACCGACTACGATCTGGGAGGACTGGAGCTTCAAAAGGTCCGACAATATGAAAAGCGTTTCAAAGAGTGCCTCAAGGACTACTTCGTTCCCCCCGAAGCGACCCGTGTCAATCCCATCATCCCCTTCGCCCCCATGCCCGGCGGCGCTCTGACCGCCAACACCCAGATGATGCGCGACAGCGGCAACCTGGACAAATTCGATGCGGTGATCGAAGCGATGACCGAAGTGGTGGAGAAGGGTGGCTACGGCACCTCCGTGACCCCGGTGAGCCAGTTCTACTGGCAACAGGCCTACGCCAACGTCATGTTCGGCCCCTGGAAAAAGATCGCCCCCGGTTACGGCCGGATGGTCCTGGGCTACTTCGGTCGCACTCCCATGCCTCCCGATCCGAAGATCGTGGAGCTGGCCTCGGAGCAGCTGCATCTGGAGCCCACCACCGAAAATCCCCTCGATATCGCCGATCGGGACGAGAAGAAATCGATCGCCTACTGGCGGGCGGTGCTGCAGGCCGAGGGGATCGAGACCAGCGACGAGAACATCTTCATCGCCGCCTCCTGCGACAAGAAGGGGATCGCTTTCCTCAAAGGCGAATCGCCCCTGATGGTCCGCAAAGGAGCTCAGGAAACAACAAACAACGGGGAGAAAAACGCCATGGCAGGAAACTACACGGTCATAGTCGACGGAAAAAGATACAGTGTTCAGGTCGCCGAAGGGGAGGGGGAGATCACCGTCCAGAAGGCGGAGAGCAAACCAGCTTCAGGTGGCGAGACCCCCAGCGCTCCGGCGGCGCCTGCCGGAGGCAAGGGCGGGATCGAGATCCACGCCCAGACCCCCGGAACCGTCTGGAAG
>NZ_WFQN01000149.1 GCF_015487065.1 Nitratifractor sp.
TCCCAGATCTTTCCCGGTGCTGTCTTTTTTGTGCGGGGCGATATCCATTGCATAGACGCCGCCGCATTTGTTGACCGGCAGGCGGATATCGTTGGGGCCGCCCACATCGTATTTGGGGTTGGGCTTGCCATACTTTTTGCGATCCTCCATCCCCTTGGCAATCTGGCTGATGGCCACATAGAGGCGCTTTTGATCCGGATCATAGCTCAGCCCCTCCATCTTGCGAAATTCCGTCGTTGCCCCTTTGAGCGCCGCATAGCGTCTCGATTCCAGGAAAGCCGCCGCTTTTTCCATCCCCGACTTGACCTTGAGGCACTCGTGCCCGGTGCGGGTATTGATCGAAGAAAAGCCCGCGGGGCAGCTCCCGTTCTCTTGTGGCTTGGCCGTCTCGAAGATATCGTTAAAGAGGGGGCGTTTTTCGACAATCGCCCGGATCTCCGCATCCGTGGCATGCCCCAGGGGGATCCACTCCAGATCGGCCGCTCCTCCATTCGCGTCACTCGTTTGCTTCCACTTGGCGGCATAGAGGGTTCCGGCGCTCAGATCGTTCTTTTTGTCGGCACGGTACATAAACAGAGCACAGTTGGTTCCGTCATCACTCAAATAGGCGGTTTGAGCGTCGGGCATTACGTAGGCCAGCTCGTGGGCGAAGCGCCCCATACTGTAGTGTTTGGTATAACGGGTGTCTCCTTTGGCGTTGAGGATCTTCAACTCGGTGATCCATCCGTAGTAGTAGGGAGAGGCCTGCTTGAGATCCCCGTCAAAATAGGGCGCCTTGCCGTCATAGAATTCATCCCCTTCCAGTTTGCCGGTGGCGGGATCGAGTTTCCGGGCGTCGGGTTCATACTCTTCACTGCCAAGAAAGCTGTTCCACGGGGTTTTCATCCCGGCGCAGTGGACCCACCCGCCGTGATACTCGGCCTGGGAGACAAACCTGAGCCCTTCGGCGCTGAGCTCTCCCGTTTGGGGATCCTGCTTGAGCGGCGCCAGATAGATCGCACCGATGCCGCACTCGAACTGGGTCACCATAAAGGGCTTGCCCTCAACCTGGATAAACTCCGTATGATCGGGGCCGCTGCCGCCAAACTGTCCGTTACAGATATAGTAGCTGCCGTCTTCCATCCGCAGCGGCTTGCCGTGGACATCTTTGAGCAGACCGAAGATCTCGGAGCCCAGCGTCTCTCCGGTATTGAGAACCGTTTTGTAGCGAAGCGGGTGAAGCGTCCCCGACTCGGCGGGCAATTCCATCTGCGGTGCGACGAGAATGGCCCGTTTTTGCGCGTCGGTCACCGGATAGGCGATGGAGCTTTGCTTCCCGGCGAAGCGGTCGGTATCGGCCCCTTGTGCCGCCAGAAGCGACGAATACAGAAGCGAAGAGGCGAGAAGAGTACGAGGAAAGGACATAGAAGGTCTCCTTAAAGGTAGAATACCTTCGAATCATAAAGCCAAACGGAAACCGATCGGAGACAAAAAAGAAACAGTTGAGAAACAGGTAAGGAACGTCAGGAAACTCCGTCACTTCCCGGGAAGAACCTGGAAATAGATCAGCAGCGTCTTCTGATAGAAGTTGTCGTTGTCGTCACTGACCGTGACGAAACGGTTCGGCCCCACCTTGGCCAATCCTTCGAAGTTGTCCACGGTCCACCCCTTGGAACTGTCCAACCTCGCCAGGATCTTGGTAGGGCACAATCCCTGACGGCAATGATCGATCTTCACCTCCCGCAAGGTAATGACGACCGGATCGAGCACACCGGTAATCGAGCGCTCCAAGACCAGGAAGTTTCCGTTGTCCAGCACCCCCAGGGCCGTCACGGCGCTTTTGGGCTCCTTGCCGCGCAGAAAGCTCCATTGTCGACCGCGAAGAGCATAGAGGGTCTGAATCTTCTTGGAATGCGCTTTTACCGGATATTCGGCGGCGGTCACCAGCCCGTATTTGGGATGCCAAGCCAGGGCTTCGAGCCCTTTGTTTTTGCTACGGAATTTTCCCATCGAATCGATGGCTTTGGGCAGGCGCAGATAGCGGACGATCCGCCCGTCATAGCCCACCTGTGCGATACGCGGCTTCTCCTCGAAGCTCACATAGAGCCTTCCTTTTCCGTCAAGGGTCAATCCCTCGCTGTCTCTGCGCCACTTTTTGAGCTTTTTGCCGCTCTTTTTTCTCAAAGTAGCAGCATCCAGCGGGCTCAGCTCCCGGATCTTTTCGCCGAAACGGGCCTGAAAGCGAAAGAGCTTTCCCTCGTCGCTGATCATAAAGAGCCAGCGACGCTTTTTCAGAAAGGCCAGATCCGAGATCTCGGCGAAATGGCGTCCGCCGATCTGATCGAAAACGAGCTCCTTCTGATCCAGGATCTGTAGCGCTCCTACCCGATCCCCCTTCCAACCCGAGGGACGAATATCGACGGAATAGACCTCCGCCCGAAGCACTGAGAAAAGGAGGAAAAGCAGGAAAAGAGAACGGCCCACAGCCTAGACCTCTTTGTGTCGCCGATGGCTCCACCAGGCATGCAGCAGCAGCCAGACCACCGAGAGGTCGATCATCACATCGGCGTAGTTGAAGACGGCGAAATCGAATCCGCAATGCCAGTAGACATAGTCCACGACCGCCCCGTGGACGAAACGGTCCGAGAGGTTGCCCAACGCGGCTCCGAGCAAAATGCCCAAGACGAAAGGATGCCGGCGAATCCACCCCTCCGTCCAAAAGAACCCGAGCATTGCGATAATCAACAACGACTGTAGCCACTTGAGCCAAGGCCCCAAAAAGGCGAAGAGGCTAAAGGCCACCCCCCGATTGAGGTGCAATTCCAGGGAGATACAGCGGCTCTGCCACTCATAGCCCGCGAGAAAAAGCTCTTTGATCCCCTGATCGACGATATAGGTCCCCAGGGCCGCTAGCAGAAAAATAGCCGCCCCGCGGATGCCAAACCTTGCCGGAGTTTCCACTTAGGAGAGTTCCCGACGGAAAAAGGCTTCGATCCGATCCATCGCTTCTTCGAGCTGCCGGGCGTCCCGCCCCTCGAGGAGAAGGCGGATTTTGTTTTCGGTCCCCGAATAGCGGAAGAGATGGCGCATTCCCGCCTCTTCAATCTCCTCTCGAAGATCAGCCAACCCTTCAATTTCATCGAGCGGACGCTTCTCTCCCACATTCAGATTGACCAGTTTCTGTGGATAGGTCTCAAAGGGGTTGAAAGCTTCGCTAGCCTGCTTCCCGCTGCTGACCAGATAGGCCAGAGCCTGCAGAGCACTGGAGATGCCGTCGCCGGTCTTGGCGAAATCGCTGAAGATAATGTGCCCGCTCTGTTCCCCGCCGAAATTGAGATCTTTCGCCTGCATCAGCTCCACCACATTCTTGTCCCCCACGGCACTGCGGTAAAGGGTGATACCATGCTCTTTGAGATAGTCGTCCAGAGCCTGGTTGCTCATCACCGTCGCCACCATGGCGTCGTGGCGCAGCTTCCCCTGGGATTTGAGGTAGACCGCCAGAACCCCCATCAGCTTGTCTCCGTCGATAACCTCTCCTTGTTCATCCACCATCACCAGCCGATCGGCATCCCCATCCAGGGCCACTCCCACATCGGCCCGGTAACGCAAGACCTCCTTGGCCAAATACTCCGGATGCATCGCCCCGCACCCCTCGTTGATATTGAAACCGTTGGGCTCATCCCCCAGGACCACCACATCGGCCCCCAGCTCACTCAAAACCGTCGGAGCCACCTTATAACCCGCCCCATTGGCGCAATCAACGACCACCCGCAGGCCTGAAAGCGTCAACTCCCGGGGAAAAGAGTTTTTGATATGGACGATATAGCGGCCGATTACATCATCAATACGTTTGGATTTGCCGATAGCTTTGCCTGTCACCTGCGCGGCATCAATCGCATCGTCATCGACATAGATCGCCTCGATCTCCTCCTCCACCGTATGGCTGAGCTTGTTTCCCTGGGCATCAAAAAACTTGATCCCGTTGTCATAATAGGGATTGTGGCTAGCGCTGATCATGATCCCGGCGTCACAACGCATGTTTTCTGTCAAAAACGCGATGGCCGGCGTGGGCATAGGACCGATCTGAATCACATCATAGCCCACTGCAGTCAGCCCCGAGACGATGGCATTTTCGATCATGTAGCCGCTGCGGCGGGTATCCTTGCCCACGAGGATCTTGTTTGTCTTGGCCCTGGGGCGGAAATAGATCCCGGTCGCCATCGCCAGCCGCATCGCGGCGGGAGCGGAGACCTTGACTCCCGCTTTGCCCCGCACACCGTCGGTTCCAAATAGTTTTTCCATCACTGACCGCCTTTAAATATTTGTAAAATGAAATTTTGACGACATTTTACCCAAAGCTCCCTGACATATTTTATTTAGTATTTAGCTTTTTTTGGTATGATTCGCCCACTCAATAGACCCTGATATCAAGCGGGCTATATTTTTCCGAAAAATATTCACAGAAAAGGACTGAGTTCATGGCACATCACAAGTCAGCAAAGAAACGCATCAAACAGACCGTCAAGAAGACCGAGCGCAACCGTTACTACCGGACCCGGATGAAAAACATCATCCGTGCCGTCCGCGAAGCAGCTGAAGCCGGGGATAAGGCCAAAGCGCAGGAAGCTCTTCAGGTCGCCAACAAGCAGCTGCACCATTATGTCAGCAAAGGCTTCCTCAAGAAGCAGACCGCTTCCCGCAAGGTCAGCCGGCTGCACAAGCTGGTCAACAGCATCGAAGCCGCCTAACCCCTCTTTTTAACCAAACACTTCACTTTTCTGCTCCGGTTTCCGACCGGAGCCCATGCACCTCATCGCCAGGATTCACAGATGTTCCAAGAGAAACTTCACCCCTTCATTGAACGCTACGAAGAGATCAACCGGCTGCTGAGCTCCCCCGAGATCGCCTCTGACATCCAGAGAATGACGGAGCTGAGCAAAGAGCAATCTTCCATCGCTCCCTTGGTGGAGAAGGCGCGGGAATATCTCGAGATCAGTGAAGCGATCGAAGAGAACAAGGCCATGCTCTCCGACTCCGAGTTCGGCGAACTGGCCAAAGAGGAATTGGCGGAGCTGGAACCGAAGCTTCCCAAGCTGGAGGAGGCAATCAAAGTCCTGATGATCCCCAAAGACCCCAACGACGACAAAAATATCTATCTCGAGCTTCGCGCTGGTGCCGGAGGGGACGAGAGCGCCCTTTTCGTCGAAGATATGTTCCGGATGTATCTGCGCTTCGCCGAGCGGCAGGGGTGGAAAGTGGAGATCGTCAGTTCTTCGGAAGGGACCGCCGGCGGCTACAAAGAGCTCATCGTCCTGGTCAAAGGCGAGGGGGTCTATAGCAAGCTCAAATACGAAGCTGGCACCCACCGGGTCCAGCGGGTCCCCGCCACCGAAACCCAGGGACGGGTCCATACCTCCGCCATCACTGTCGCCGTCATCCCCGAAGTGGAGGATGTGGAGGTCGATATCAAACCCAACGAGATCAAGATGGATGTCTACCGTTCCAGCGGCTGCGGCGGCCAGAGCGTCAACACCACCGACTCCGCCGTCCGCCTGACCCACCTGCCTACCGGGATCGTCGTGGCGATCCAGGATGAAAAATCCCA
>NZ_WFQN01000150.1 GCF_015487065.1 Nitratifractor sp.
CACCCTCCATGGCGACCGCTTTGGAATCCTGGGCAGGGACAGCCTCGGCAGCACTCAGTACCGTAGCCGCCGCCAGGGAGATCAGCAAAAGACTCTTTTTCATGAATAACTCCTTTGGTTGAAAGTTGAAATCAGTCTGGAGATATTATAGTCGAAAGAGTTTTACAAAAACTGATAATAATTATTAGTTTTGACTATTTGGCATTAGGACAGCAGGAGCGGATGGGACAGCAGATACAGTCGGGATGCCTGGGGCGGCAGAGGGTCTGCCCGAAGCTCACCAGGAGCTTGTTGAGGCCCCGTAGCTCCGCCGGTTCCAGGAGTGTTCCCAGGGCCCGGTCCGTCGCTTCCGGGGTGGAGGTTTCGACGGCTCCCAGGAGATTGAGAATCCGGTGGACGTGGGTATCCACCGCCGCCACCTCGGCACCGTAGGCGTTTTCCAGGACGATCTTGGCGGTTTTGGGGCCGATCCCTTTGATGGCGGTCAGTTCCTCCAGGGTTTGGGGTACTTCACCGCCGTGGCGCTCCAGAAGCACCCGGCTCACCTCCAGAACCGAGGCGGCCTTTTTGCGCCAGAACCCTACCGGATAGATCGCCTCGGCGATCCGCGCTTCGCCGAGCTCCAGCATCGCCTGGGGGGTCTGCGCCAGGGCAAAGAGCCGCCGCCCCGCCTCCAGCGTCACCTCATCCCGGGTCTGAAAGCTCAAAAGGGTGGAGATGAGGATCGTATAGGGGGTGCGCTGATAGGCCTTTTCGAAACGCTTCGCCGGGGCATCCCAGTTGGGATAGTCGGCACGAAGCAGATCGAGGCAGCGGCGAAGAGTTTCAGGGGACATCATGGTTTAATTTTGGATGATGGATTTTGGATTTTGGATTAAAAACATCATAAAAAAGCGTTGCCAAGCAACGCCTACCGAAACCATTCATCATTCATCATTCACCATTCACCATTCACCGTTTCGTGGGATAGCAATCCCACGCTACGAAAATTCGGTTCCTCATTCCTAGTTACTAGTTACTCGTTCCTAGTTACTCTCACTCTCAACAAACTCCTCGTAGTTCCCCCGGAAGTCGGTCAGGGTTCCGTCTTCGTGGAGTTTGAGGATCCGGTTGGCGAAGGCGTCGATGAGTTCCCGGTCGTGAGTGACACAGATGACATTGCCTTCGTATTTGTGCAGGGCTTCGCCCAGGGCGACGATCGCCTCCAGGTCCAGGTGGTTGTCGGGCTCGTCCAGGACCAGGAAGTTGGCGTCGTCCATCATCATCTTGGACATCATGATCCGGTGCTTTTCCCCTCCGGAGCAGGCCTCGACCTGCTTCTCCTGCTCCTCACCGCTGAAGAGCATCCGTCCCAGACATTTACGGATCTCGTCGATGTGCCACTTCTGGTTGTGGTTCTGGATCCACTGGTAGAGCTTCTCCTCCCCTTTGACGATCTCGGTGGTGTTCTGGGGGAAGTAGGTAGGATGGACCGTTTGGCCCCACTTGACCTGCCCGGCGTCGGGCTCCAGACGGCCCATCAGGATCTCCAACAGGGTGGTCTTGCCCACGCCGTTGCCGCCGATGAGGGCGATTTTGTCCCCTTTTTCCACCTTGAAATTCAGATCTTCGAAGACCTTGTGCTCCCCGTAGCTCTTGGCCAGGTGCTCCACCTCCAGGACCTCGTTGCCAATCTCCCGGTTGGGCTTGAAGAGAATCGAAGGATCCCGGCGGCTGGAGAGTTTGATCTCCTGGATATCCAGTTTCTCCAGCTGCTTCTGGCGGCTGGTGGCCTGCTTGGCCTTGGAGGCGTTGGCGCTGAAACGGGCGATGAACTTCTCCAGCTCCTCTTTCTCTTTGAGCTTCTTGCTGCGCTCCATCTCCGCCTGCTTGGCTTTGAGATTGGCGGCGATATACCAGTCGTCGTAGGTTCCCGTAAACTCCCGGATGGTCTGAAAGTCCAGATCCAGGATATTGGTCGTGACCGCATTGAGGAAGTGGCGGTCGTGGGAGATCACCACCAGGACGCCCTCGTGGCGCCGTAGCTCCTCCTCCAGCCAGGCGATGGTCTCCATGTCCAGGTTGTTGGTGGGCTCGTCCAGGAGCAAAATATCGGGCTTGAGGAAAAGCACCTGGGCCAGCAGGATCTTGAACTTGTCCCCGCCGGTGAGGGAGCTCATGGGATTGTCGTGCTCTTCTACGGGGAAGCCCAGGGCGCTCAATAGCTTTTCGATCCGCACGTCGCTCTCATAGGTGGGATCCTCCTCGACACAGACCATCTCCAGCTCGCCCAGGCGTTCGTTGACCTTGTCGTCGTCGAAATTGCCTTCCATATAGAGGCGTTCCTTCTCCTTCTGGGCTTCGTAGAGGCGTCTGTTGCCGTAGAGTACCGCATCCTTGAGGCTGAACTCCTCGAAGGCGTACTGATTCTGTCCCAGCATCCCCAGCTTGGCGCCGGGCTGGATCTGCACCTCCCCTTCACTGGGTTCGATCTCCCCGGCCAGGATCTTCATAAAGGTCGATTTGCCCGCCCCGTTGGCGCCGATGAGGCCGTAGCGCTTGCCGGGGTCAAGCGTAAGGTTGATCTTTTCAAACAGGACGCGCTTGCCGTAGCGCTGGGTCAGATTGACGGTTGAAAGCATAGAGGTTTCCTTGGATTACGGATGAAGTTTTCGCGTATTATACAGAAGTCGGAGAAGAGATTCTCCGGTTAGACAGAAAGTGATTTTTCAAGCTGCCAGATAGCGGCGGGCTTCCCGACGGAAACGCTGGAAATCTTCGTGACACTCCAGACTGAAATCTTTCAGTAACGCATGTTCTCCCTGCTCAAGGGTCTGCTTGATCCGATCCACCAGGCGGTAGAGTTCCATCGCCCCCAGGGTCCCTGTCAAGCCATCCAGATCGACCAACAGACGGTGAAGCTCTTCATACGCCTCTTGCTCAGTCAACTCCTGATAGCGACGGTCGCACTCCGCATATTCACGGAGAAAATCATCCAGAATCGTTCGGTAGAGCTCTTCATCGTTGTTGCTGTGCTCGATGCCTTGCCGGATATCCAAAACCTCGGGATTGGTGAGCAGGTCTTCGTTTCCTTTTTTCGCAACCATCACACGAGTCTGTTTATCCTGAGAGGGGTGGACGGTAAAGAGTTTGAAAGCGCTGAAAAGCTTCCCCAGGACGATAGGCTTGTCCAGATAACCGTTCATACCGCTCCTCAGGATTCGTTCCACCTCCTCTCTGTCGGTCGAGGCGGTC
The DNA here is from genome assembly GCF_015487065.1 of Nitratifractor sp. Classification (GTDB taxonomy): domain Bacteria; phylum Campylobacterota; class Campylobacteria; order Campylobacterales; family Sulfurovaceae; genus Nitratifractor. Next base: position 3,235 of record NZ_WFQN01000150.1, read on the forward strand.
AGTGCCAGCACCGGAGTACGTTGCAGTTGAGGATCCTGCCGAATCTCACGGGTCGCCTCCAACCCGTCCATCTTCGGCATATTGACATCCATCAGCACCAGATCGTAGTGGGCGTTGGGAGCTCGGAGCTTTTCCAAAGCCTCCACACCGTTGGAGGCAGTCTCCATGACGATTCCCGAGCCCTCCATCAAGCGTTCGATCAGCTTGAGGTTGAGGGCGTTGTCATCCACGGCCAGAATCCGGCTCCCGGCAAAGGTGCTGAAACTCTCCCGATCGATCCCTTGCGTTTCGGGAATCGGATTTTCAAAAACAGGGAGCTCCTCTTTGCCTGCCCTTTCCGCCTTTTTCGGCCGGGGAGTCTCTTCCCGGGGCTTTTCCGGTTTCGCTTCCGTTCTCCGGGTAGGTTCCGGTCGCTCTTCCCGGAGCTTTCTTCTCTCCTGTTTCGTCTCGGTTTGAGGTCTCTGCGACCGCTTTGTCGACGTTTTGCTGCGGCGCATCCTGACCAGCAGATAGATCATTATCACGATCAATACTCCCCCGGCAATCATCAGGTAGAGGGGCATTGACGTCACTGTTGTCATGGTCTCCTGACTCATCATTCTCTCCTTTGATTCATTCCCTATATACTATCCAAGTTTTATAACATCGGATGGATGCATTATCTCAAATTATAAATTAGAAACCCCATATAATCTATGATCTAGTGATGAGCAGGGTAAAAAAGTATCAAATCAACACAGAAAATCGGACGCTCTTTCAACTACACATTCCCCGAGGGAGTCAGGCTCACCCGACTCTGCCATCTTTGGCCTCCGCACAGCGGTCGCTATAATCTGCATCGACAATCCTCTATGAAAAGTCTTGAAATGCAGTTGAAATCAACCTTGTTACAGTGGGGAAGAGAGGCACTTCTTTTTGTTCTGATCCTCTTTGTCCTCTCGACCCTGCTAAACCTCTGGCGAGCTCCGAAGATCGATGAGAGCCGTTTCCCCGATCTCTCCGGGCATACCCTAGAAGGGCGTAGCGTCAAATCTCTGCACAAAACAGGGCAGCCTATCCTCCTGCACTTCTGGGGGACCTGGTGCCCTATCTGCCGTCAGGAGGCTTCCAATATCGAAACCGTCGCCCGCCGTTATCCTGTCCTTACCATCGCCGTTAACAGCGGCAATCCTGAGGAGATTCGGGCCTGGATGCGCAAGCGCGGGATCACCTACCCCGTCCTCAACGACCCTTACGGCACCCTGGCCAAACGTTTCAATATCACGATCTACCCCACCTCTTTGATCTACGATGCAGCCGGCAAACTCAAATTTGTCGAGACCGGCTATACCACTACCGCCGGCCTGCTGGCACGGATGAAACTGGCGGAGTGAGAAGCCGTCATTGAACTCTCTGAAACCCGTGTGAAAATCACTGTGTCATTTCTAACTCTAATTGAGTGCTCTGAAAAATTCTGTCATTCCGGGCTTGACCCGGAATCCAGGGCTTGGAATACCCATTGTGCCGTGGATCCTGAATCGAGTTCAGGATGTCGATGAAGAATCTTTTCAGTTTTTCAGAGGGTTCAATTTAGGGTCTGCAGTATTATTATGGATATGCTTGACTCTGGATTCCGGGTCAAGCCTGAATGAGGGATCTTGTGAGAGGACTCAATGTTGGGTTTAATGCTCTTTTGGGGATAATATCCCCATGAAATCTTTGGAAAAAAGAAGCAGGATCACTCCCGAGATCCTGCGGCAACTCCCCTCTCCCTGCTGGCTACTCGAAGAGCAACTCCTGGAACAGAACTTAATGATATTAAAAGATATTAAAGACCGGGCCGGGGTGAAGATCCTCCTGGCCCTCAAGGGCTACGCCCTCTGGCACAGCTTTCCCCTGGTCCGGGAGTATCTGGACGGCTGCTGTGCCAGCGGCCTCTACGAAGCGAAGCTCTCCCACGAAGCGTTCGGCCGGGAGACCCACACCTACTCCCCCGCCTTCAAAGCGGAAGAGATCGACGCAATCGCCCGGATCTCCCATCACCTGGTCTTCAACTCTCCGGCCCAGCTACAGCGTTTCGGCCCCCAAGCCCGCACCGCCAATCCCACGCTCTCTCTGGGACTGCGGGTCAATCCCCAATACTCCGAAGCCCCCGTAGAGCTCTACAACCCCTGCGGCCTCCACTCCCGCCTGGGAACCCTGGCCGAGGCGGTGGATGAAGCGACAGTCGAGGCGATCGAGGGCTTTCATTTCCATGCCCTCTGCGAGCAGGACGCTTCGGCCCTGGAGGGCGTCCTGCAGGCCTTTGAGGAGAAGTTCGGCCGGTGGCTGCCGCGGCTAAAATGGGTCAACTTCGGCGGCGGGCATCATATCACCCGGAAGGATTACGACCGGGAGAGGCTCATTTTGATATTAAATAATTTCAAATCCCGCCATCCCCATCTCGAGGTCTATCTGGAGCCCGGCGAAGCGGTCGGTTGGGAGACCGGCCCCCTGGTCGCCACCGTGCTGGACATCGTCAACAACGGTATGGAGATCGCCATCCTGGACACCTCCGCCGAAGCCCATATGCCCGACACCATCATCATGCCCTACAAAGCGCAGGTACGTGGAGCCGCCGAACCGGGAGAAAAGCCCTACACCTATCGCCTGGCGGGCAATACCTGTCTGGCGGGGGATGTGATGAGAGACTACAGTTTCGACCGGCCGCTGAAAATCGGAGACAAGATCCTCTTCGAGGATCAGATGCACTACACCATGGTCAAAGCCACCACCTTCAACGGCATCCCCCTCCCCGCGTTAGCCACTCTGCACCGAGATGGCAGTTTGACGATCGATCGTCAGTTCGGCTACGAAGATTTCAAGAGCAGATTGGGGTGAATGAGTAACGAATAATGAATAACTAGTAACTAATAACTAGCAACTAGTAACTAGAGATTAAAGACCAGCGACCATCAACGATCAGGAATCTCCGGCGCCTCGATCCGCTCCCCGAGTTTCGCATAGTGGGGTCCGACGCGGGCGATCAGATCACAATCGAGATAGAGATGTTCCCGATCGGCGATACAGCCCTCGTCCAGATACTGCGCTTCGATCTGCAGGATCAACGGACGCGTCTTGCTCCCCTCCAGGTCCACCTCCTGCAGCAAGGTACAGGCAAAAGCCGTCGGCGCCCCCTCCACCATCGGCGGGAAGCCTTCAAAAACATCATGCATCGGAATGTCGAACCGTTCCGCTTCACTCTCCTGCGGCGAGAGGGCTGCCGAGCTGTAGTGCATCGGCTCCAACAGCGCCGGCGAAACCAGGCAGAGTGTGCAACGCCCCTGCTTTCGCAGATTGGCCAGAGTGTCTTTGGGCGTGCCGTCGGGGCGGTGTCCCACCGAGACGATCAGCGTCGCCGGCTCCGACGAGAGTGGCGTGAAGTAGCTAAAGGGAGCCAGGTTGAGCACCCCTTCATCTTCGGTAACGATCCAGGCGATGGGCCGGGGCACCACACTCTGAGCCATCAGTTTGTATCGGTCTGAGGCGGGAATCTCTGCATAAGCGATTTTCATCTCTCTCCTTTGGAAAAAACGGTTGCCAGCTATTCTATCTTCAAAAGTGCCATACTGTCAAAATGGTATGATAATGTCAAAGGAGTCGAGCATGATAGAAAAGATCAATCAGTTATTCAAAATAGACCTCAGTGATCCTTTCACGCTGGTCCCTCTCCTCATCTTCCTCTTTTTGGTCGGCTGGTTTCTCTCAATCTTCTTCGACCGACCCCCGGAGTGAGGCAAGCCATCTCCTGGATTCAAGAAATTCGTTATACCGTTTCATGGAATGCGACGGCAAAACGCTCGGCCTACTTCTCCCTCACATACATGATCGAATTGTTGTTCTCAAACTTGCTCTCCAGAAAGGGAATGTTGCGCAGCAGCGCCCCCAACTTCTCGTAGCCGTAGTTGACGGGACTGAAGGCGGAGTTGTTGCTCAGGTACTGCCCCAGGTCCGAGACATTGACCCAGCCGTTCTCTCCGGCAGTTTTGCGCAGGCCCGTCAGCAGCAGGTCGATAAACTCCTCATCCTCCAGCACCGAGTCGATCTTGCTCTCGGCTTCACTGGGAGCACTCTTTTTGCTCCGTTTTTTCTTGACCACCTCTTCGGTACGCGTTTTGGACTTCTTCTCCTCTTTCTCCAGATTCTCGGTGTAGATAAACTGGCTGCAGGAGTTGATGAAGGCCTTGGGGGTCTTTTTCTCCCCAAAGCCGTAGACCGTCAGGCCGTTGGACATGAGCCGCTGGGCCAGCGGGGTGAAGTCGCTGTCACTGGTCACCAGAGCGAAGCCGTCGAGCTCCCGCATATACATCAGGTCCATGGCATCGATGACCATGGCGATGTCGGTGGCGTTTTTACCCTTGGTGTAGTCAAACTGCTGTATCGGTTTGATGGAGTGCTCCAGCAGCCGCTCCATCCAGGGGGTCAGCTGCTGGTTGTTCCAGTTGCCGTAGGCCTGCCGCACGATCACTTCACCGTATTTGGAGAGCTCTTTGAGGATCCCCTTGATGGCATAGGGAGAGGCGTTGTCGCAGTCGATCAGCATCGCGATATGTTTTTTCTTTTCGTTCATGGTTTTCTATTCCTTCTCAATTTATAAAATTTTTTTCTGTTTTTAGACGCTTTGTGTCTGCTAAAGTCGATTTATCTGATCAGTCGGCAGAGTCCTTCTTGAATCATCGCCAACTCCTCCTCTGTCAATACCGCCAGATACTCTTTGACTCTTTTTTTCGAAAGAGAACGAATCTCGTTGATACAGGCATCACTGTTCTTTTCGAGTCTCTCCCTTTTCTTCACCATCCATCGGAAGGGAAAGGTCTCGGGTTCGATGACGGTTGAGAGAGGGATCACAATCACTGTCTCCAGGATTTCATTGCTCTGCTCATCACTGAGAATGATTGCAGGCCGGAGTTTGCCCATCTCGCCTCCTTTGGCCGGGTTGAAATCCACCAACCATATTTCTCCTCTACGACAAACCCTCATCCAAGCCCCCCTCCGGAATCACATCTTTTCTCTGGGCATCGGCTACCCGCCGGAGTTTTTCGGCCCGTCGCTTCCGTTCAACGTCATCCAAAAACTTCCGAAAATCCTTCTCCAGGGAGATGGGGATGAAATATCCCACCTCTTTCTTCCGCCGCCGGTCCTCCACAGCAATGATCTCTTCCGCCTCACTCAGTTCCAGTGAGCGCCGCAAATCTGCCAATGTCACCCGAATCATGATATTCCTTTTTGGCAATAAATTGTCTATTGATTATAACATATACTTTTGACAAATTAAATAGACAAATAAACTCTAGGGATATACTGGTACAATCAGACTATGAAAGTTCCCGAATACCTCATCGTCCACACCACCGTCGACGAACGCGCCAAAGCGGAGTTCCTCGCCCGAACGATACTCGAGGCCCGCCTGGCTGCCTGCATCCAGATCGTTCCGATCCACAGCTTCTATCGCTGGGAGGGCGCTCTGGAGTCGGCTGACGAATACCGCCTGGAGATCAAAACCCGCACCGACCGCTACGACGCCCTCCAAGCCCTCCTCCTGCGCCACCACCCCTACGACACCCCGGAGATCCTGGCGATCCATGTGGTCGGCGGGTCGGAGGGGTATTTGCGGTGGGTGGATGGAGAGTGTCTCTCCGAGCGCTGAGTACCCCAAAAATATTTCCAAAAATCCCCCGCTATAATAAGATCAAAATTTCCTGACCAAGGCAGCCCAAATGTCAGAACAGCGATCTCTCTCCGGCTTGATATGGAGCACGGCCGATCTGCTCCGCGGCGACTACAAGCAGTCCGATTACGGCAAGGTGATTTTGCCCATGACGCTGCTGCGTCGGCTGGAGTGTGTGCTGGAACCGACCCGGGAGGCGGTGCTCGAGGAGTACGAAGCGCGCAAGGATCTGGGGATCCCGCTGGAGAAGATCCTGGTGCGCAAGTCGGGGCACAACTTCTACAACACCTCCCGCTACACCCTCTCCAAGCTGCTGAGCGACCCCAACAACCTGCGGGAGAATATGGAGAGCTACATCAACAGCTTCAGCCCCAACGCCCGGGAGATCTTCGAAAAGTACGAGTTCGCCACCCAGCTCGACAAGCTGCAGGAGACCAATCTGCTCTACCTCGTGGTGGAGAAGTTCGCCTCGGTCGATCTGCACCCCGACCGCGTCAGCAACCATCAGATGGGGATCGTTTTCGAAGAGCTGATCCGGATGTTCGCCGAAGCCTCCAACGAAACCGCGGGAGAGCACTTCACCCCCCGCGACATCGTGCGTCTGACCACCTCCCTGCTCTTCTCTACCGATGACGAGGTGTTCACCAAGCCCGGCATCGTGCGGAGCCTCTACGACCCCACGGCGGGAACGGGCGGCTTCCTCACCA
>NZ_WFQN01000151.1 GCF_015487065.1 Nitratifractor sp.
CGTCATTTGTCATTGGTTATTGGTCATTGGGTGCAGGGGTTCAGCCCTGTATGCGGGACTGAAGTCCCGCCTCCAAAAATACGCGTCGCAAAGTGACGCCCAAAAATCCAACATCCAACATCCATCATCCATCATCAAAAGCGTTGCCAAGCAACGCATACCGAAATTCTCCATTCTCAATTCTCAATTCTCAATTAATCATCGGAGTTCCCTCCGATGAAACACCTCTCCTTTTTCGGCTACGGCAAAACCACCCGGGCTATCGCCACGCTCCTGGGCGAAGGCTTCGATTTCTATGACGATCGCTGCGAAAAGCCCTGGACCGATGACGCCGGCAACCGGATCCATCCCTCCGAAGCCTTCGATCCCGATCAGAGCCTCATGGAGATCCTCACGCCCAGCATCCGCCCCGACAGCCCATTGCTGGCCCAAGCCAAAAATCCCGTCAGCGAATACGACCTTTTCCTCTCTGAAAGACTGAGAAAAGAGAGCAAGACGTGGTCACAGGACCACCCCCTCTACCCACTACGCACTACCCACTACGCACTTCCGGCTCCTCGTACCGTCTGGATCTCCGGCACCAACGGCAAGACCACGACCACCCAGATGCTCACCTGGCTGCTCGAACCCCACGGGGCCCTCAGCGGCGGCAACATCGGCACCCCGCTGGCCGAACTCGATCCCGAAGCCCCACTCTGGATTCTGGAGACCAGCTCCTATACCCTGCACCATACCCGGGAAGCCTCTCCCAATCTCTACATCCTTTTACCCATCACCCCCGATCATATCGATTGGCACGGCAATGCGGAGAACTACTCGGCTGACAAACTCTCCCCGCTTCTTCGCATGCAGGAAGGCGAACCGGCACTGATCCCTGCCGACCTGAAGCCCCCCGAAAGCTTCGCCTGGATCATTCCCTACAATTCCGACGAGTCTCTGGAGCGATTTTTCGACCTGGATGCATCAGGACTCCGTTATCGCGCTGCATTTCGTCAGGATGCGCTCCTGGCTCTGGCGGTCAGCCGTATCCTTTTCGACGAAGCCGATATCGACCGTCTCAACGCCTTTCGCCTCGACCGTCACCGCCAGGAAGAGATCACCGATGCACAGGGAAGGCTCTGGATCAACGACTCCAAAGCCACCAACCTCGACGCCACCCTCCAGGCCCTCGAAGCCTACCGTGACCGTCCCATTCACCTGATCGCCGGAGGCGATGACAAAGGGGTGGACATGACCCCTCTGATCGAACGTCTGGCCCAACTCGACGCCACCCTCTACACGATTGGCAGCAACAGCGAACGTTTGGCGCGTTTAGCGAGGAAATACAACGTCCCTGTGCATTCTTTCAAGACCCTGGATGAAGCGATGCAGGCCGTCGCCGAAAGACTCCGACAAGGCGAAGTCGCCCTGCTCTCCCCCGCCGCTGCAAGTCTTGATCAGTTCTCTTCCTATGTAGCCAGAGGTGACCGTTTTGTGGAGTTTGTCCGCAGTTTAAGAACTTTTTAATAAAACTCGGATATAATTTCAGTCCACTTCAAACGGCTCGGTAGCTCAGTCGGTAGAGCAAAGGACTGAAAATCCTTGTGTCGGCGGTTCGATTCCGCCCCGCGCCACCATCGATTTCCCAATTAAATAATTCTTCTTTTACCTTCATATTTTATTGGTGTTTTTTTCATAATATTTATACTCAAGTTGGTCCAGTTTAACGATTTTTTACTCCCGGAGAATATACTTTCTGCAATCTGCCCATCAATGATTCAAATATCTCATCATCCACATCAAAGAGAAGAGAATGATACTCTTTTAGTCTCCTAAGATATTCAATCTGTTTCTTCAACGACATGCGGTTCCAACTAGATTTACTTTTAATACGATTGTGTGTTTTTGAAATAATCTGCATATTGTCCGGATGGTGCCTTCCCCCTTCAAAAAGGGAAGTGGCATGGTCAACTTCCAAATCAGTTTTAAAATAGTGATTAAACGTTTTGGCAATAGCCTCCATCTCTTCCAATCTATAACGTTCATGAATATTGAGATCTTGAAAGTCTCGTCGGATACGTTCCGCTCTTGTCAATTCCTCCATCTCTTCTTGTAACTCTTCTTCTTCGATACGGTCCAACTCCTCTTTTGTGGCATATCTAAATTTTCGAGGACGTTCGGAGGTATCTACTTCAATTTCCCCTTTATAAGCTCCTCGCGATACATTGGAATGTATACGAGCAGTCAATTCTCTCATTCCTGTAGTCTCATTTTTTTGCCCCTTAGCCTGCTCTTCTGCTTCTTCTAATATCTTGGGGTATAATTCAGCCACTTTTAGTGCCCATTCTGCCGCTGTGACCCAACCTTCGCATTGCTTCAAAGCTTCTAGGTATTTATCAGTTTTTGTCATTGATGCCATCTTCACTCCTTTGAAGATATTATATCTAGCAAAAAATCTTCGTGGATTTCACTTTCCAAAATTCTCTCAATATCCATTCTGCTAAAATCAGTTAATCTCTTTGAAAAATTTTTGAGAGAACCCTTTTTAAGCAACATTCCATATTTGAAAGGATCCTATGAAGATCCGTCTCATTCTCAACGGTGCAAAAGGCGAGCGTAGTGACGTTCAGGAAGCGATCGACTGGGTACGACGGTACCACTTTTTCGCTCTGGATGTACGCTATACCCAGGAACCCGAAGATTTCGAACGTTTGATACATGACGCGGTCCGGGACGGTATCGACCGTGTCATCGCCGGTGGTGGGGACGGTACCCTCAATCTCATAGTCAACGCCCTGATGAAGCTCCCGGCCAAGCAGCGGCCAGAAATGGCCATTCTGCCTATCGGAACCGCCAACGACTTCGCCACAGCAGCTTTCATTCCGGAAAACCCCAGACAGGCCCTGATCGCCGCAATCGACGGATTTGCCTCGAACGTGGATATCGGAGAGGTCAGTGAACGCTATTTTCTCAATGTTGCCAGCGGAGGCTTCGGAGCAGTGGTCACCGCCGAAACGCCTCCCGAACTCAAAGAGATCCTGGGCGGCGGTGCTTACGCTCTGACCGGACTGCTTAAACTCTTTGATTTTCAACCCATCTACGGTAGCATGAAAATCGGGGAATTCTGTTTTGAAGGAAGTGCCTTCGCCATCGCCGTCTGCAACGGAAGACAGGCCGGCGGGGGAATGGTCCTTGCTCCGGAAGCGAAAGTGGATGACGGGCTCTTCGACATCGTCCTTTATACCCTTGATAATCTCCCTATCCCCGCCACCCTGGCTCCCCCCAGTTCCATTCTGGGTTGGTTACTTCCTTTTAAAAAGATTCTACGGGCTTCCGAAGTGGAGTTCATCCCCGAAGAGGGCCCCCGTCAGATCAACCTCGACGGCGAACCTTACAGCGCCGACAGTTTTAGATTTACTCTGCACCCCGGTGCACTCTCCATGGTCCTGCCCCCCGATACACCGCTTCTGGGAGGGAACCGATGAGAATCCTCCACTGCAGTGATCCCCATTTCGATCTTTCCCTCAAAACGATTCCCTGGAAAAAGTGGTTCGGCAAACGGGCCATCGGCGCCCTGAACCTGCTGGGAGGAAGAGGGCGCTATTTCGACAACGCCGAAGCCAAAATAGCCGCTCTGACCCGATTCAAAGAGCGATACGGTGTCGATCTGGTCCTCTGTACCGGTGATTTGACAGCCCTGGGGCTCACGGCCGAACTGGAGAACGCAGCAGAACTTCTGGCTCCTTTGGCTCAACCGCCTGAGCGCTTTATCGTCATCCCCGGCAACCATGATGTCTACAGCGGTGACGTGATCCGTGGGGACCACTTCCACCTCTACTTTGGGCAATACATGCATACCGACTGGCCCCAGTATGCCGTCGATGGCCCCTGCCCCATCGTTCGGCTCTTTGGAGACCATCTTGCCGTCATTGCCGTCAACAGCGCGAAACCCAACCCCCTCCCCTGGCGCTCCGACGGACACATCCCCCCCGTTCAACTGGAAGCACTGGAGAAGATTCTTGCCGATCCCCGGCTGGAAGATCGTTGGATCTTCGTGATGACCCATTACGCCGCCCGCCTGGCCGACGGCACCCCCGACCGTCCCAATCACGGACTGCGCAATGCCGACGATTTCCTCCGTGCCTGCCGCCCCATCAGACGGGGCGCCATTCTCAACGGACATATCCATCGCTGCTACCGCACACCGCTAAAAAAGGAAGGCTTGGCGATCGATCTCTATTGTGCGGGAAGCGTGAGCATGGAAGGGAGGGAGTGTTTCTGGCTTTTTGATGTGGATACCAAGCAGATGCAGGTGCATCGCGGAGGCTACGATCCGGACTCCGGAGAGTTCCGGATTCTCGAAACCCTATAAAATCTCTTAGAGCACAGGCGCACTCAGGCGCGCCAGCCGCACTCCCACACGGAACCACCAGGGCTTCTGCTCCAAAATTTTCGAATCGATCTCCCGGGAGACGGTAAAGTCATCCAGGAACATCTGCTCGACTTCCGCTGCGAATTTTCGATCCTCCACTATCGCCGTGATCTCGAAATTGAGCCGGAAAGATCGGTTGTCAAAATTGGCCGTCCCCACCGTGGCCAACTGGTCATCGATCAGCATCACCTTCTCATGGAGAAAGCCCTTTTGATACCGGAAAAAGCGCACCCCGGTTTTGCCCGCATCCGCCAGATAACTGAAGGCGGCCAGCCAGACCGGCAGGCTGTCCGATTTTTCGGGAATCAAAATCCGCACATCTACCCCACGCAATCCCGCCAACTGCAACGCATAGACTACCGCATCGTCGGGGACAAAGTAGGGTGAGGCGATCCACAGCCGTTCTTTGGCCTGGTCAATCGCGTGCAAATACATCAATTCCGCCGTATCCATCCAATCCGCAGGCCCCGTAGGGATGACCTGCGCAGCGGCCTCTCCCGACGAGACCACCGGATCCCAACGCAACGCATCCAGTTTCTCTGATTTTGCCCAGTACCAATCTTCGGCAAAGGAAATCTGCGCCCCCATGACTGCCGGCCCCTCGATAGCCACATGGGTATCACGCCAAAAACCCATTTTGGGATCTTTCCCAAGATATTCGTCTCCGACATTGTGCCCGCCGACCCAACACCGTTTCCCATCGACAACGACCACTTTGCGGTGGTTACGGAAATTGACCTGAAACTTATTTCTCCAACCGTGTCGGGTATTGAAAGCACTGGTGTGAATCCCCGCTTCTTGCAAACGCTTCAAATAGCGCTCACTCAAATCGAGACTGCCGATCTCGTCATAGAGAAACCACACCTTTACGCCCCGCTGCGTCGCAGCGATCAGACGATCGGCCATCCGGTTGCCGATCTCGTCATCATGGACGATATAAAACTGAAAGAGGATATATTCCTTTGCCGCATCGATTCCTTCGAGAATGCTGGCAAAGGTCGCTTCGCCGTTGATCAAGAGTTCAACGCGGTTCCCAACGGTAAAAGGCAGATCCGCCAGCTTCTCGGCCACCATAGCCGCATGATCCTCATTCCCTTGGAAACGACGATAGGGATGTAGCGATTCGAGCAGTCGCTCCAAACGCCCTTTGACTTGCCGATCTACCGTCTCTTTGACCTTATAGTAACCGACAAAGCGACTGCGCCCGAAAATCCAATACAGCGGCACCGCCACATAGGGAAAAGTCAACAAAAAAATCACCCAAGCGATCGCTCCTTGAGAGGTCCGAGTCTCCATCATGGCCTTGTAGGCGGAAAAGATTCCCAACAGGTGCATCAAGGCCATCAAGCCCAACAACAATTCCATACTCCAAGACATTCCTCTCCCCCTTCAGTAGCTTTCCGGTACGCTAATGATAGAATCACGGCGATATAGGGGGATTATACACAATATGTTTTTTATCAGAGATATTCAAGCCTCTTGCCACCATGCAAAAGACCCCTTGGAGAGCCTTCCCGAATCCTTCGGTCTCTTGGTGTGGAACGTCAACAAATCCACCGACACCAAACATTATCGCCGACTCTTCGAAATGATCAAGGATACCTGGAACATCCATCTCATTCTCATACAAGAAGCGAGAATGCGACCGCCATCCGCCCCCTTTTTGCTTCCAAACTTTTCTTATTGCAGTGCCCCCAATCTCCAACAAGGAAGCCTACGGTACGGCCTGCTGACGGCGTCAACACCGACGGCTCTAGAAGCGATTGCCATTGCCAGCCATGCCAAAGAGGCGATCATCGGACCCGGCAAAGGAAGCCTCATCACTCGATATGGATTGACAAACGGGGAAACGCTCACGCTGGTCAATCTCCATGCCATCAATTTTAGAGCAGCGCGCATCTACGAGAAAGAGATGAGAAGATTGCAAGAGTATTTACGAAACATCACCGGTCCGATGATCGTAGCGGGAGACTTCAATAGCTGGAGTGAAAAACGGATGCATGTACTTGAAAATTTTCGACAGAAACTCGCCCTCAAGAGAGTCCCGTTCTCCTCGGAAAAAATCAAAACTTTCAGAGGCCATCCCTTGGACCATATCCTTTATAGAGGCTTGGATTGCAAGCGGCACTTCGTACCGGACTTCCTCCACGATTCCGATCACACCCCCCTGATGGTGGAGTTTGGCGTTTAAAAAATTACTTTGCCAATTATCGTGGGAGGTTCACAGAAAACTAGAAAATTAGATACTAAATCTTTAATGATTTTAACAATTTATGAAAGAATGTAAAAAGGAAGTTGATAGAGTATTGAAGTATTCTCAGGGTGGCGCTGACCTACGTTCCCACCAGCGTAGCCGGCAGTATCATCGGCGCTGGGAGGCTTAACTTCCGGGTTCGGAATGGGGCCGGGTGTGACCCTCCC
>NZ_WFQN01000152.1 GCF_015487065.1 Nitratifractor sp.
AAAGAACGCGCCATTTTCTCCATCATCGTCATGACCGGGGCCTTCATGGCGATTCTCGATACCACGGTGGTGGATGTGATCGTCCCCAAACTCACGGGACCGTTGGCGACGGATATGTACGGGGTGCAGTGGATCATCACCAGCTATATGGTGGCGGCGGCCATTGCGCTGCTGATCACCGAATATCTCATCAAACGCTTCGGGGCCAAAGGGGTCTTTCTGGCCGGGGTAGGACTCTTTGCCGCCGCGTCGCTGGCCTGCGGGCTCTCCTCCACGCTGGCGCAGATCGTGATTTTCCGGGTGATTCAGGGGACGGGGGAGGCGCTGATTATGGTCACAAGCCACATTATGATCTTCAGCTACTTTCCTCCCGAGAAGCAGGGCTTGGCCATGGGGCTCTACGGCCTGGGGGTGAGCTTCGCCCCGGCATTGGGGCCCACCATCGGAGGATATCTGACCGAGTATTACAACTGGCGGATGGTTTTTTTCATCAATGTGCCGGTGGGGGCGCTGCTGCTGGTGGCGGGGATCGTCTTTCTGCCGAAGGAGCGTTTTTTCGAGAAGCTGCGCTTCAACTTCGTCAGTTTTCTCCTGCTCTCAATCGGGACGGTCGCTTTGCTGGTGATACTCTCCCGGGGGCAGCAGTACGGATGGTTCAACAGTTCACTGATCGGGCTGCTTCTGCTTGTCAGTGTCGCCGGCTTTCTCCTCTATGCCCTCAGTGAAATGTGGTCGAAAGATCGGCTGATCGATTTCTCCCTCTTTCGCAATCCGCTCTTTGCCAACGGGATGATGATTTACTTTTTCATTCTGGGCTTTTCGATGTATCAGTATTTTTATCTGCTGCCGGTCTATTATGAACATATCAAACAGCTGCCGACGCTGGAAGCGGGGATCGCGGTCTTTGCCTTTGCCGTTTTTATCGGGATCTTCTCCCCTCTGGCGGGGATGCTCTCGGACAAAATCGGAGCGAAGCGGACGGTGGCCCTGGCGACGCTGGTCTACCTGCTGGCTTCGTTCTGGCTGCTGCCGCGGCTCAACTACTACACCCCCCTGAATCAGGCGATGCTGCTGACGGTTCCTTTCGGGATCGGCATGGGGCTCTTTTTCGCTCCGGTGACAGTGATGGTACTTCAGAACGCTCCGGGGCACAAGGGGGAGCTGGCGATCGTCCTGATGGACTATTTCCGTTTCGTGGGCGGGAGTTTCGGGACCGCCCTGGCCACCAACAACATGGAGTATTTCAAAAACCTCCATTTTCTGAGAATGGAGGAGTTGCAGAACGTAGAGTATCTGGATGGGTTTCTGCATAGACTGCAGGCTCTTTCGGGGATGACGATGGATCAGGTCCGGGTGCTGTTTGGCAACTACGAAACCTTTATGGGATACAATTACGGATTCTACAATACCTTTATGCATGCTGCCTACTGGGGGCTGGTGGGCTCATTTTTCGTCCTGCTTCTCTTTATCGGCCGAAGCAGGATCAACAAAGGAGAGAGATCATGAAACATCGGCGAGGCAGAGAGGGAATGACGATTGTGCTGGGGCTCCTTCTGGGGGGCAGTCTCCTTCAGGCGGAGGGGTATCGACAGATCGCCTCCCGGATTCTGCAGACCCCGGCCGTACAGAGCGCCCGGATGCTGGCCCACGCGGCGGAGGAGTCGGCCCGGGCGGCCGAAGGGGCGCAGCTGCCCAGTCTGGATGCCGAGATCCGCGGGGTCTGGCTCAAAGAGACCCCCGAAATGATCCTCCATACCGGCCTGGGGCCCGTCCGGCCGCTGCCGATGGGGAAGAAACGCAACTTCACCGGCGGATTGACGCTGCGTTATCCGCTCTTTACCGGCTTTGCGATCAGTGCCCGAATCGATCAGGCAGGGTGGCAGCGGGAAGCGGCACGGCTGAAGGTACTGGATCTGCAGCGTAACCTTCTGCTCAAAGCGGCGGAGCTTTACAGCGCCGTGCGGGGGACACAGCAGATCCTGGCGGCTCAGTCGGCGGCCAAAAAGGCGACACTGGCGGCACTGAAAAAGGCCGAGGGGATGTACCGAAACGGTCTGATTCCTCCTTCGGCGCTCTACAATATCCGGGCTCGGGCCTACGAGATGGATGCTCAGATCGCCCGGACACGCAAACAGATCGGACAACTGCTCAATACCCTGGGCTATCTGAGCGGCCGGCCGGTGCGCTCGATCTCCGGTCCCATCTCCCCGGCGAAACTTCCCGCAACGAAGCGGCTGATTCGCGAGGCTTATACCCATCGGGCGGATCTGCGGATCCTGCAGAGTGCTTTGCAGGTAGATGAGGCACAGATCCGCCTGGCCGAGAGCACCCTCTACCCCCATATCGGGGTCGAAGCGGCGTTGAAGCGCCAGGGGGATACCCTGGCGCTGAACGGCGACGGGTTTACCAATGCCGATCGGAGCTATCTGGGGGTAGATCTGAGCTGGAATCTCTTCAACGGAGGGCAGGATCGTCACCGGATCGAAGCGGCCCGTTACCGGAAACTCTCCCGGGCTTCGGCACTGATCGACTACCGCCGTCGGGTCGCCAATGAGATTCGTAACGCCCGGCTGGATCTGGAGGCCCTCTATGCCCGGCTCAGAAGTGCCAAAATGCAGGTCAAAGCCCAGCGGGAGTATTACAGACTGACCCGGGGACGTTTCGAAAATCAGCTGGCCAGCGCCGACGAACTGAGCCGCGCCATCGCCGACCTGGCCGCCGCCAGAGCGAAAGCGGCTTCGGTGCGTGCCGGGATCGAGGTGCAGCGGGCGAAGCTCTGGCTGATGAGCGGAGTGGAGAATTTTGAAAGAACGCTGGGCATCGCTCAGCGTTAGTTATTGGTATATTGGTTATTGGTATATTGGGAAGACGAAGAAGCTCAATGACAATTCAGCCAATATACCAATAGACTAATACACCAATAACAAAAGAAGCGGAGTTATAATCCCGCTTCTTTGATCGCCTCCGCCTGGGCGTGGGCGATGAGGGGGTCGATGACCTGTTCCAGGGTGCCGTTGTTCATCACGTCGTCCAGGGCGTAGAGAGTCAAGCCGATGCGGTGGTCGGTGATACGGTTCTGGGGATAGTTGTAGGTGCGGATCTTTTCGCTCCGATCGCCGGAGCCTACCTGGAGCTTGCGCTGGCCGGCGGTTTCTTCCATCTGCTCCCGCATCATGGCCTCGTAGACCCGTGCTTTGAGAACCTTCATCGCCTTGTCCCGGTTTTTGTGTTGGGATTTTTCATCCTGGATCGCCACGACGATCCCGGTAGGCAGGTGGGTCAGGCGGACGGCGGAGTCGGTGGTGTTGACGCTCTGGCCGCCGCAGCCGCTGGAACGGTAGACATCCATCTTGATCTCGTTGGGTTTGATATCGACCTCCA
>NZ_WFQN01000153.1 GCF_015487065.1 Nitratifractor sp.
CGACGAGGTGATCCGTTTCATCTCCAAGAAGAAGGATGAGCCCGACTGGATGACCGAACTGCGTCTCAAGGCTTACCACAAATGGCTGGAGATGGAAGAGCCCCACTGGGGCCATCTGGAGTACGAGCCGGTGGATTATCAATCCATCAGCTACTACGCCGCTCCCAAGAAGGGGCCCGAGAGCCTGGACGAGGTGGACCCCAAGATTCTCGAAGCCTACAACAAACTGGGGATCCCTTTGGAGGAGCAAAAACAGCTCGCCGGGGTCAAAGTCGCCGTCGATGCCGTCGTCGACTCCGTCTCGGTCAAGACGACCTATCAGGAGGAGCTCAAGGAGAAAGGGATCATCTTTTGCTCCATCTCCGAAGCGATCCGGGATTATCCTGAATTGATCAAAAAATATATGTTCAGCGTCGTACCGATGAACGACAACTACTTCGCGGCCCTCAACTCGGCGGTCTTCACCGACGGGACTTTCGTCTACATCCCCAAAGGGGTGCGCTGCCCGATGGAGCTCTCCACCTATTTCCGGATCAACGCCCTCAATACGGGACAGTTCGAGCGGACCCTGATCGTCGCCGACGAAGGAAGCTATGTCAGCTACAACGAGGGGTGCTCCGCCCCCATGCGGGACGAGAACCAGCTCCACGCCGCCGTGGTGGAGCTGATCGCTCTCAAAGACGCCGAGATCAAATACTCCACGATCCAGAACTGGTATCCCGGGGACGAAGAGGGCAAAGGCGGAATCTACAACTTCGTGACCAAACGGGGGCTCTGCGAAGAGAACGCCAAGATCTCCTGGACCCAGGTGGAGACCGGATCGGCGATTACCTGGAAGTATCCCAGTTGCGTCCTCAAAGGGGACAACAGCGTGGGTGAGTTCTACTCCGTCGCCGTTACGACCCTGGCTCAGCAAGCCGACACCGGGACCAAGATGATCCACCTGGGCAAAAACACCAGCTCCACGATCATCTCCAAAGGGATCAGCGCCATGAAGGGGCAAAACACCTATCGGGGCCTGGTCAAGATCGGCGCCAACGCCGAAGGAGCCCGCAACTACAGCGAGTGCGACAGCCTGCTCATCGGCGACCAGTGCGGGGCGCACACCTTCCCCTATCTGGAGAGCAAGGATGCCCATGGACAGGTGGAGCACGAGGCGACGACGACCAAGATCAGCGATGAGCAGCTCTTCTACCTTCGCCAGCGGGGGATCACCGAAGAGGACGCGGTGAGCATGATCGTTCACGGTTTCTGCAAAGAGGTCTTCAGCCAGCTGCCTATGGAGTACGCGGTGGAAGCGAAAGCGTTATTGAATCTGACATTGGAAGGAAGTGTAGGATGAGTACAGTAGTTATGGATATCGACAATCTCCACGCCCGCATCGGCGGAAAGGAGATCCTCAAAGGATTGAACCTCCAGTTGGAGGAGGGCAAGGTTCACGCCATTATGGGCCCCAACGGAGCGGGAAAATCGACCCTCTCCAAGGCGATCACCGGTCATTACGACATCGAAGTCCTGGACGGGGAGATTCGCTACAAAGGGCAGAACATCGTCGACTGGGAGCCCGAGGACCGGGCTTTGGAGGGGATCTTCCTCAGTTTCCAGAATCCCGTGGAGATCCCCGGGGTCAACAACGCCTATTTCCTCCGTACCGCCGTCAACGCCAAGCGTAAGCATCTCGGCCTGCCCGAGCTCAACGCCGCGGAATTTCTGCGGGAGATGAAAAAGCTGGTCCAGGAGTTGGGGATGAAACCCGAGATGATCAATCGCTCCTTGAACGAAGGCTTCTCCGGCGGGGAGAAAAAACGCAACGAAATCCTGCAGATGATGATGCTCCAACCCGACGTCATCATTCTGGACGAGATCGACTCCGGTCTGGACATCGATGCTTTGCGGGCCGTCAGCGAAGGGATCAACAAGATGAAAGACGGCAAACGCAGCTTCCTGGTCATTACCCACTACAGCCGGATCCTCGACTACATCGAGCCCGATTATATTCACGTCCTCAAGGACGGGAAGATCATCAAAACCGCCGGCCCCGAGCTGGTCGCCGAGCTCGAGGAGAAGGGTTACGGCGCCATCGAGGAGGCGTGATGAGACCCGTACTGCTGGGCGCGATGAGCCCCGAGAGCCTGATGGAGGAGCTGCAGGCGGCTCCCAGCCGTGCTTTGGCGGCCCGCCGCCTGAGCGAACTGGGAATGCCGACGCGCAAGAGCGAAGCTTACCGCTACTTCGAGATCGATCCTCTGATGGAGCACGACTGGGAAGTGGCGTCGATCGCTCCCACCGCAGAGATCGAAGAGACGCAGCGGCAGATCGTCATCACAGACGGTGTGGTGACGGCGCTTCCGGCCGATGTGGAGGTGCAGGTGGGCTGCAGCGACGCCATCGACCTGGACGGCGCTCATTTCGACCCCCTCTACTATCTGGGACATTTGATGAGCCGTGAAGTGATCTCTTTGCGTTTCCGTAAAGACGCCAAGGTGACGATCGTCCACCGTTATACCCGACCGGCCAAACTGCTGGCTTATCGGACGGCGATCTACCTCGACGCCAATGTGCACGTGCAGATCGCCGAGCGCTACGACGGGGAGGGCGCCTGCGGGGCGCTGATCCTGAGCGGCCACGACGCGTTCGTCTCCCGGGACGCCGCGCTGACGTTGGTCAAGGATCAGACCCTGCGCATCGGGGATTACACCCCGATCTTTTCCCATCGGATCAAGGTCGACTCCCAGGCCTCCTGTCGCCTGCACAGCTTCGACTTCGGAGCCGGCAGCGGCTTGCAGTTGATCAAGGCGGAGCTGCACGAGCACGCCCGTATCGATGCGGACCATCTACTCTATGCCACCGATCATTCCCGGCGGGGGACCGTCAGCCAGATCGTCCATATCGGCCAGAGTTCTCTGAGCACTCAACGGGCCAAAAACATCCTGGCGGAAAAAGCCCGAGGCATCTTCGATGCGCTTATCAAGGTGGAGCATACCGGCAAATATACTAAAGCCCACCAGAACTCCAAGGCGATCCTGCTCAATGACGGCGCCTACATGGCCAGCAAGCCCCAGCTGGAGATCTACATCGACGACCTCGAAGCGAGCCACGGCTCCACCACCGGCCAGCTGGACGAAGCGCAGCTTTTTTACCTGCGTAGCCGGGGCATCGCCAAGGAGGAAGCGCGTAAGATGCTGATCCTCGCCTTCGCCAACGAGCTCATCGACGCTCTGGAGGATGAAGCGCTCCGCGAAGACCTCCACCGCAGCTTCGAAGAAGCCTACTGGGGAGTGACGAGCGTCACCTGTATGGAGACGTGTCATGGATGCGAGGACTTGGCTGCGGAAACCGCAGCCAAATAGTGAGGAGTGATGAACGAGGAGTGAAGAGTTGCAGTTTGCGTTGCTTTGCAACGCCTTTATTTAAAAATTTCTAGTGACTAGCGACTAGTGACTAGTGACTCTAAAAAGGAGTGACCGTGTCAACTATCCAAGAAGTTCTTCAGCGTTACAAAGAGGATTTCGACCTCTTCGAAACGCCCAATGAGAAGTTCGAATACATCTTCGATCTGGGGAAACGCCATACGACCCTGCCGGAAGAAGAGAAGAACGACGCAACCTTCATCGAAGGGTGCGCTTCGCCCGCTTGGCTGGTGGGGGAGTGCCGTGACGGCAAACTGATTCTCCGTGGAGAAGGCACCAGCGAAATGGCCAAAGGGATGCTGACCCTGTTGCTGGATATCTTCAGCGATAAAGGCCCCGACGAAATTCTTAATTTCGACCCGAAGGAGTTGGGCCGGCTGGGGATCGTCGAGCACCTCTCCCCGGTACGCCAGCAGAGTATGGAGGCCTTTTTGAAGAAAGTCTACGACTATGCCAAAGAATGCAAGGAGAAAAACGCATGAGCAAAGATCCCAGAGAGATGCCGCCCGAAGCGTCCGAGATTCGGATGATCGAGGAGCTGCAGAAGATCTACGATCCCGAGATCCCCGTCGATATCTACAACCTCGGCCTGATCTACGACGTGCATTGCGAAAAAGACCCGGAGACCAAACTTAACCGCTGCAAAGTGGTCATGACCCTGACGTCGGCCACCTGCTCGATGTCGGAGATCCTCGTCGATCTGGTCAAATCGATCCCTTCCCGGGTAGAGGACCACTCCATCGAAGAGGTGGAGGTGGAGCTGGTCTTCGATCCGCCCTGGGATCAGTCGAA
>NZ_WFQN01000154.1 GCF_015487065.1 Nitratifractor sp.
GATCCAGCACCTTGGGATCGTAACGGCTCCAGAGCCCCTCGGGGCCACGGAAGGTGGGGATCCCGCTCTCCACGGAGATCCCGGCTCCGGTGAAGGCGGCGGCGTTTCGGCTTTCGGCGATCCAGCGGGCGGCGGTGTCGTAGTTGTTCATCCTAGACTCCCAGATATCGGATGGCGAGGAGGTGAACTCCCCACATCAGAGCACCGCCGACCAGTAGACTTGCCGAGAGCAGCAGTGCATATTTTTTCTCCCAAAACTCCCGCAGCTTCTCCCGGCCGAAGGCCCGCACCAGCAGACCGAAGCTCACAAAACCGGAGAGGGTGCTGGCCAGGGCCAGACCCGTCGCCCCCAGAGGCTGAAAGAGGGCGAAGGCGGCGGTTGCATAACCGGCCAGGGACCAGGTGGCGATTTTGGCGGCTTTCATCTGCTCGTGACGCGAATAGAGCCAGAGACTGAAGAGCTTGCCCAGACCGAAGGGCAACAGCCCCAGCAGATACATCTGCAGCACCGAGGCAGTGGCCAGGGTGTCGGCGCGGCTGAAGGCTCCCCGCTCGAAAAGGAGCCAGATGATCTCGGTGCTGAAGATGATCCCGCCCAGGGTCGCCAGGGAAAGAAGAAAGAGCAGAATCCAGAAGCCCCGCTTCATCTCCTGCAGGGCGCCGATCTCGTCCTTGTGGCGGATCCGTTTGGCGACAGAGGGGAAAAGGGCGGTGCTCAGGGCGATGGCGAAGAGGGCGAGAGGGAGTTGAAAGATCCGGTTGGCGTAGTAGAGGTAGCTGATGGACCCGCTGACGAGGAAGGAGGCGAGCCAGGTATCGAGAAAGGCCATCACCTGGGCCGTGGAGTTGCCCCAGATGGCGGGAAAGAAGTTTCTGTAGAAGCGTTGGGTGTCTTCGGCCACTTTGCGGCTGTGGGTCCCCAGAGCGACGAAGCCGATCCCCAGCATCCGTAATAGCCGAAAGCGCCGGGCCATGATCAGATGCACGAGGACCTGGAGCGCTCCGCCGACCAGGACGCTGTAGCTGAGTATCAGCAGGATCCGCTCCTTCTCCATCCCCCGGCTCAGCAGCAGTCCGCTGATGATGGCGATATTCAGCAGCACCGTGGCGAAGGCGGTGGTGGCGAAGTGCTCTTTCCACTGCAGGAGCGCTCCGAAAAAAGTGACGACGAAGATCAGCGGCAGGTACCAGAACTGTATCGCCACATATTTGGCGGCGAGCATTGTGGCGGAAGGATCGAAACCTGGAGCGATGAGCCGGGTGAGCGGCGCTGCAAAGAGGTCCACCAGCAGCGCCAACACGACGATGATCCCCAGAAAGGTCAGCAGAATCCGGGCGGCGAAGATCGTCTTGTAGCGGCTGGCGATGAAGGAGGGCAGAAAGCTCTGGGCGAAGGCCCCCTCTCCGAAGATCCGGCGAAAGAGATTGGGGAGCTTGAAGGCGACGAAGAAGATGTCACTGTAGACGTTGGCCCCCAGGATCGACGCCATCATCAGATCCCGCACGAAGCCGAAGATCCGGGAGAAGAGAATGCCGCCGCTGTTGGTAAAAATGGACCGGATTTTCATTCCTGAATTATAGTCGGCGGTGCAGGTTTAGTCAATGGGAATTCTTTGTGCAATGCAACCCAGGTAGAATTTTTTCCGTCAAAAGATCGTTATAATTCTCCAAATTAGGCGGAGCTTTCCGACCGAAAAACAGGAGGTATCAAATGTCAACCATTCAAGTCGTCTGTCCCCATTGTCTCAAAGTCAACCGTGTTCCCCTCAAGGATCACTACACCAAAGCGGTCTGCGGTCACTGCAAACAGTCGCTGCTTGACAACAAACCCATCGAGGCCAACGCCCAGACCTTCGACTACATTCTTCAGAAGAGCGATCTGCCGGTCGTGGTCGATTTCTGGGCCCCCTGGTGCGGTCCCTGCCGAATGATGGCCCCGGCCTTTGCCGAAGCGGCGGCGCGCTTGCCCCTGAAAGTGCAGTTCGTCAAGGTCAATACCGAAGAGAACCCCCAGCTGGGTGCCCGCTACGGCATCCGCTCGATCCCTACGATGATCCTCTTCAAGAAAGGTCAGGAGGTCGACAGGGTCAGCGGAGCTCTCAGTGCCGATCAGATCGTCCAGTGGGCCAGCCGCTGACGTCCCTTTCGAGTGGCTCTGTTTGTGCCGCATAATTTGCATTTCCAAAGTTTTGCAGGCCTTTCCTCTTCATTTCTTTTTTCTTTGTTTCGCGACAAAGAAAAAGAGAAACGAAGCAAAGAAAAAAGAAAACGCGAAGAACTGACGTCACACAGTAAGCGCCAATGTCTCTATGCTACAATTTTCCAAACTGACCAGGGAGAATCATGGCAGCGAAACGACTTCTGCTTCTCGAAGATGACAGCAACCTGAGCGAGACGCTCTGCGACTATCTGGAGAGTGCCGGCTACGAGGTGGTACCGGTCTATGACGGGGAGGCGGCCCAGGATCGGCTCTATGAGGAGCGTTTCGATCTGCTGCTGCTGGATGTCAACACCCCCGGGATCAACGGTTTCGAATTTCTTCGCGATGCCAGGGAACGGGGAGTGGAGACGCCGGCGATCTTCATCACGGCCCGGCGGAGCGTCGAAGATCTGGAAGAGGGGTTTCGCAGCGGTGCGGACGACTATATCCGCAAACCCTTCGAGCTGCGGGAGCTGAAGATCCGGATCGAGACACTGCTGGGAAGAGGGGTCATCCATCCCGCGGGAAACGGCATCGACCTGGGCGAAGGCCGGCACTACGATCCCGCCTCCCAGCAGCTGAGCGGCCCCGAGGGGGAGGAGATCCTGGGGCGCAAAGAGGCGCGGCTTCTGGAACTTTTTCTTCGGCATCCGGGGGAGGTCCTCTCTCACGAACGGATCTACGAAACCCTCTGGGGATACGACGAGGAGCCCAGTGACAGCGCCCTGAGAACCTACATCAAAAACCTCCGCCGGCGCATCGGCAAAGATCGGATCGTGAGCCTCAAGAAGCAGGGGTACCTCTACCGTGCTCCGGAGTGAACGCAAGAGCCTGCGCCGTTTTCTGGTACTCTACATGCTCCTGATGCTGGGGCTCTTCGCTCTGGGGAGCCTTCTCTATTACCGTTCCCAGGAGCAGGTGATGTTGCTGCAGACCAAGAGTCGGCTGATGGACTATGCCGCCGAGCAGATCCGGCGTCTCAAACGGCTCCACGAGCACTTTCCCCAACAGAACCGCTATCCCAGAGATCCCCGATTTCGCAGTGCCATCTACGATCTGGAGTATGTCAAGATCTTCTCCACCCTGAGAGACGGACGGGTCGATTTCCTTGGAGATATCTACAGCGTGGGGGATGTGATCCATTACGTGAAGATCCTGGACAACTACTATCTGGGGGCCAAATATCTCTTTATCGAGGTTCCCAGAGACCGAAGCTGGCAGCAGGCGGTGCTGGGGCGGATAGCTCTGGCCGGGACGGTACTGGGAATCCTCCTGGCGCTTCTGGGCTACTCCCTGGCGAGGCTCTTTGTCCGTCCCATGCGCCAGTCGATCCGTCTGCTGGACGACTTCATCCACGATACGACCCATGAGCTCAACACGCCCCTGAGCTCCATCCTGGCCAATATCGAGATGATCGACCCTGCCGCTATGAAGGAGGGTGACCGCCGCCGGCTGGAGCGGATCGGTGTGGCGGCCCGGACTGTCTCGACCCTCTACGAGGATCTCAAGTTCCTGACCCTGGAGCGGCACCGGCCGGTAAGGGACGAGCTCTTTTCCCTCGATCGGCTGTTGAAGGAGCGTCTGGACTATTTCGATGTGCTGCTGCGCTCCAAGCAGCTGGAGCTGCGGACCGACATCGAACCGGTGACGATTCGGGCCGATCGCCGCCTGCTGGCACGGCTCATCGACAATCTCCTCTCCAACGCGATCAAGTACAACCGCCGGGGCGGCCGGATCGAGGTGAGCCTCCAGCCGGGGAGTCTGCGGATCGCCGATACCGGGGTGGGGATCGAGGCGGAGGCCCTGGAGCAGATCTTCGAGCGTTACCGCCGCTTCGATTCCAGCGAGGGGGGCTTCGGCCTGGGGCTGGATATCGTCAAGCGGATCGCCGACCGTTACGGCTTCGTGATCGACATCCGCTCCCGCAAAGGGGAGGGGACGGAGATCACCCTGTCATGGAAAGTAGAAGAGAAGTAAGATGTTTTCAATTCTGCATTCTCCATCCTCAATTCTCAATTCCCAAAGGAATCCGATGCGCATCTTGATAATCGTTTGGCTGATCGGCGCATTATGGGGCGGGAGCTTCGACCGAAACTGCGTCCCCTGCCACCGCAAAGAGGGGGTCTCCCCGCGCCTGACTTTCATGAATGCTCTGCTGATCTACAGCGGCGAGCACAACATGAAAGCGGGTCTGAAGTATTTCCTGCGCCACCCTTCCCGGGAGACTTCGGTGATGGGAGAGGAGTATTTCCGCACCCACCGGCTCAAGGCGCCGCTGACACTTCCGGAGCGGGAGCTTGACGAAGCGCTGGATGAGTACTGGGAGCGCTACAAGGTGATCGGCCGTCTCCGCTAGGAGGAGAAGTATTACCTGGATTTCACAATAACTTCACAATTTTTCTGCTACAATTATTCCCGTAATCACATACAAGGAGTTTCCATGAAAAAAATCGCATTGACCATGATCTTTGCAGGTGCTACTCTGATGGCAGCCGACGGTGCTGCTCTCTTCGCCAAGTGTGCAGGATGCCACGGACAGGACGGCAAGACCAAAGCTCTGGGCAAGTCCAACCCCATCGCCGGTATGGCAGCTGACGAGATCGTCAAAGATCTGCAGGGCTACAAAGCCGGTACCCTGAACAAGCACGGTATGGGCGGCGTCATGAAGGGGCAGGCTGCTGCTCTGAGTGACGACGACATGAAAGCCCTGGCTGACTACATCAGCAAGCTCGGCAAGTAATGGCCTTCTCACCGCTTCGGCGGTGAACTCTTCTTCTTTCTTTGTAACAGATTCTTTTCCAACTTATCTTCATACTAAGCTCATTTAGATAATAAGTATGATTTTTCCTCCAATGAGGCTGCAGTATCGTATCTCCCTCCCTCTCTTATCACTGAGCCAAGTAGCTGGTCTTTTTCTTCATTTCTTTTTTCTTTGTTTCGCGACAAAGAAAAAGAGAAACGAAGCAAAGAAAAAAGAAAACGCGAAGGACTGACGTCACACAGGCTGCGCCTTTTTGATTGAAGATGGAGAATATCGCGCTACACACTGGATACCGATCCTTATGATACAATCCACCCATTGACGAAAAAGGGGAACGGATGCTGCGGAAATCTCTGGTAATTTTCACCCTGCTGATCGGAGTTTTGTCGGCCAAAGAGCCGGTCAATGCCCTGATCCACGAGGAGTCCCCCTACCTCCGACAGCATGCCCACAACCCGGTCCATTGGATGTCCTGGGGCGAGGCGGCCTTCGAAAAGGCGAAGCGGGAGCACAAGCTGATCTTTCTCTCCATCGGTTACAGTACCTGCCACTGGTGCCATGTGATGGAGCGGGAGTCTTTCGAAAATCCGCAGGTGGCCAGGCTCCTCAACCGCTATTTCGTCGCGATCAAGGTCGACCGGGAGGAGCATCCCCAGATCGACCGCTACTACCAGCAGGTCCACCGCCTCCTCACCCGTCAGCCCGGCGGTTGGCCCCTGACGCTGCTGCTGACCCCGGACCGCAAACCCTTTTTCGCCGCCACCTACATCCCCCGGGAGGCGAAATACAACCAGCCGGGGCTTCTGGAGCTGCTTGCCAAAGCCGCGAAGCTCTGGCAGAAGGAGCCGGCGAAGCTGGAAAAGATCGGAGGGGAGATCCTGAGCCTCATGAAGCGGATCGATCGTCGGCAGAGTAGCGGGAACATTTCGGTGGATGAGAATCTGAGCCGCCGCTTCGTCTCGGCGCTCGCAAGCGGCTTCGACCGTGAGTTCGGCGGGTGGGGGACCGCTCCCAAATTCCCCAGGGCTTCGACTCTGACCGCTCTGCTGCAGATCTACCGGCTCACCGGAGACAAAACAGCGCTGCAGATGGCGGATCGCAGTTTGGAGAAGATGGCATTGAGCGGGATCTACGACCAGGTCGAGGGGGGCTTCTACCGCTACAGTACCGACCGGAAGTGGCGGATTCCCCACTTCGAGAAGATGCTATACTCCAACGCCGAGCTTCTGGAGGCCTACGCTCTGGCGGCCGAACTCACCGGGAAGAAACTCTACCGTCGGGTGGTCGCAGAGACCGTAACGGTACTGGGGAAGCACTATCGGGATTCCTCCGGACTCTTCTACGGTGCCAGCGATGCCGACAGCCTCGATCCCGAGAGCAAAGAGAAGGTGGAAGGGTTCTACTACACCTATCTCTATGATCGGGTGCTTGCGGCGGCTCAAAAGGCGGGAATCCCCGATCCCGAGAAGGCTTTGCAAGGCTGCGGCATCACCGAAGACGGAAACTTCATCCGCTTCCGTTCCAACCCCTGGCTGGAAAAAGCAGAGAGCTGCACCCCCCGAATGAAAGCGCTTCTGCAGCAGCTGCGCAGCCGGCGCCCCTATCCCTTCATCGACCGCAAGCTCCAGGCCTCCTGGAACGCTCTGCTGATTCATGGGCTCTTTGTCGCATCAGATCTGGATGCCGCCTATGGTCGGCTGGGGGTAGAGACGCTGAAGGCTCTGCGCCATGCTCTCGATATCAACGGAACACTCTACCACCAGAAGCTCCCGGGACGCTCCCCCAAAGTTCCGGCCCTGCTGGAGGATTACAGCTTCACTGTCGCCGC
>NZ_WFQN01000155.1 GCF_015487065.1 Nitratifractor sp.
ATCTACGAGACGGCCCACGGCATCTCCCTGGAGATGACCAGCTGGCTCTGGAGCTTCGGGGTGCTGTGCGAGATCGCCATGCTTTACTGGCAGGGCCCCCTGCTCAAACGGGATCTGCTCGGTCTCATCGAGTTGTCAGTGGCCACGACGGTGCTTCGCTGGGCTATTCTCTGGCTCTGGCCCGATTCCCTGCCGGCCGCCTTCGCCGCCCAGTCCCTGCACGCGTTGAACTTCGCCCTCTACTACACCGCGGCCATCGCCTACGTCTACGATCTCTATACCCAGAAAAAGCTGGCCCAGCAGTTTTTTCTGGGGATTACCTTTGGCCTGGGAGGTTCCGTCGGAGCGGTGCTGGCAGGATGGGTCTATGAGAAAGACCCCTCATCGCTTTTCCTCTTTGAAGCGATGATAGCCCTGGCCGCCTGGGGAGCCATCCGTCTCCACCGCTACCGAAAGGCCCGGCATGCCTGAAATCCAAGCAGTGATCCTGGCCGGAGGTCGAAGCCGTCGTATGGGACGGGACAAGGCCCTGCTCCCTTTTGGCGGATATTCCACCCTGGCCCAATACCAATACGAGCGCCTGAGAAAGATCTTTCCCAAAGTCTACATCAGTACCAAAATCGACAAGTTCCCCTTCCGCGCCCCTCTCATCCTGGACCAAGAGGAAGAGAGTTCTCCCATGATCGCCCTGGCTTCTATTCTCAAAACTATCGAACCCGAAGCCGTCTTTATTCTTGGGGTCGATCTGCCATTTGTCGACAAGTCCATCATCCACAGCCTCCTGCAATCTTTTGCCGACAACCCGAAAGCCGAAGCGGTGGTCCCGGTCACCCCCGCAGGAGCTGAACCCCTCTGTACCATCTATACCCGGCGATTGCTTCCGCGGATCGAGGATTCACTCAATCTAGGGGAGCATCGTCTGCAAAGCCTCTTTGAAACGGAAAAGATTCTCCGAGTCCCTTTCAAAGAAACAACCTCCTTCGCCAATCTCAATCGGCCCGAGGAGTATGAAAAAGCGGTGAGGAGAGTGAGGAGTGAGGAGTGAGGAGTGAGGAGTGAGGAGTGAGGAGTTTAAACTATCTGACAATATTTATCAAGTCATCATCTTCCATCTTCCATCTTCCATCTTCCATCTTCCATCTTCCATCTTCCATCTTCCATCTTCCATCTTCAATCCTTCCCGCATCCCCGGCACTCCATCGATTCGCCGATCAGTGTTTTTGAAAACTCCAGAAATTTATAGAAAAGATCACTGCGATATTTATCTTTGTGATAAATAGCATAAAAGTGACGACGACAGTCGAAGTTTTTCAGATTCACTTTGTGTAGGATTCCCTCTTCGAGTTCCTCGCTCACGGCCAAGGCTGAGATACAGGTGAGGGCCTTGCCGCTCTTCATCAGACTCTTGATCGATTCGGTATGGCCCAGTTCCATGAAGATATTGAGTCTCGGAACCTTCTCCTTGATATAATCCAGAAAGACTGCCCGGGTCCCGCTCCCTTCCTCCCGCAGAACCCAACGCTGATCCGCCAGTTCGTCGATATACCAGCTGCGTCCGGCGATCTCTTTGTTAGCTGTCACGACAATCAATTCATCATCCCCGATCACCTCTTTGATCAGATCCGGATCTTCCACTTCCCCTTCGACAAAGCCCATATCCAGCTCCCCTTGTTTCACCATCTCAGCGATCTGAAGGGTGTTTCCCTCTTTGAGCTGAACCCGGACATCGGGATACTCCCCCATATAGCGGCAGGCGATGGGAGGAATCAGGTAGTCCACGATGGTGGTACTGGCCCCCACCCTGACGGTCCCTTTGTCCTCGGTATTTTGAAACTCGTACTCAATGTCTTCGAGCTTGCGATAGAGGGGCTCCACCGCCTGATGAAAATTGCGGCCCACTTCATTGAGGATCAACTTTTTGTTCAGCCGATCGAAAAGGGGCCGGCCGATGATATTCTCCAGCTCCTTGATGGACATGGAGACCGCGGACTGGCTCAGTCCCATAGATTTGGCGACATTGGTCAGATGCCCCTGTTCCACCACGTTCAAAAATATTTCAATCTGTCGAAGGGTCAGTTTCATGTTTGTGGCTCACTTTGATTGGGTTGAAGAGATTCAACAGTTAATTTTATTTCCAATAATATCAGAAAAATATTATACTTCCGAAAATTTCATCAAAATTACTTAACAAAAGGAGCCCCCAAATGGCTTTTTCTCCCGAAAATCGCAAAGGCACCCTCAGCGGCATCGTCTTTGTCGCCCTGGTGGCCGCCTCTGCCACCTGGATCGCCGGGCTGGGGCCCGTCAAGGCACTGGGTCTCTCCCCCCTGGTCGTCGGTATCGTCATCGGTATCTTCTATGCCAATACGCTGCACAACCACTTCCCCCCTGCCTGGGAGAGCGGGATTACCTTCTCTGCCAAAAAGATCCTCCGTTTCGCCATCGTCTTCTACGGCTTTCGAATCACCTTTCAGCAGATCGCCGATGTAGGATTGGAGGGCTTTCTCGTCTCGCTGACCATGCTCACCACTACCTTCATCCTCGGAAGCTGGCTGGGGATGAAACGCTTCGGCCTCGATCGGGATACGGCGATGCTCACCGCTTCGGGGGCCTCCGTCTGTGGTGCCGCAGCCGTCCTGGCGACCGAACCGGTCCTCAAGGCGGAGGAGTACAAGGCGGCAGTCGCCGTCAGTATGGTGGTTCTCTTCGGCACCGTCTCCATGTTTCTCTATCCGTTGCTTTATGCCGGTCTTTTTCAACATGCCCAGGGATTCCTGCATCTCAGCCCCGAACAGTACGGCATCTATGTAGGCGGGACGGTTCACGAGGTGGCCCAGGTGGTCGCGGCTGCGGGGATCAACGGTCCGGGCACCGAGATGGCCAACAACGCCGTCATCGTCAAAATGACCCGGGTCCTGCTCATCGCCCCGATGCTGATCCTTCTGGGACTCTACCTCTCCCGCAAAGCGGCTCGAAGCGGAGGGGGCGAAGGGGCGGTGGTCAAACTGGTCATCCCCTGGTTTGCCGTCTACTTCCTGGGAATGGCCGCCTTCAACTCCCTGCAGATTCTACCGGTCGCTCTGGTAGGCTGGATCAACAGCGTCGATACCTTTTTGCTGACCATGGCGATGACCGCTCTGGGGATGGGGACCCGTTTCGCCAAGTTCAAAGGGCTGGGGATGGCCCCCCTCTACACCGCTTTGGGGATGTTTGTCTGGCTGGTCCTCGGAGGCTTTGTCGTGGTCAAGGTGATCACGGCGATTTTCTAATCGAAATTCTCAATCAAAAGCTTATTTTCGCCGGCGATAGCTCAACGCCTCGAGCAACGCTTTGCGGCCGATTTTTTCCGACCCCTCCAGATCGGCGATGGTCCGGGCTACTTTTTTGATACTGACAATGGAGCGGTGGGAGAGGGCGAAGCGTTGAACCGCCTGAGCCAGAATCTGCTCCGCCTCCTGATCCAGACGACAAAAACGCTCTACCTCCGCTTCGCTCAATTTACCGTTGAGTCGCTCCTGCCCCCGCTCTTTCTGCCGTATAAACGCCTCCAAAACCCCCTCATGCATCTGAGCCGAACTGACCGACCCCCGATCCTCCGCCTCGACCTCCTGCATCGTCACGAAGAGATCGATCCGGTCCAGAAAGGGATCGGAGAGACGGTTGCGATAGCGTTTGATCTCCGCCTCGCTGCAGCGGCAGGCCCGCTCTTTGGCCAGTAGATTACCACAAGGGCAGGGATTCATGGCGGCGACAAACATAAAATCCGCTTCGTAGCTGACTTTGCTGTTGACCCGGGCGATATGGACCCGACGGTCCTGCATCGGCTCCCTGAGAGCTTCCAGGACATTCTTGGAGAAATGGGGCAACTCGTCAAAAAAGACCATGCCATGGTGCGCCAAGGCAATTTCACCGATTTTTGCCTGATGCGTACCCCCGCCGAAGATCGACGCGGAAGTCGCCGTGTGATGGGGCGCACGTGCCGGACGCAGCGGCTGAAAATCGGGGATTTGACCGTCGAGGAACTGATGTTTGGCCACCGCCAGCAGCTCCTCCTCGGTCAGGGGAGGCAGGATATGGCGCAGACGCTTGGCGATCATACTCTTGCCGCAGCCGGGGCTCCCCTCCATCAGGAGATTGTGCATTCCCGCTGCCGCAATGAGGGCTGCCCGCTTGGCCAGCTCCTGCCCCTTGACCTCGGCGAAATCCTCCGGATACTCCCGGCGATAGAAGTAGCGCGTTCCCTTCAGCTCCAGCACCTCCCCCTCGTAGTCGCTCCCCTCGGGCGTAACGATCCCGGGCTCTCCCCGCAGCGCCGCGATCGCCTCCTGGAGATTGGCCACCGGCAGATACTCGATCCCCGGAATGTGCCGCAGATACTCCATCGCCTCAGCCGGAACCATCGCCCGGCGGATCTTTCCCTGCTCCTTGAGCGAAAGCAGGAGGGGAAAGAGTTGGGAACTGCTTTTGATCCGACCGTCGAGCCCCAGTTCGCCGAAAACATAGAGATCCTCCCGCTCGATCGACTCTTTGTTCAGGGCGATCAGGAGGGCGATAGGGAGATCGAAATGGGTTCCCGATTTCCGGGCGTCACTTGGGGCGAGATTGACGGTGATCTTCAGCGGCGGGAAGACAAATCCGTTGGTAATCAGGGCCGCCTTGACCCGCTCTCTGGCCTCCTGGATATCGTTGCCGGCCAATCCCACCACACTGAAGCCGGGTAATCCTTTGGTAAAGGTGGCCTCCACGGTGATGGGGCGGACCGTCACCCCCTCCAGCGTGGCACTGGCGATTGTATTGATAGCTACCGTCTCCGATAACAGCGCCTCTTTCGTTTCCACTGTTTCTCTCTTTTCAACTGTGCTCATTCTGCAAGTATGCACAGATTATAACACCATAGAGAAAAAAATGACGAATTGAAATATAAAAGCGGGGAAGCGTGGGGAAAGGGGAGGGGTGACTACTTTTTCTTGAGACGCTTTTTCCACTCTTTTTCGAACTTTTTCCGTTTGAGCAGCGAGAGCTTCTCCACGAAAACCTTGCCGTCGAGATGATCCATCTCATGCTGGAGGGCGATGGCAAGAAAATCATCGTCGTCGATGATGTACTTTTTGCCGTAGCGGTCCTGATACTCGATCCGAACAGCCTTGTGACGCTCCACCTCTTCGAAATAGCCGGGAACCGAGAGGCATCCCTCCTGGTAGCGGGTTTTCCCTTCGGCCTCCAGAATCACCGGATTGATCACTTCGAGGGTGTTCTCTTTGGGCTGCTGCTCCCTGGGATCCTCCGAATCGGTTTCTACCGGGACATTGATGATGAGCACCCGCAAAGGCACTCCCACCTGGATTGCCGCCAGACCCACACCGTTTTTGGCGATCATCGTCTCGTACATATCGTCCAGCAGGGTATGAAGCTCCTCATCGAAGTTCTCCACCGGTTGGGAGATCTCCTTGAGGCGTTTGTCGGGATAGATGACAATCTCACGTATCATAGGGTTTTACTCCGCAAAGCTTTTAGTCAGAACCTTGTCGATCAGGCCATACTCCTGGGCCTCCTGGGCCGACATGAAGTAGTCGCGCTCCGTATCCTTTTCGATCTTTTTGACGCTTTTACCGGTCTTTTCGGCCAGGATCTCGTTGAGATAGCTCTTCATCCGGAGGATCTCCTTGGCCTGGATGGCGATATCGGTCGCCTGGCCCTGGGCCCCGCCGAGGGGCTGGTGGATCATGATCCGGGAGCTGGGCAGGGCGTAGCGTTTGCCCTCGGCCCCGCAGGCCAGGAGGAAGGCCCCCATACTGGCTGCCTGCCCGATGCAGATGGTGGTGACATCAGGTTTGATGTAGTTCATCGTGTCGTAGATGGAAAAACCGCTGGTGATGACCCCGCCGGGGGAGTTGATATAGAAATAGATATCCTTGTCGGGATCCTGGGCCTCCAGAAAGAGGAGCTGGGCCACGATGGAGGAGGCGACGGCGTCGTTGACCTCGCCGCTGAGCATGATGATCCGGTCTTTGA
>NZ_WFQN01000156.1 GCF_015487065.1 Nitratifractor sp.
GGACTGTCGTCACTTTATTTGTGCCATGAGCAATAAGCATTCACTCAGAATTATATTGTGGTTTTCACTATAATAATTGAGTGCTCTGAAAAATAACCGGTTTCACTCGATAGCTCTGGCAGTCGCGAACATGAGAAGCGTCAAAAAAGACAACTGCTTGTCTTTTGTAGCTTCGGAACCGCAACGGTCGGAGCGAAGCGAAGCCGTGGAGGGCGCCTGTTTCACGGGTTAAGCGCTCCTTTGTCGCCATCGAGCGAAACCTCTCATGGATATTTTTCAGAGGGTTCAATTTTCGTGACACAAGGAAACGGAAACTTGTTTCCACCAAGCAGGGCATCAGTCCTTCCAAATAACCAATATACGAATATACCAATAACAAATAACAAGGTTGATATTTGCGTTTCAGTGAGTATATGAACGAGTGGCTCTACGGGCCGCGGGGATACTATCGCACCTTTCGGGATATCGGCAAGGGCGGGGATTTCTATACGGCGGTGAGTACCAGTGCCTTTTTCGGGGCGGCGATCGCCAACAATTTCTGGCGGGGGATTCAGGAGGGGCGGATTCCTCGGGATGCCTGGCTCATCGAGATCGGGGCCCATCGGGGCTACCTGCTGGCGGACATGATTCAGTGGCTCTACAGCTGTGACCCGGGCCTGGTGGAGAGTATGCATTTCGGAATCGTGGAGCGGCAGGAACCGGTACAGCGGGTGCAGCGGGATTATTTCGCCGAGCGTTTCGGCAGCGGAGTGCAGCTGCACCACTTCGCCTCCCTCGAAGAGGTCAAGGTCCCCTACGCCCTCTTCGTCGCTAACGAGATCTTCGACGCTTTCCCCTGTGAACTCTATAAAGAAGGTGAACGGGCTGAAGTGCGGGACCACCGCATCGAGTGGGTGAGTGCCAAAGAGGAGCTGCAGGAGTTTGCCGAGCGTCATCGCCTGGAAAAAGGGGAGATCGCTGTGGGATACGAAGCCTTTGCAACACGGGTGGCGCAGGCGGCCGAGGCGCTGGAGTTTGTCTCCTTCGACTACGGTGAACGCTATGTGCGCAACGACTTCTCCATCCGGGTCTATCGCCGGCACGAGACCTACCCCCTCTTTGACGAAACGCTGGATCTGCAGGAGGCTTTCGGGGAGAGTGATATCACCTACGATGTCAACTTCGGCCATGTGATCGAAGCCTTTGAGGGAGCGGGAATGCGGCTGGGACACTACGAGACCCAGGCACGGGCCCTGGTACGCTATGGGCTGATCGATCTGCTGGAGCAGTACGCCCGCACCGCCAGCCATGCCGACTATCTGCGTCAGGCAGACCGGATCAAGACCCTCATCGCCCCGACTGTGATGGGCGATCGCTTCAAAGTGGTGGAGTTTTTCAAGTAAGGAATCTAACGAATTGAGAGGCCCGAAAAAGCTCCGTCATTCCGGGCTTTCAGTCCACTCGATCAGTTTCTCTGGACCCTTTCGAGGATGATGCACTTGCGCAGTGCCGCCTGTTCGCTGCCGAACTGGCGGGTGTACTTGTCGTAGTCCGCCTGGCCGATGAGCTCGATACAACGGCTGCGTGTCATGGCGGGTTTTGTCGGTCGGTCGGATGCTTCATTCTCTGTCTCGTCTGCGTTGGAGACAAATTGGGGTTGGGAGCTTTCCGGGCGCTGCACTGTGGGAGAATCCTCGGCCATCTCATTACCGGCCATGCTTTTTTTCAGGGTACTCTGGGGGCCGAGTAGCTCCGGATCTTTCTGTTTGGAATCGAGAGAATAGGGTTCGGGTTTGAGGGAGTAGTTGCGTTCGACCGTGGAGGTATCCTCCCACATGGTACGATGGACGGCAGTTTTGTTTTGTTCCGCAAATTGCGGCGGCGGGATGCGGGGGACACAACCGGTGACCAGCACCAGTGTCGTGAGAGAATAGAAAAGATGGTTCAATGATATTTTCATCGGTCTGACTCGCTTGGGTGCTTTGATTTTGGGATCTATTCTACCTTGACTTTCCTTGAAGTTCTCAATAGAATCAAAGAGATATCTCCCCATCGATGCAACGTAAAAAAGAAGGAGTTTTATGAAAGTTACAGTGAATGGAGAGGAGAAAGAGATCCCGGCCGGAACGACCCTGCTGCAACTGATCGACGAGCTGGGAATCGGCGAGAAAGTGATGGCGGCGGCGGTCAATATGGAGATCGTCAAAAAGGAGCGCTGGCCCGAGCATCTTCTGCAGGAGGGAGACCGGATCGAGCTGCTCCATTTCGTCGGAGGAGGATGAGATGATTTTCAATACCAGAGAAGAGGCAGGGCGGCTGCTGGCCCAGCGGCTGGAGGCCTACAGGAACACCCCGGATACCGTGGTGGTGGCTCTGCCCAGAGGCGGGGTCCCCGTGGCCGAGGAGATCGCCCGGGAGTTGAATCTGCCTCTGGATATCTTTTTTGTCAAGAAGATTCCCAGTCCCTATAACGAAGAGGCGGGGATCGGTGCCGTGAGCGAAACGGGTCTGATGCAGGTGAATCCCCAGGCGGTGGAGGCTCTGGGGGTCAGCGAAGAGTATCTGCAGCGTCGTGCCCGGGAACGCCTGGAGCAGATGGCGGCCAAGCGCAGACTCTACGGCCGTCCGGTCCCTGATTTTTCCGGAAAACAGGTCATTCTGGTGGATGACGGCATTGCGACCGGTTCCTCGATGTTTTTGGCGGCCAGGGCGCTCAAAGAGGCCGGAGCCTCCCGGGTGATCATCGCCGTGCCCGTGGCTCCGGCGGAGATCGTTCCGCTTTTGAAGGAGGTGGCCGATGAGGTGGTAGTGCTCCATCCCGATCCCAACCTGATCGCTGTGGGCCGCTTCTACCGGGACTTCCATCAACTGGAGGATGAGGAGGTGATGGCGGCGCTGGCGAGGCATCCGGGAGCCGCGGGGTGATCGCCGCTTTGGATGTGGGGCTGCGGAGGATCGGAACCGCCATCAGCCCCGACGGCAAGACGGTTCTTCCCCAGCCGGCCATCGAGCGGAAGGGACGCCGGCAGGCGGCCCGGGATGTCAGGGCTTTCCTGGAAGCGTGGGAGGTCGAGACCCTGGTGGTGGGACTGCCCCGCGGGGGAAGCAGCGAAGAGGAGATGGAACGCCGGATCCGCCACTTTGTCGGTCTGCTGGAACTGCCGGCAAGTGTTCAGGTGCTTTATCAGGATGAAGCAGGCTCTTCCGAAGAGGCCAAAGAGCGGATGCGGGGAGCCGTTCGCCAGAAACGGGACGGACGGATCGATTCGTTGGCGGCGCAGATCATCCTGGAACGCTGGCTGGCTCAGCACAAAGCCTTCTGAAAAACTAAGCAGATATCCCAAAAACTTTTCCATTGTGCCGTGGATCCCGAATCAAGTTGGGGATGACGGAAAGAGATTGTTTCGGTTCTTAGAGCACTCGAGAGGCATCGAAGGACGAATTCATGGTGTTTCAAAGAGAGTTTGGATATGATTAAAACTTAGGGAATGTAATGAATTAAACGGAATAGGGAGGGGAAGTGAGGAAACGTTTGATCGTTTGGTGGCTGGTCGGAAGCTTCCTTTTGCTCTTTGCCGGCTCCTCCGTACACCTGACGCCCGAAGAAGAGGCTTTTCTCAAAGCACATCCTGTCATTACCGTACACAACGAAATGGATTATCCTCCGTATAACTTTTATAAAAACGGGCGTCCCCATGGACTCTCCATCGACTATATGAATCTGCTGGCCAAGCGTCTGGGTCTTCGGGTCAAATACATCCACGGCTATGATTGGAGCCAGTTTATGCAGCAGATCAAGTCGGGGAAGCTCGATGTGATGCTCAATATTATGCGGACGACGGAGCGGGCAAAATACCTGCACTTTACCGAACCCTATGCCGCCACCCGCAAAGCGATCTTCAGCAACGACCCTTCTTTGAATACCTTGGATGACCTGGAAGGGAAA
The DNA here is from genome assembly GCF_015487065.1 of Nitratifractor sp. Lineage (GTDB taxonomy): Bacteria > Campylobacterota > Campylobacteria > Campylobacterales > Sulfurovaceae > Nitratifractor. The sequence goes on from NZ_WFQN01000156.1 coordinate 3,926, forward strand.
AAAGTTTGTGTTCCCAAAGATTTTTATATCCATCACTTTTTGGAAGACTACTATCCTGAGATGCTTTTGGTCACCAAGCCTTCGATCCTGGCATGTCTGCGTTCGGTTGCGCAACACGAAAGCGATGCGACGATCGGTAGCTACAGTATTGTTAGCTACCTTCTCAAGCGGGAAAAGATCAAAATTCCTCATCTTTCGGTTCTTTCGGACAAGCGAATGACGACCGGGTTGAGTATCGCTACGGCCCCCAAGCTCAAAATCCTTCGGGACATTCTACAAAAGGCGATGTACAACATCAGCGATCGGGAGTTGAACGCCCTGACGAAGAGATGGCTGGGGAAATCGCCTCAAAATCCCGATTGGCTCTATCGGGAACAACAGCAACTCGAACCCTATCCCGTCAAGCGCATTATCAAGATGTGCAACAACCCCAACTGGGAACCCATCGAGTTTGCCAAAGGGGGCGATATGTCCCAGATGTCGGGGATTGCCATCGATATCCTCAAATTGCTGGAGCCCAAACTCAACGTGGAGTTTCGCAACGTACCCACCCACAGCTGGGTGGAGTCTCAGCAGTTTCTCAAAGCGGGGCGATGCGAAATCCTGCCGGCGGCTATTGCCACCAAAGAACGCAAACAATATGCCCGCTTTACCCATCCCTATCTGATCTACCGTCTGGCGATCATTACCCGGGATGACAAACCGCTGGTCAAGGACCTCTCGGAGATCGCCGACAAGAGTGTGGCACGGAAAAAAGGATCGGGGCTTATCAGCAGGCTACGCCATCTCTACCCCACGATCAAAATCATTGAGACCCAGGATTATCTGGACTCGTTGCGGAAGGTGGAATCGGGAGAAGCCTACTGCACCATCGCGACCCTTCCCGTCGCCTCTTACTATATCAACCGCTTCGGTCTCAAAGGTTTGCGTATCGCCGGCTATACCGATATGCGTTATCGTCTCTCGATTGCGGTGACGAAACAGGAGCCTGAACTTTTGGCGACATTGGACCGTGCCCTTACTCAGGTGACTCCCCGGGAGAAAAACGCCATTTACAAGAAATGGATCGGCAACAAAAAGCTGGTAGAGCCTTACGACTACCGGCCGATCTATTATGCACTGGGGGCCATCGCTTTGATCGTCTTGATCCTCTTGTATCGCCAGATCCTCCTGTCTCGCCTCAATCGACGGCTCAACGAAAAGGTCAAACAGGCAGTGCAGGAGAATTTGATACAGCGGGAGATCATGCGGGAACGGGAGAAGTTGGCGGCGATGGGTGAGATGATCGGTGTGATCGCCCATCAGTGGCGGCAACCGCTCAATAGTTTGTCTCTGAGTATCCAGAATCTGAAGTATATGTATCAAGAGGGAATGGTGGATAAGGGTTTTTTGGACCACTTCACTGAAAAAAATCTGCAGGTGATCAATTTTCTCAGCCAGACGATCGACGATTTCAGAAACTTTTTTCAGGTTGGCAAAGGAGAGAAAGAGTTTTCGGTCAAGGAAGCGATTCAGGCGGTCATCTCGATGTATTCGCTGACATTGAAAAAGAGCGGAATCGTTTTGCAGCTCAGCGGCGGAGATTTCACACTCTTCGGAAGCCGGAGTGAATTTCAGCAGGTGATACTCAATCTGATCAGTAATGCCCGGGATGCCCTGGAAAAGAGTCCCCGGGAGTCCAAAAAGATCAACATAGAGCTGCAGGGGCGTCAGATACGCTTTTGTGACAACGGCGACGGGGTTCCCGATGCGAAACTTTCACGGATTTTCGACGCCTACTTCACCACCAAAGAAGAGGGATCGGGAATCGGTCTCTACATCTCCCGTCTGATCGTGGAGGAGAAGCTGAAAGGAAAGCTGACGGCTTTCAACGAGGAAGAGGGATTATGTCTCATAATGACGTTTGAGGAGAAGGAAGATGCGTGAGTTGTCGATTTTGCTTGTAGAGGATGAAAAGATGATCCGGGAAGAGCTGGCCTTTTTCCTTCAACATCTGGCGCCGGGCGGTCTCTTTGTCGCTTCGGACGGGGAGACCGGATTGGAACTCTATCGGGAACATCATCCCGATGTCGTCATCACCGATTTGGAGATGCCGGGAAAATGCGGGATGGAGATGATCGAAGAGATTCGCGCCATCGATCCCACACAAGCGGTCATCGTCTCGACAGCTCACAGTGATACCGGGTTTCTTTTGAAAGCGATCGAACTCCAGATCGACCACTATCTTCTCAAGCCGATCAACCTCGCGATGCTCGAGCAGAAGATTGCCCAGATCCGTCGACGCCTGGAACTGGAAGAGGAGCTCCGGCAGAAGAAGCAGATCCTGGAGGAGATCGCCAATCTCGAGGGGAACATGGTGATTGTTCTGGATGAAACCCTTACTCCGATCTTTTTGAATCAGGGGTATCTGAGCTATTTCGGTGTTGCTTCCCTCGAAGCGTATCAGAAGGGAGGGTATCAGTTTTGTGACTTTATTCAGCTCCAGGAAGAGACGTTTATCCCGGAGTGCCGGGAGGGCTTCGCCTGGGTTCGCGAGCTGGAGCGGGAAGCTCTGGGGCGGAGAATGATCGCACTGCAAGGATCACGGAAGGATGAGGCAACCTTTTACAATGTCTTTATCACCCGGATCGATGAGACAGGACATACGATCGTAGCGCTCTCAGAGATCACCGAATTGGCGATGCGGAAAAACTTTTATCGTCGCCAGGCGCGTATCGACGAGCTTACCGGTCTTTACAACCGCTTTGTTTTCAATCAGGAGTTGACGAAACGGATTGATCGGGCCCGCAACCTTGGAAAAGAACTCTGTTTGATTCTCTTTGATCTGGACCATTTCAAAAAGATCAACGATCAATACGGCCATATGGTGGGCGATCAAATGCTCGTGGAGGTGGCGCGTTTGTTGCGGGAAGTGGAAGGTCCGGAGGATTTTCTGGGACGTTGGGGCGGGGAAGAGTTTGTCATTATGACCTCCCGCGGGCGTGAAGAGACCCGGGCTCTGGCGGAA
>NZ_WFQN01000157.1 GCF_015487065.1 Nitratifractor sp.
ACCCCGGGGATCGGTTTCGCCATCGGGATCGAGCGGATCATGGAGCTGGTACAGATGCCCGAAAAATCCCGGGAAGGCTGGTACCTGGGCGCCATGCTCCCCGAAGCGGTGGAGAAGCTCCTAGAACTGGCCCACCAACAGCGGAAAGCCGGAGAGAAGACCGTCGTCGAGTACACCCCCAAGAGTCTCAAAGCCCACCTCAAAGGGGCCGACAAAGTCGGAGCACGCTACTGCGCCGTGATCGGAGAGGACGAGCTGTCCAACGGCACGATCTGGGTCAAAGACCTGGAGGAAAAGTGTGAGAAGGTTGTTCCCCTGACGGAGTTTTTTTAAGAACATTCAATCGGATAATATGGGACTGAAGTCCCGCCTGCAAGTCTCTATCGGTTTCTAGTTACTCGTTACTAGTTACTAGTTCCCTAATATTCCGCCCGCACTTTTACATCGATCCAATGCAAAGGCCGCTGACTGAATTTGACGATGCGATGTCCACGGTACCAGGCGATATTTTTGTATCGAAGAAGGCGACGCTCGGTATGGGTTTTGTATCGGGTTTCACAGACCCGCCGTCTGCGGTAAACAACCCGGCAATTCTGTTCAGCCAGATTGGCTCCTACCAAAGCACCGACCACCGCTCCGCCGATCGTCGCCGCTTCTTTGCCGTGACCCTTACCGATCTGATGTCCAAGTACCCCGCCAGCGGCACTGCCGATGAGAGCGGCTGCCGGTGTGTTAAGATTCTCCCGACAAACCGGAACATTTCTCCACCAGCACACCTGATAAGGAGTACGGATCGTCACCGTACGATAGATCGGTTTGCTTCGGACCACTTTCACACTCTCGTGCCAACTAAACGAACCGCCGAAAAGCGAAACCGCAGCCAATATCGGTAAGAAAAGAATCTTTTTCATCTCTGACTCCTTGTAGCATTGGGATATTGAGATTTTAGAGAGGAAAAGTGAACCGTTTGTGAAGTAAGAAGTAATTTATAAAATAATGAAGAAGAGTCTCTGAATAGGCGGCGGGGTCTAATCGAGATCCTCGACCTGGATGCCGTTGAAGGCAAGAAAGGGATCCGCTTTCTTTTTCATCTGCTTCAGCTCGCTTTCGATCGTTTGAATCGTGTAATAATCCGACCAGGAACGGCTGCCGAAGTAAGCAGAAACAGCAATGACAAGCCCCAAGCCCGTCAGAAAGACCGGGACCATCGCCCGGAGCTGTTCCATAGCTTCTCCCTGCGTCGTCAGCGAAACGATCCCTCCGAAAATCAGCGTATAAAGGAGAGCTCCGATCAAGCTCCATACGATCGCTTTGAGCCAAGAGACCCCCGCATCCTTGCGCTTCTCTTTCAACGAGGAAGCGAGTTGACCGAATTCGGAAGCCATCGACATGGCAATCGCCTGCTGGGCACTGCTGGGATCCATCTGTATTCGCTGCCCCCCCGCCGTATGATGATCGAGCAGCTCACTCTCCAGATAGATTTTGTGCTTGAGGTGCAGTAGCTTTTCCATCATCTCCCGATATTTCCACTCTTTGAAGGCCTTCAGATCATCCCCCACATTCAGGGTAGGGCCGGTACCGTATTGTGTGGGGCGATTCGAAGCAACGGTCACGAAGAGCGAAGCATTACGGCGGGGAACCCAATAGCGAAGCAGAAAAAGCACCGCCACGGTGAAGGTAACGGCAAAGATCATTGCCAGGACGGGGATATCGAGAAGACTCATCGTTGGTATTTTCCTCTTTTGTCAGATTTCAGACTCTGTTTGTTTGAAGATAAATTATACCCATAATTCTTATAAAGAAGATCATAATAATCGATTTTTTCGAGCCATTTGTCATCACGGAATCATTCCTGCTTTGACCACCGACCGATAATCTGATAGACTTTCACAGTATCAATTGAAAAGGAGAGCAAATGCGAACAGTCAATTATCGCCACCACGACACCCACAGATATACTGCTCTCCTGCTTCTTCCCCTACACTGCGCTTCCTGATTTACCGATTTCCTACAAGCTTTACCTGAAAAACCGGTCTTTCTATTCGATCCCGAAAAAATATTTCCGGTTTTTTGACTGATAGATCCGTCCATTCGACGTATGATACGATAAGAAGGAATATACTATGCAACCGAAGAAAAAGAGCAACCAATGGAACCCGGACAGCTACAGCAAACACACCGACTTTGTCTACAAGCTCGCCTCGCCCCTCGTGAATCTCCTCGATCCAAGAAAAGGAGAAATGATCCTCGATGCCGGATGTGGCGAGGGGAGCCTCACTCTGGAGATCATGCGTCGGGGCGCTCGGGTGATCGGGGTAGATCAGAGCCCCGAAATGGTTCAAAAAGCCAGAGAAAAGGGTCTCGAAGCCTATGAAGTTTCTCTGACCGAATCTCTTCCTTGGCGGGTGAAGTTCGACGCCGTCTTTTCCAATGCCGTCCTTCACTGGATCCCTCAGGCCAGGGAAGCTGTCCGGAACATCGCCACCTCCCTCAAGCCCGGCGGCCGTTTCGTCGCGGAATTCGGGGGTGCCGGTAACGTGGCACACATCGTCGCCGCTATCAAGGAGGTCTTCGCCCGACATCCGGAATTCGGAGAGCCCGATATCCCCTGGTACTTTCCCGCGCCCCAAAGCTACCGGGAAATCCTCGAAGCGGAAGGCTTCAAAGTGGAGTGGATCGATCTGATCCCCCGCCCCACCCCGATGGAGGACGTGCGCTACTGGCTGGAGATCTTCGCCAACGGCATCATCGGACATCTCAGCCCTGAACAGAAGGTGATCTTTCTCGAAGAGTGCCGCATGATTTTGCGGGAGAGTTTCTATGACCCGGAGAAGGGATGGGTCATCGACTATGTACGGCTCCGGTTCAAAGCCTGGAAACGATGAAGTTATAATGGCTTTTATGAAAATGGATAAAGCTATCGAAGAGTATCTGCAACTGGCCGCCGAAGAGGCCCGTAAAGGAGTGGTAGCCAATCACGGCGGTCCGTTCGGTGCCGTCATCGTCCATCAGGGAGAAGTCATCGCGACGGCTCACAACGAGGTAATCCGTCGTAACGATCCCACCGCCCATGCCGAGATTCTGGCGATCCGGCAGGCGGGCAAGGTCCTGGAGCGCTTTCACCTGGACGGCTGCGAGCTCTACTGCACGGGAGAGCCCTGCCCGATGTGCTTTTCGGCGATCCACTGGGCCCACCTCGACCGGGTCGTCTACTGCAACACCAAGGCCCAGGCGGCCGAGATCGGCTTCGACGACCAGTTCATCACCGAGATCATCACCGGAAAGCGGCCCGATCCCATCCCCTTCCTCCATCGGCCCGATCCGAGATGCGATTCAGTCCTGAAATTCTGGGACGAAAAAGAGGACAAGATTCTCTACTGACACAGAGTCTCACACTCCTGTACTTCCTCTGACATGACAAAATGACATCAAGTCTCAGCTTTTGTACTGAACATGTCAGAATATCTCCTAAATTGCATTAGAGTGTTCTGGACAAATCCCGTCATTCCGAACTTGATCCGGAATCCACGGTTTAAACCCTGGATCCTGAAACAGGTTCCGGATGACCAGACACCTATCAGAGCACTTGAGAATAAGGAGAAGCACTATGACCGCCATCTCTCATATGCACCCTTTCGACAAGCCGAGAGAGAAACTGGCCGCCCGAGGCCCCCAGGCGCTCAAAAACGACGAGTTGCTGGCTGTACTGCTGGGGTCGGGGATCCCGGGAAAGGATGTGCGGAAGCTGGCCCGGGAGATCGCGGCGATGATGGAAAAGGATTTCGAGGGACTGGACCTGGAGCGTCTCACCCAGATCCACGGCCTGGGTACCGCCAAGGCTTCCCAGATCCTGGCCGCCATTGAACTCTCCCGACGATTTCTGCTCAAAGAACGGCGCCGAATCCTCTCGGCGGCCGACGTCTACGATGAGCTGCGCCCCTACGCCGGCAAAGCACAGGAACACTTTCTGAGTATCACCCTCGACGGAGCCTCACGGGTCATCGAGACGCGAATCGTCTCCATCGGCACCCTCACCCAGTCTCTGGTCCATCCTCGGGAAGTCTACGCTGATGCCATCGCCGATCGGGCCGCCGGCATCATCGTCGCCCACAACCACCCCAGCGGCACCCTGGAGCCCAGCCGAGCCGACCGCACCGTCACCGATCGGCTCCGTGAGGTGGGCAATCTGGTCGGGATCGAACTGCTGGACCACGTGATTTTGAGCCCGGAGGGATACTTCAGCTTCTCTGACGAAGGGGTGATCTAACCCTCACCGAAGAATCGTTTCGATCTTCAAGTCACTAGTCGATAGTTTGCGGGACTGAAGTCCCGCTTCCAAAAATCCGCGTTGCAAATCAACACCAACCGAAACTATTCATCATTCACCACTCACCATTCACCCTTTCGTAGGATCGCAATCCCACACTACACCACCCTTTCGGTTCCTCATTCCTCATTCCTAGTTACTCGTTACTAGTTAAATTCCCCTTTGAGCATCGCCACCAGCACCGTGGCGTAGCTCCCTTTTGGAAGAGTGAAGCTCAGTTCGTAGTGGGCCTTCTCAGGAACGTATCGGCGCCCGATATCCTCGGGAAAGACCCAGGCGTAGCGACGGCTGCCTTGCTCGGCGATCCGCTCGTCGTCATATTCCCGTTCGATTATCCGTGCGGGATTCAGAGAACGTTTGACTTTTTTGCCCGGCAGCAGTCCCGTGGGGCAGCGGTCTTTGGCGGCGAATTTGGCCGCTTCGGAGGCCAGGTCCTCAGCGACGAAGAGCCGGCCGTAGGGGTAGTGCATCATCCAGTCTCCCGCCAGGATCTTGAAAAAATGTTCCTGCTCTTTCGTTCCTGCCAGCGTGTCGGCCGGGAGTTTCTCGATCCCTTCCACTTCACTTTCACTAAACTCTTCCAGCAATCGGTTGATCCCGATACGGCGGCTGAGCCAGTTGTTGAAAAGTTTGCTTTGATAAGCACTCACGAGGAACTCCCGCATTTTGCGCTCCCGGATACGGAGTTTCCCCTCCACAATGGCCTTTCCCTCCTGCCAGTTGTTTCCTTCGGTTCCGAAGCGCTGTTCGCCAAAGTAGTTGGGCATTCCGTATGCTTCGATCCAGTCCAGGACCCGGTCGATCTTCTCCTTCTGGACTCCCAGCACCTTTTTGAAGCGGAGGCGAAAACGATTCCCTTTGAGGTGGCCGACACGGAGTTTGTTCTCGTGGCGGGTCGTCTCCAGGATTTTGACCCCCTCGTGTTCAAATTTTTCCAGCTCTTTCTCCACCGACGCGGGCAAGGAGAGATACTGGGTCGTCAGAGCGTGTTTGTCCTTGAGCCCGGCGTAGCCGATCTGCCGCCTCGGGATCCCGAAGCGGTTGCTGAGCAGATCGGTCAGTTCCCAGGTACTCAGCCCCTTTTTGCGCACCTGCACGATCAGATGCTCACCGCTGCCGCTAAATTCGTAAAGCGGGATCTCCTCGACGGTGAAATCCCGGGGAGAGGGATTGAAGACGAAGTCGTTTTTCACCGAAAGGGGGAAAAGAATTGAGGATGGAGAATGGAGAATGGAGGATTGATCGTTAGGGGTTTTCTCATTTTTTTTCAAATCGTTTCTCCTCTTCCACTTTGGCGATGCGGATCCTATATGCGGCGTACCATTTCTCTTTGCCGTACTTCTGGGCGATCCGATGCTCGGCATCGGCTTTCCACCGCTCGATCGATTCCCGATCCCGCCAATAGGAGACGGTGATCCCGATCTCCTCCCGGGCGCTCTCAACTCCCAGGAGTCCCTCCTGCTTTTCAGCCAATTCCACCATCCGTGCGGCCATTTGGGCGTATCCCTGATCCCCTTCGTTGCGGACACTGGTAAAGATCACCGCGTAATACGGGGGCTTCGGCGTCGGGGCGAAGGGGCTAGATGGGTTTTCATCCTCTTTCATACTCTCTCCTTTTCAATATCTACTCATGTATCGTGGCGACTCTACGGCTTCCAAAAAGCGCACACATCCCCCTCTTCCTGTTTGGGATTGAGCCACTGTTTCAAAAACTTGATCCGCTCCTCGGTCAGCGAGGCTTTGAGATTGGCGATGCACATGGGTAGGACCGAACCATACTCCTCGGGGTGTTCCAGATACCCGGGATAGGCCATCTCGATCTGGGCATCCCGCATGGTGATCCAGGCTTTCTGGGCCTTTTTGAGCGCCCGGATGAATCGGGGGTACTTTCGATACCGTTTGAGAATCTCCCGATAGATCCGGTTGAGCTCTTTATCGGCCACCTGGAAATCCCCTGACGCACACATGTTCATCGCCCCCTGAGTCATCGCCCGATCCCAGCAGGAGGTTGACGCCGTCTGTGCCCCCCGGGCCGACAAAACACCCATAGAAACCAGCGCCGCGATCATGATTCGTTTCATTTATTTCCTCCTCTTCAATTATTGGGTTTTTGTGGAATGGCAATCCAACGCTACACAAACGTTTCAGTTACTAGTTCCCTCCATTCCTCACTCGAAGAAAGACCCCGCTCTCCATATGCTCCGTATGGGGGAACTGGTCAAAAAGCGCCCCTTTTTGCACCTCATGGCTGCGGCTCAGGTGCTCCAGGTCCCTGGCCAGGGTCTCGG
>NZ_WFQN01000158.1 GCF_015487065.1 Nitratifractor sp.
GGCCCGGGCGGTGGAGACGATGATCGGCAGCTGGGGATAGCGCTCTTTGACCCGGCGGCAGAGCTCCAGTCCGTCCATCTCCGGAAGGCCCAGATCCGCCAGCATCAGATCGTAACGCTCCGTCGTCAGCTTCTCCAGCCCTACCGTCGGGGAGCGGACGCTGAAGAGCTCGATTCCGTAACGGGCCAGATACTCCTCCAGCAGTTCGGTGATCTCCGGATCATCCTCCACCATCAGCACTTTCGCCACCGCATCTCCCTTTTCCCGTCAGGGTCTGCTTCCTTCCGGGCGCTCAGTTCTTCTGGGACAATTTTATCAGCTTTTCACGCTGGGCGGGGGTCAGGACCTTGAAGACCTTCTCCATGCGATCGGCCATCCGGTCCAGCCGCTCGGCCTGCCGCTGCTGTCGCATCTTCTCCCGTGCCGCCCAGCGCTCCTGCATCGCTTTTTTGAACGCGGCTTTGTCGAAACTCTCCGGCGTCATGAAGCGGGAGAGATCCATGGCGCTGCGGCCTCCCTTTCCGCGATGCATTCCGGGGCCTTTCCCCTGTTTGACACGTGCAATTCTTGCTTCGATCCGCTCCTTCTTCGCCTCCAGCCGGATCAGACGGATCTGCTTTTTCTGCTCGTCAGTCAGATCCAGCTGGCTCATGACCCGGTGCATCATGGCAGCCCGCATCCCCTGTCGCTGCATGCCCCTGGCCATGCCGTGGCCCTGTTTCATTCCCCGGTTTCCGCACTGCCCCGCTCCGGCCTGCATCCCCTGGCCCATCCCTGGGCCCATGCCCTGACCTTTTCCGGGTCCCATCCCCTGCCCGGCATAGGCAGCAGTAGCCAGTCCCAGTGTCGCGGCGGTCATGATTCTGATTGCTTTTCCTTTTTTCATTGTCGATCCTTTTCTACCAATCTGGGCACTAGAAAGTGTGCCAGGTGCGTCGATTGGTGGTTTTTAAATTTCCTCTGCCCGATTCGGGAAGGGGATACTGTAATGATAGGAGAGCTGTGTCAATGCGCTGTGAAGGGATTGTCAACGAATGTAAACGACAAAGACTTTCCGATCGATCCCCCCGAGAGGGGCAGACTCGATCGTTTCGGGAGAATGGTAGGTCACCTCTTTGGAAAGCCCCGGCGGCAGCGACGGTACCCGCCACACTTCAGCCTCCAGGGTGAAGTGGCTGTAGCTCTGGCGCAGATTGCCCAGATGCTCCCCCTCCACCGTCGCCTCCGTCTGGGGAAAGTGCCAAAGCCCGCCGTGAAAACGCTCACGGCTCCGCTGCATCGCCCAGGCACCCTCGTGCTGATGGAGCAGAATCCTGCGACGGCGTAGCGGAGGAGCCGCCCGTTTTTTCGGAGCCGGATAGCGCTCCGGATGCGCCCGGCCCCTGCAGCTCTCCGCCAGAGGGCATCCCTCGCAGCGGGGAGCCCTGGGGGTGCAAACCGTCGCCCCCAGATCCATCATCCCCTGGTTCCACTCGTAGGCGTGTTCCGGATCGAAAAGCCGCTGGGCCATCCGCCAGAGCTCCCGTTCCGTCGCCTGACGCCGACGGTAATAGCGGTAGAGGATACGCCGGACATTGGCGTCGAGGATCGGCAGGGCTTCGCCGTAGGCGAAACAGGCGATGGCCCGGGCCGTGGAACGCCCGATCCCGGGCAGCTTCTCCAACTCCTTGGCCGTCTCGGAAAGCCTGCCCCCCGTCAGACGGGCCGTACGGTGGAGGTTACGGGCCCGGCTGTAGTACCCCAGCCCCTCCCAGGCCTTGAGCACCGCCTCCTCTTCCGCCTCGGCCACATCCCTGAGTGTCGGGAAACGCTCCAGAAAAGGAAAATAGAACCGCTCCAGCACCGTAGCGACCTGGGTCTGCTGCAACATGATCTCACTCAGATAGATCCGGTAGGGATCCTTCGTCCGCCGCCAGGGCAGATCGTGACGGCCGTTTTCGAGGTACCAGGAGAGAAATTTGTCGTTAGTCGTTTGAACGGGGCTTCGCCCCTCTTTGTCGTTTGTAATTGGTTCCAAGTTTATTATCTTACATTGCAAATGAGCCCTATGAAAAACCGGAAAGATTCGATTTCGTCATGCTGAACTCGATTCAGCATCCACGGTTTCATGGGTATTTTTAACCCTGGATTCCGGATCGGGTCCGGAATGACAGGGTTTTTCAGAGGGCTCTAATATCATTGCGGGACTGAAGTCCCACCTCCAAAAATTCTCAATGTTCAATCCATTCGTGGGATGGCAATCCCACGCTACACAGCTAAGCAGCTCTCGGTTTCTAGTTACTCGTTACTCGTTACTAGTTCCCAAAACGTTCCTCATTCAAAAACCGCCACCTTCTGTCCGATCTCCAGATAGCGTTGATAATAGCTCTCGACGAAATCTCGGACCGCCGGAGTCACCGGCAAATAATGCGCCCCCTCTTTCCGGGCATAACAACTCAGATAATCCGCCGCATCACGCTTGTGGACATAGTGTTCGGCTAATTCACGATAAGCGCGGATATAGCCTGCCTTCATCGCGTCGTAGGCTTCCGGATCGATCCGCACCCGGACACCGTCGAAATCGACCGCCCGACTGCGGTAGAGGATCTCCAGATGGATCAACCCTTCGCAGTAGTAGGGAAGCACCTCTCCCACCTCCCGCCAGGCCATCAGCCCTACCGCCCGAGAGATGAGATCTTCCATGACGTCGGTTCGCAGAGAAGCCTCTTCGTACTCGAAAAAGGCCATCAACCCTCCGGTGGTCGCTTTGAACTCTTCGATGTTTTTGAACTGTCCCCGACGGTTCATTTGCACCTCGGTCTCGCTGTCGATCCAGAGAATGTGCCCGTATTCGTGCCCGATGGTGGCAATCTCGTAGAGCCGCATCCAGCGGGGCGCATCCTCCAGCAGGGCCCGTCGACGCCGGACAAACGCCTCGCCGAAGGCTTCCAGGCTCAGGGCCATCACCGGCTTGTCCCGCTGGGACTGACGGACGAAATCGGCATAGGCGAAGATCTTTTTGCCCAGCTCAGAAGAGACTTGTTCGTCGTTGGGAACCACCTGGGCCGAGAAGAGGCCGTTGAACTCCGCGGCATAGTAGAGCATGGGACGGCCGATATAGAGCTGCGTCCGCTCGATCTGGTCAATGTTTTTGGCGAAGATTCGTTCCGCCTCCAGCCCCAGCTCTACGGCAAGATGCGCGGCAAAGGCCCGCAGCTGCTGCGGCACTTTCACCGAAGACTGCAGCTGCGGATTGACGACCCGCAGATCCCACTCCAGGGCAACCGCTTTGCGATAGTGGTCTTCGTAGTACTCCAGGGGATGCCCCACCTGCAGCGGCGTCCTGATCTTCATCCAGGCCCGATCCACCTGGGACCAGTAGCGCACCAGTTCATCCGGTTCGGTGTGGAGAAAGGCTTCCCGCAGACTCTCGAAATAGCGTAACCACTCCTCCTTTTGCCCGAAGACCTCATCCTCCAACTCCCTGAGGGTCTCCAGGAGCATATCAAGCGCCGCCTCCACCTCCCGGATCTCCTCCCGGAAAGCTTCGGCGTAGCTCACCCGACGGTAGCCTCCCGAATCGGCCACCAAAACCGAATAGCAGCGATCCGCCTCTTTCCCTTCGTGGAGATCGAGGAGCTGCTTTTCCCGGAGCATTTCGAAAATCTTCTCTTCATCTCCTTCAAAGAGTTGCAACAGCTCCCGATTGATCCCGTGAATGATATGGGAGGTCCAGCCGTTCTGCCAGCGGGTCATCGCCTGCCCCACGGCATGCACCCCGGCAATCAACGCCCGATAAAAAGGCGTCAGCAACCCCTCCTCCTCGATCCAGACGATCAGCGATTCGAAACGGTCCAGATAGAAGTCGCTGACAAAGAAGTAGGCCTTCTCCTTGGCGGTGATAATCTCCTCGTCCGTGAACCCCTGCTGTCGCAAGACCTGCTCCAGGGCATCTTCCCGCAGATTGACCAGTCGCGTCAGGGCCGCCATCATCGTCTCGGGCGTCTTGGGCAGCTCCAGAAGCCGCAACAGACTCTCTACCTTCTCCGTCGCCTCGGGATGCTCTCCGCCCTTCAGAATCGCCATATAATCACCCAGGAGCTCCTGGCGCCGACTCAACTCATCATAGAGCCGCTGCAGATCTCTCATAAATTTTTCTCTCATTGCGCTTCCTTTCGCCGCAGAAGTTCCAAAATCGGCCGAACCAGTTCGATCGCCTGTGAGCGGTGAGAAATGGCGGCTTTGACCTCCTCCTCCAGCTCTCCCAGGGTCCGGTCGTACCCCTCGGGGATGAAAATCGGATCGTAGCCGAAACCCTTCTCCCCCCGTGCTTCGTCGATCACTTCGCCATGCATCCAGCCATGCACCACATACTCGCCCAGAGCGCCGACTACGGCAATCGCCGCCGTATAGTAGGCGGGAGTCCGGCTCACTTCTCTTGCCTTGAGCTCATCGATCAGCTTGTTCAGATTCTGCCGATCATCAGCCCCCTCGCCGGCATAGCGGGCCGAATAGATCCCCGGGGCACCCCCCAGCAGGGGGACCGAGATCCCGCTATCATCGCTGATGACCAGGAAATCCGGCCCCAGCGCCTCATAGATCGCCCGTGCTTTGATGAGGGCATTACCGGCAAAGCTATCGGCATTCTCTTCGATCTCCGGTACCGAAGGGAATACCTCGTCAACCCCTTTCAGTTCCGGGCCGAAAGCCTCTCTGAACTCCCGGAGCTTCCCCCGATTTCCTGTCGCCAGTATCCACTGCATGGCATTAACCTTCTTTAATCATCTTGGGACTATAATTTCTCGTTCATTGACGGAAATATCTCAAATTCATTGAATATTTTCATCAGCAAAGTTTATCGGTCCGTATGCTCCCTTTTCGAGGGATCCTCTTCGGATTATACCCTATCAAAGGATACGCCCCTATGAAAGCGATTATCGCAAAAACCTGGCATTTGAGCCTCATCATCGGCCTGCGTTTTCTGGGCCTTTTTGTCGTCATCTCCGTCCTCTCCGCCTACGCCAAGGACCTCCCCGGCGCCACCCCGACCCTAGTGGGTCTGGCGGTAGGAGGCTACGCCTTCACCCAGGCGGCCTTTCAGGTTCCTTTCGGGAGCCTCAGTGACCGGATCGGCCGGAAAAAGGCGATCCTCATCGGATTGCTAATCTTCGCCGCCGGCTCCGTCATGGCGGGGATGGCCACCGATATCTACACCCTGCTTGTGGGCCGCTTCCTCCAGGGAGCCGGAGCCATCGGCGCCGTCATCATCGCCATGATCTCCGACCACGTCCGCGAAGAGGAGCGGGCCCACGCCATGGCAATCATGGGGATGGTCATCGCTTTGGCCTTCACCGCCGCCATGGTCATCGGACCCATTATCGGAGGACTGCCCGACGGAGTGCCCTTCCTCTTCTACCTGACGGCGGGCATGGCGCTGCTCTCCATCGTGCTGCTCTTTACCGTCGTCCCCGAACCGCCCAAGATCACCCACAGCTTCGCCGAAGAGGAGGCCAAAGTCCGTCACGTCTTCAAAGACAAGGATCTGGTCCGGATGTACATTACCTTCCTCTTCCACAGCTCCACCATGGCGATTGCTTTTTTCCTGATTCCTCTGGTCCTCAAGAGCAAATTCCACCTTCCCATGGGAGAGTTCTGGAAGGTCTATCTGCCGGCGGTCTTCTTCGGGATCATCGCCATGGGACCCTCCGCCGTCTTCGGAGAGAAATACAACAAAGGCAAAGAGGTCTTCCTCGCCTCTATCGCCTTTATCGCCATCGCCTTCCTCCTGATGGGCTTCGCCCCTTCCCTCTGGCTTTTCGGAACAGGCGTCGTCTTCTTCTTCATCGGCTTCAATATGTTCGAACCGCTGCTGCAGAGCTTCGTCAGCAAATTTGCCAAAGCCCACCAAAAAGGAGCCGCCTTGGGCGTCGCCAACACCTTCGCCTATATCGGCATGGGCGTGGGGGCTACGCTAGCCGGTTGGATCTTCGCCCACTGGAGCGTCGCCGGTGTGGCCGTGACCGTCCTGGTCGTCTCGATCTTCTGGGCAATCTGGATCGCCAAAATGCGCAACCCGGGCCTGCGGGGCACCCTCTATCTCGATACCGAACATTATGACCGCAACAAGCTTGAGGCACTGAAAAAAGAGCCCGGTATCAACGATCTCTACGTCAACGAAACCGAGGGGATGATGGTCATCAAATATGACAAAGAACTCCTCGACGAAGATGAGATCCGGGGCAAGATGCTCAAAAAGAACTGAGTGTTCCTTCGCAACGCGCCTCAGTAGAGCCTGGAGAGATCAGAACCGCAGTGTTGAAGTGCTTCGTGATTTTCGGCTTTTATTCCACAATCAATAGAATGAATAAAGGTCTCGATAGAATCCAGCGCCTCTTTGCGTTGCTTTTCATCCCAGGTTTTGACCGGATCAAATGATTCTCCCATTGCTTTGCTGAAACGCCTGATACATGCGTTGATAGCCGAAAGAGTGTGACTTTGGGAGACACAATCCCTGGTCTCGACAAAAATCTTCTTTTTCTCAAGCAAACGTTTTCGGATATCTTCCATACTCTGTCGAGCTTCTTTCTTGCTCTTTACCTTCTCGGATTCCGTTTTAGACCTTCCCGCCCCCGACGACTCCGTGTTTAAACCCGGCAATTGCACCTTGGGGAAGTCAGGTAGCTTGAAGGCCGTGTCGGGGACAGTACCTCCTAAATGAACTTGTTGGGCCTCTTCGACACGGTGATCGCCTGCTATGTTCCGATCCAACCGAAGGCTCACCCCCCGGTCAAGGCACTCCCGTATCTGCGGAGAAATCCAAATTCGGCAAGGATATCCCCCTACCGTCGCATTGCCGTCGGGTTTTTCACCTATTTGCTCTCGAAGCCGCATTGCCATCCGATAGAGATCACCGTGGGCCGACCGAAGGATCCCTTTCATACCCGGAACTTCGCTTTCGAGGATCATCCGGCTCTCAAAATCGACGATCCAGCTCTGCGTCCCCACCCGCAATGTGAGCGTATGTCCCTCTTTTTCCCCGGGATGCCATCTTCCCTTCTCTTCAATTAGCTCCCGATAGCCGTATCGGTCGAAAAGCACTCTTTTGCTCCCTTTATAGGTGCGACTTTCCCCTCCGAGCTTTTGAGTCTCCGTAACCTTATAGAGAACCTCTCCACTGGAAACATCGTATTTTTTGAACGCGGGACTCTGCGCATTCAAAAGGATAACAGCCATCCCCGCAATCCAAAATATCCTTTGCATCTCTATCCTCCTTTCCTCTTTTTTTCAGCATCTGTTATTTTGATCAATTTTATCATACACAAACACCTCCTGCTCCGTTTCTATGATCCGGGAAAAAAGGCATGACGGTACCGGATATCATTTTTTTATCAAATGTTTGTGCGGTAAATTAGAAGGGATGGAGCAAAAAGAACTTGGCGATCAAAGTCCCAGTTCGTTCATGCAATCGACACAGTAGAGCGACTCGGGCATGAGCTTCAGCCGCTCAAGGGGGATCGGCTCTTCGCACTCCCGGCAAAGGCCGTAGTCGGGCCGGTCGATGCGGCGATAGGCCTCCTTGAGACGGTTGAGGCGCTTGGTGGCTTCCCGGTGACGTTGGATCTGGATACTTTGATCGAGTTTGAAATTGAGATGGGCTACTTTGTCGGAGGGTCCTTCGCCCCGTTCCGGGTAAAGAGCCTTTTCGATCTGCGCCAATTCAACGCTGAGCGCTTCGATCTGCTCTTCGATCGTCTTTTTGAACGCCTGTTTTTCTTGGAGGGTCATTGTAATATCGCGGAGGCTCAGGCCTCCCCCACCCCTTCGATGGAGACAGGTTTGTTCTCGGCACCCACCAAAGCGGCGGCGCGAGCCTTGATGTTTTTGATCGTGAAGCCGAAGTGCTTGAAGAGCTCCCCGCCAGGGCCCGAGGCACCGAAGCTCTCCATCCCCAGTACCTCGTCGGCGTACTTGTAATATTCGATCCCCCGGGCCGCTTCGACGGCCAGCACCTTGGTGGCCGGATCGATCACCGCCTGTTTGTAGGCTTCATCCTGCTCCTCAAAAAGATCGAAACAGGGGACCGAGACGATGTTGGCGGCAATCCCCATTTTTTCCAAAAAGCAGCCGGCCTGCAGAGAGGGCATCAGCTCCGAACCGCTGGCCATGATCGTCAGCACGGCGTTTTCCCGCTTTTTGACAATGTAGGCCCCCCGGGCCACCTCGCCGAAATCCCGGGTCGGTTTGAGGGTCTTGAGCTTCTGGCGGCTCAATACAAAAGCTTGGGGCTTGTCCAGCTTCAGGGCCGCTTTCCACGCTTCCACGTTTTCGGTGGCGTCCGCCGGGCGCCAGACGTAGAAGTCCGGCAGGGCCCGGAACTGGCTCAGCTGCTCGATGGGCTGATGCGTCGGACCGTCTTCGCCCACGCCGATACTGTCGTGGGTCCAGACGAAGAAGTTGCGGATGCCCGAGAGGGCCGCGATCCGCACGGCGGGCTTCTGGTAGTCGCTGAAGACGAAGAAGGTGGCGTTGAAGGGGATGACGGTGCCGTAGAGTGCCATGGCGTTGGTCATGGCCCCCATGGCATGCTCCCGGATCCCGAAGTGGAGGTTTTTGCCTTCGGGGAAATCCCCCATGTTTTTGAGGTAGGTTTTGTTGGACGGAGCCAGGTCGGCACTCCCGCCGATAAATCCGGGGATCGCTTTGGCGATGGCATTGAGGATCTGCCCGTTGCTGTCCCGGGTCGCGACCGCTTCGGTCTCGCTGAAATCGGGCCAGTCGATGGCATCGAAGTCGGGGTTGAGCAGCCGCTCCAGCGCTTCGTTCTGCTCGGCATAGGGGGCCTGCTTGAGCAGATGGCGCCACTCTTTTTCGTAGAGCTCTCCCTGTTCCACGGCGCAGCGGAAACGCAGCAGCACATCCTCGGGGACATAGAAGCTCTCATCGGCGGGGAAGCCGGCTTTTTCCTTGGAGACCTTGATCACCTCTTCACCCAGGGGCGCGCCGTGGACTTCATGATTGCCTTCCAGGCCCACCGCCTTGCGGCCGATGATGGTGTTGGCGACGATGATCGTGGGACGGTCGCTCGCCTTGGCTTCGTTGAGTGCCGCGTCGATCTCATCGTAGCAGTGGCCGTTGATCTTGAGGACCTTCCAGTTCTGGGCTTCGAAACGCTTTTCGATATCTTCGTTCCAGGCGATGGAGGTCTCCCCTTCGATGGTGATGTGGTTGCTGTCATAGATCAGGATCAGATCCTTGAGCCCGAAACGCCCTGCCAGGGCGCAGGCTTCGTAGCTGATCCCCTCTTCCAGATCCCCGTCGCCGCAGAAGCAGTAGACTTTGTGGTCGATGAGCTTGCAGGTAGGAGAGTTGACCAGGCGGGCGGTATAGGCCTCGGCCATGGCAAAGCCCACCGCGTTGGCCACCCCCTGGCCCAGGGGACCCGTGGTGATCTCCACGCCGGGGGTGTGGCCGTACTCGGGATGGCCGGGGGTTCTGGAGCCCAGCTGACGGAAGTTCTTGAGATCCTCCATGCTCAGATCGTAACCCCAAAGATAGAGGAGGCTGTAGATCAGCCCCGTGGCGTGCCCGCCGGAAAAGACCAGGCGGTCCCGGTTGAGCCAGTGGGGATTTTTGGGGTTGTGGCGCAGATGCTCGCTGAGCACCACCGCGATATCCGCCAGACCCATGGGGGCACCGGGGTGTCCGCTATTGGCCTTCTGGATCATATCCGCCGCCAAGAAGCGAATCGTATCCGCCATCTTTTTACGCATTTCGTTCGACATGGTTCATCCTTCGTTTGTCGTCGTTGTCCCGCCCTAGGGTGGGGTCTATCCATCGACGCACTCGGCGACAGTATGGACAGAACGCACCCTACGGCACTTTTGGGCTCAGTCGAGCGCCTGCCGGTGCCGGTGGAGATAACGCCGAATCATCCGCCCCAGCTCCCGACGGATCGGTTCATCAAAGACATCAAAGCGCTCTTCTAGACTTTCCGAGAGTCCATCGGCATAGGCCAAAGCCCCCTCCAACCCCAACAGCGTGACGAAGCTGTTCTTTTCACTGTCATTTCCTGTCGGTTTGCCCGCCTCTTCGGGGCTCTGGGTTGCATCCAGGATGTCATCCTGAACCTGGAACAAGAGCCCCAGTTCGATCCCGTAGTCGTAAAGCTCCCGGCGGATCTGAGGATCCAGCCCCACGATCACCGCCCCCATCTCCAGAGCGGCGGCGATCAGTTTGGCGGTCTTGTTGCGATGAAGTTCGATCACCTGCTCCAACGTCAGAGGCTCGTTTTCGAAACGCAGATCGATCGCCTGCCCCAGGACCATCCCGCCGCTGCCGCCGTTTTCGGCCAGGATCCGGACCAGCTCGATCCGTACATCAGGCCGAAAGGGACTGCGGGCCAGCAGCTCGAAAGCGTGGGTATTGAGAGCGTCCCCCGCCAGGATCGCCAGCGCTTCGTCGAAGCGGGTATGAAGGGTCGGATGCCCGCGGCGCAGCCGCGCATCGTCCATGGCCGGCAGGTCGTCATGGATCAGGGAGTAGGTATGAAAGATCTCCAGCGCCAACGCCGGCATCATCGCCGACTCCAGCAGCAGCGGAGCATAGGCACGGACTATCCCCAGCAGCAGACGGGGCCGAAAGCGTTTACCCCCGGCCAGTATCATCGACTGAAGCGCTTCGTTGTATTCGGGATGGAAGGTCTCCACCTGGGGGAGATTGGCCGCCAGGAAGCTTTCAAAATCCTGCATCGTTTCCTTTCCGGAAAAGTGGGAGAATTATAACAAAATAGGTTAAAATAGCCGCTATGAGCTCGACAGAAAAACAAGAAGAAAATAGCCGATATCGCTGGTTCAAAAGGGGCGTCGCTCTCGCCGCCGTCGGCATCTGGATAGCCCTGATCATTCATATCTTTCAAGGCGGAGGCGGGATGAACCGTCAGGCCCCGAAATGCCTCTTCACCACCATGATCGTTTTCGGAATTCTCACCGCCGTCTACAAAGGCATCGAACAGCGAGAGAAGGAGAGTGAAGAGTGAACCGAAATTATTAACTATTCACTATTAATTATTCACTCGGAAGCGAAGCTTTCGACTCCTTTCCAGATCTCCTCCAAAACTTCCTCCAGGCTTTTCCCTTCCACATTGACTACCAGATCGGCTACCTCTTTGTAGGCCTTTTCCCGTTGGGCATAGAGCTTCTTGGCTTTTTTCGGTTCAGCGAAGAGGGGACGTTTGGCCAGTTTGTTTTTGGCGTTTTTGGCGGTGCTGAGACGATGATAGATCCAGTCGTATGAGGCATCTAGCAGCACAACGGTTCCCAGTTTTTTGAGATTTTTCACCTGGTAGAAGCCGCCGCCGCAGCTGATCAGGGTCCCCTCCACACAACACTCGATCCAGTCGGCGGTCTCCTGTTCCAGTTTCCGGAAATACTTTTCACCCTTTTTTTTGAAAATCTTCGGGATGGTCCGGTTCTCTTTGGATTCGATCAGGTCGTCGGTGTCGATATTGTAGATGCCGTATTTCTTGGCATAGGCCCGGGCAGTTGTCCCTTTGCCAACCCCCATGAACCCGATCAGGATAATATTGTCTTTTCTCATCGTTTCGCTTTGACTTGCTGGGATAGATTTTGTATGATAGACATTATACAGCATCAGGAGAGACGCATGGGAAAAATTTTGATTACCGGTGTCAGCAGCGGACTGGGAGCTGCTCTGGCCGAAAAAGCCCTGGAACGGGGTGATGAAGTCTATGCCGTCGGCAGGCAGGACAACAAAAAGCTCCTCAATCAGGCCGATTACTACTTCTATCCCCTCGACCTGAGTGATGTGACCATGCTAGAGGAAAATCTCAAAACCTTCATCCAGGGACACCGCTTCGATCTGGTGATCCTCAACGCCGGTATCCTGGGGGAGATCAAAGAGCTCGCCGAAACCCCTCTGGAAGAGATCCACCGGATCATGGACCTCAATGTCTGGGCCAACAAGCAGATTATCGACACTCTAGATCGGCACTGCCGCCCCCCTCAGATCGTTGCTGTCAGTTCCGGAGCCGCCGTCAACGGTTCCAAAGGATGGGGAGGCTATGCTCTCTCCAAAGCCACGCTCAATATGCTGATCAAACTCTACGCCGCCGAAAACCCCTGGACCCACTTCAGCGCTATCGCTCCGGGAGTCATCATGACTCCCATGCTCAAAAAAATTCTCGACAGAACCGATCCGGAGCGTTTCCCCTCCATCCGTCGCCTCAAAGAGGGACCGATCCAACTCCCCGAGGTGGCAGCTCAGCGCTTCCTCGATGCCTGCAAAAAAGCGTTGGATTATCCCAGCGGCTCCTTTTTGGATGTGCGTACCATCGCAGAGCGCACCGCTTCTACCCGAGCGTGAATTCTCAGCTTCCCGTCATCTGTTTGAGATAGAAATAGAGAAGGATCAGGACAAGGGCGGTTGTGGCCGTCAACCAGCCATAGGCGGCAATCCATCGCCCCCTTTTCCCCTCTTTGCGTGCCCGTAAAAAAGCATAGAGAAAACTCAACAACAAAAAAGAGAGGGGGATTAGAAGCGTCGAGCCGCGTTCCTGTGACATGGCAAGCTTTTTCAGCACGGAAGCCGCCGGATAAAAAAGCCCCCAGAGTACTCCGATTAGCAACAGCGTCACCAGATAGAAAACGCTCCAGAGCGCAATTTTCTTTTTCATCTCCTCTTCTCTCCCTCATTCCCCAAGGATTATGGCACAATGAGCTTATGCGCCTTTTTATCGCTTCACCGGTTTTACTCTACGATTATACAGAGTTACAAAGAGATTTTTGTGATGTCATCGAAGGGAAATGGGTCGAAGAGGACAAGCTCCATCTGACATGGATCTTTTTGGGAGAACAGCCCTCGGCAAGCCCCTGGAGTGAATATCTGAGTCGGATTGCGCCACTCGATTGCCCGGCCCTTCTCAAAGGTCTGGGAAGTTTCGGGCGCCCTCCCCGGATCTTCCACGCCAAATCGAAAGAGCCGATTCTCTATCACAAAGCGATGCAGATGCAACGTGCCGGATTCAACTTCTACCGCTTCACCCCGCACGTGACACTCTGCCGGATCAAAAAGATAACGGATTGGAGAGGCTATAAAGGGCTTTTGGAAACCTATAGGGAGAAGATTATCGGAGAGATAAAGACAGAGATCACACTCTATGAGAGCAGTTTATGCCCTGATGGCACGATCTATAAAAAGATAGAAGCCGTCACAACATGACGCTTCCAAAATTATGAACTATTAACTGTTAACTATTAACTTGAAACGCCATAAGGCGTTTCATTACCCGTTGCGCTTTTCGATGATCTCTTTGGCCACGTTGGCGGGAACTTCGTCGTAGTGATCGAACTCCATCGCATAGGTGGCGCGTCCCTGGGACATAGAGCGCAGGTCGGTGGAGTAGCCAAACATCTCCGCCAGGGGCACGAAGGCGTCGACGATCTTGTTGCCGGCGCGATCTCCCATCCCGTTGACCTGACCGCGGCGCTTGGAGATATCGCCGATCACATCTCCCATGTACTCTTCGGGCACCTCGACCTCGACCTTCATGATCGGCTCGAGGATGACGGGGTTGGCTTTTTTGGCCCCTTCGCGGAAGCCCATGGATCCGGCCAGTTTGAAGGCCATCTCCGAGGAGTCGACTTCGTGATAGCTTCCGTCGTAGAGGGTTACTTTGACATCCTCGACGGGATAACCGGCCTGGATACCGCGCTGCATCGCCTCTTGAATACCCTTGTCGACAGCAGGGATATACTCTTTGGGGATGACCCCGCCCTTGATCTCGTCGATGAACTCGTAACCGGCTCCCTGCTCCTGGGGCTCGATCTTGAGGAAGACGTGACCGTACTGACCGCGACCACCGGACTGCTTGGCGTACTTGTACTCCTGGTTGACCGGAGTCTTGATGGTCTCCCGGTAGGCGACCTGGGGAGCCCCCACTTCCGCCTCGACCTTGAACTCGCGCATCATCCGGTCGACGATGATCTCCAGGTGAAGCTCACCCATACCGGAGATGATGGTCTGACCCGACTCCTCGTCGGTAGCGACGCGGAAAGAGGGATCCTCCTGGGCCAGTTTTTGCAGGGCGATACCCATCTTCTCCTGGTCCGCTTTGGTCTTGGGCTCGACGGCGACAGAGATAACCGGATCGGGGAACTCCATCCGCTCCAGGATCACCTTGTCTTTCTCATCCGCCAGCGTATCCCCGGTCAGAGTGTACTTCAGACCGACGACGGCGCCGATCTCTCCGGCATAGAGGTTGCTGATCTCTTCGCGCTTGTTGGAGTGCATTTTCAGCAGACGGCCGATCCGCTCTTTCTTGTTCTTGGTCGTGTTGTAGACGTAGGAACCGGAATCGAGAACGCCGCGGTAGACCCGGATGAAGGTCAGCTGACCGACAAAGGGGTCAGTCATGATCTTGAAGGCCAGAGCCGCGAAGGGACCCTCGTCGGTGGATTCGACAAAGGTCTCGGTCCCGTCCTCGTACTCACCCCGGATGGGAGGAACTTCGGTGGGAGAGGGCAGATAGTCGACGACCGCATCCAGCAGAGTCTGAACCCCCTTGTTTTTGAAGGCGGTACCGCAGGTCATGGGGACGATGCTCAGATCGATGCAGCCCTTTTTGATCCCGGCTTTGATCTCCTCTTTGGTGAGCTCTTCGCCCTCCATATACTTGTCGAGAAGCTCATCGCTGGTCTCGGCGACCGCTTCGATCATCTTCTCCCGGTACTCTTCGGCCAGCTCCACTAGATCTTCGGGAATATCGACGATCTCGTACTTCTGACCCATCAGCGACTGGTCGTCGTCCCAGATCACCGCTTTCATCTCCACCAGATCGACGACACCCTGGAAGTTCTCCTCGGCGCCGATGGGGATCTGGATGGGCACGGGATTGGCGTTGAGCCGCTCTTTGATCTGGCGCTCGACCTCGAAGAAGTCGGCACCGGTCCGGTCCATCTTGTTGACGAAGACCATGCGGGGGACATGGTACTTGTTGGCCTGGCGCCAGACGGTCTCGGACTGGGGCTGGACCCCGCCGACAGAACAGAAGACGGCGACGGCACCGTCGAGGACCCGCATGGAGCGCTCGACTTCGATGGTGAAGTCGACGTGGCCCGGAGTGTCGATGATGTTGATCTGGACGCCTTTCCATTCACAGGTGGTCGCTGCGGAGGTAATGGTGATTCCGCGCTCCTGCTCCTGCTCCATCCAGTCCATAGTGGCGGCACCGTCATGGACCTCACCGATCTTGTGGCTGACCCCGGTGTAGAAGAGGATCCGCTCGGTGGTGGTGGTCTTTCCGGCGTCGATATGGGCTGCGATTCCGATGTTCCGTACTTTGCTGAGGGGGTGTGATCTGGGCATGTCTTTTCCTTCTTCTTACCAGCGGTAGTGGGCGAATGCTTTGTTGGCTTCGGCCATCTTGTAGGTATCTTCTTTCTTCTTGAACGCGGCCCCTTTTTCGGTGGCGGCATCCATCAGCTCGTTGGCCAGGCGCTCGACCATGGTCCGCTCGTTGCGCTTGCGGGCCGCTTCGACCAGCCAGCGGATCGCCAGGGACTGCTGGCGGACGGGACGGACTTCGACGGGAACCTGATAGGTCGCTCCGCCGACGCGGCGGCTCTTGACCTCCATGACGGGACGGACGTTCTCCATCGCCTTGTTGAAGACCTCGATGCCTTTCTCGCCGGTTTTGGATTCAATTCTCTCCAGGGCACCGTACATGATCTTCTGGGCGGTTACCTTCTTGCCGTCGAGCATGACGGCGTTGATGAACTTGGTCAGGACTTTGCTTCCGTAGACGGGATCCGGCAGGACCGGACGCTGGGGAGCTCTTCTTCTTCTCATTTTTTCTTTCCTTTCTTCAATCGTGACATTGATTTACTCAAACGCTGCCCACGAAGGGATCACGGCAGCGCCTGATCAGGCGGCCGAAGCCGCAGAGCCTCTCGGTCGTCGCTTACTTGGGACGCTTGGCACCGTATTTGGAACGGGCAACCTTACGATTAGCCACACCGGCGGTATCCAAGGCTCCCCGGACGATGTGATACTTCACACCGGGAAGGTCTTTGACCCGGCCACCCCGGACCAGGACAATGGAGTGCTCCTGGAGGTTGTGGCCCTCTCCTCCGATATAGGAGATGACTTCGAAACCGCTGGTGAGGCGGACTTTGGCAACCTTACGAAGCGCCGAGTTGGGCTTCTTGGGGGTCGTAGTATAGACGCGGGTACAGACACCGCGGCGCTGAGGACAGTTTACAAGGGCAGGTGACTTGGACTTCTTGATCACCTTCTTCCGCTCTTTACGGATCAACTGGTTGATAGTAGGCAAAGCTGCATCCTTTCATAGGTAATGTTTTTGTTTTCCCGCTGGGCGAGAATTGAATCCGGGCTGTTACACCTCGGTGCACCGCTCCGCGAAACGGTCAGCCGAAGTGTCGACGGAAAAATAGGCAGTAATTATAGTCAAGAAGGCTTAAAAAGGATTGAAAACCTCCACAGAGGAGGAAAAGACCCGGGAGAGCCGGGGTCACTCGGCACTGAAGATTTTGACTTTTTCCTCTTCGATCATTCCGGTACCTACCGGGATGAGTCGTCCGATGACCACGTTCTCTTTCAGATCTTCCAGATGATCCACCGTACCGGCGATGGAGGCGGAGGTGAGGACCTTGGTGGTATCCTGGAAGGAGGCGGCGGAGATGATACTGTCGGCGCCGACTGCCGCCCGGGTGATTCCCACCAGCATCGGTTCGGCGATGGCCGGTTCGCCGCCCAGTTTGGTGATCCGCTTGTTCTCTTCGATGAACTTGCGGCGGGAGACGATGTCCCCGGCGATGAAGCGGGTGTCGCCGCTCTCGACGATCTTGACCTGACGCATCATCTGGGAGACGATGATCTCGATGTGCTTGTCGGAGATGTTGACCCCCTGGCGGCGATAGACCTGCTGGACCTCACTGACGATATATTCGTAGAGGGCCCGCTCGCCCAACGCCTCGAGAATGTCGTGGCTGGAGACCAGCCCGTCGGTGAGGCGCTCGCCGGTGTGGACATATTCCCCGGGATGGACCAGAATCGTCTTACCTTTGTCCACCAGCTGTTCGGTCACCTGGCCGTTGTCCCCGGTGATGACGATCCGCTCTTTGCCGCGCAGCGGCTTGCCGAAGCTCACCACCCCATCGATTTTGGCGATGAGGGCGATATCTTTCGGACGGCGGGCTTCGAAGAGCTCCGAGACCCGGGGCAGACCGCCGGTGATATCCTTGGATTTGATGGCTGCTTTGGGCTTCTTGGCCAGAATATCGGCGATCTGCACCTCTTCCCCGTCCTGGACGAAGAGGATCGTCTTGGGATCCAGGTGGTAGCGGAGGATCTCACCGCTCTCCGTCGCCAGGATAATCGACGGTTTGTAGGCCGCGGGAATATATTCGTTGAGCTCCAGCCGGGACTCGCCGGTGAGTTCATCGAACTGCTCGCTGGCGGTCACGCCGGGAATGACATCCTCGAACTTGACGGTACCGTTTTGCTCGGCGATGATCGGCTCGGCATAGGGATCCCACTCGGCAATGACGATCTGGGTCTGCTCTTTGGGCGACGAGATCAGGGCCCCGCGCTCCACCTGCTCCCCGGCAGCCACCTGGATGATGGAACCGCGGGAGATGTAGTGGCGGGCCGCTTCCCGGTTGCTCTCGTCGACGATGACGGCGAAAAGCCCCTTCTCCTCCACCGGTTCACCCTTTTTGATGGTGTCGGTGGGTTCCAGGTAGTCACCTTCGAGGAGGAAATACTCCACCCGTCCTTTAGCGTCGGCCTGGAC
>NZ_WFQN01000159.1 GCF_015487065.1 Nitratifractor sp.
ACAAAGACACCTACAAGGTCTCCGGAGGACTGCACGGAGTCGGTGTCTCCGTCGTCAACGCCCTCTCGGAGAAGCTCCATATGACCATCTACCGGGATGGGCAGATTCATGAGCAGTGGTTCGAAAAGGGGATCCCCGTCACGCCCCTGGAAATTACCGGAAAGACCCGCAAGACCGGGACCAAAATCGAATTCTGGCCCGACGCCTCCATCTTCACCGAAACCGTGGAATTCAAAGATGAGATCCTGACCCGCCGTTTCAAAGAGCTGGCCTATCTCAATCCCCGAATCACCATCGATTTCCGGGATGAGCGCAGCGGCCTCAAGGAAAGTTACCATTTCGAAGGGGGGATTCGGCAGTTTGTGGAGGATATGCACAGCAAAGAGCCTCTCTCCAGCCCCCAGCTTTTCGAGGGCAAAGCCGACGATATCGAGATGGATATCTCCTTCATGTACCAAAACGCTGACAGCGACAAGGTCATCAGCTTCGTCAACAACATCAAGACTGCCGACGGCGGGACCCACGAAGCGGGTTTCCGGGCCGGATTGACCCGGGCGATCTCCAACTATATCTCCAAAAACGCCAACGCCAAAGAGCGCAACACTAAGATCAGCGGCGACGACACCAAAGAGGGCCTGGTGGCTGTCGTTTCTGTCCGGGTACCCGAACCCCAGTTCGAGGGCCAGACCAAAGGCAAACTGGGAAGCAGTTACGTTCGGCCGCTGGTGCAGAAGTTCACCTACGAACGGATCAACAAGTATCTGGAAGAGAACCCCATCGAGGCCAAGGCGATCATGAACCATGTGCTTCTGGCTGCCAAGGGGCGCGAAGCCGCCAAACGGGCCAAAGATCTGGTCAAACGCAAGGACTCCATGAGTGTCGGCACCCTGCCGGGGAAACTGGCCGACTGTCAGAGCAAGGATCCCGGGATCAGCGAACTCTACCTGGTGGAGGGCGACTCGGCGGGCGGTTCCGCCAAGCAGGGGCGTGACCGGGTTTTCCAGGCGATTCTCCCCCTCAAAGGAAAGATTCTCAACGTGGAGAAGGCCCGCCTGGAGAAAATCCTCAAATCCGACGAGATCAAGAATATGATCACGGCGCTGGGCTGCGGAATCGGTGAGGAGTTCGACGAAGAGAAACTCCGCTACCATAAGATCATCATCATGACCGATGCCGATGTGGACGGCAGCCATATCCAGACCCTGCTGATGACCTTCTTCTTCCGTTTCCTGCGACCGGTGATTGAAAACGGCTACCTCTACCTGGCCCAGCCGCCTCTTTACCGGTATAAAAAAGGGAAGAACGAAACCTACCTCAAAGACGACAAGGCCCTCAACGACTTTCTGATCGAAAACGGGATCGACTCTATCGAAGCCCACTCCATGGGCAAGCAGGATCTGGTGGAGCTCTTCAAGTTGGTGGCCTACTATCAGATGACACTTAAAGAGCTGGACAAACGCTTCTCGCTGGCAGAGGTGCTGCGCTACATGATCGAGCATCCCGATATCGTCGGGCAGAGCAACAAAGATCTGGCCAAGGCCCTGGAAGAGTATATCGGTACGCTGGGGTACAACATCCTCAACCGCGCCGTCAGTGATGAGCGGATCCACTATTACGTTCAGACCAACGAGGGGCTCGAGGAGCTGATCATTGACGACAACCTTTTCACCAACCCCCACTACAACGAAGCCCTCTATATCGCCGGCAAGATCCAGGAGCGTCTGACCGACGAGTTCCGGGATCAGGATCTCCTGGAACTGCTGGACCGGATTCTGGCGGCGGCCCGCAAAGGGGCCTACATCCAGCGCTACAAGGGTCTGGGAGAGATGAACCCCGAGCAGCTCTGGGAGACGACGATGGATCCCGAGAACCGCCGGCTGCTCCGGATCACCATCGAGGATGTGGAAGAGGCGGATCGCACCTTCACCCTCTTTATGGGGGATGAGGTGGAACCGCGCCGGAACTACATCGAAACCCATGCCAAAGATGTCAAACACCTGGATGTCTGATGCTCCAATCTGTCCGTGAGGAACGCTCTCGACACTTCAAGCTGGCTCTGAGGATCGGGATACCGGTTCTTGTCTTTGTCTTTCTTCTTGCTTACGCCGTTTTCTTCCGTGAAGAGGAGTTTGAACTGACGACGGAAGCGATTCTCATTCTGGGGGGGATGGTCTTCGCGATCGTCTATTTCATCTTTTTCGCCCTGGAACTGAGCCGAAAGGAGACGCTCCTTGACCGGATTACCGACAGTTATCATTATGACTCCTTCCGGGATCGGGTTCTGCATCACCGTCCTCGCACCCTGGCGGCGGCGGAGATCAGCAACCTCTCCGTCATCAATGAGACCTACGGAGTCAACAAAGCCGATCATATTCTCAAAGAACTGGTGCGCACCCTGGACAAAGAGATACTGCACCGTTTCGGAAACCGGGCATGGATCGGACGGAAGAACGGAGCGGAGTTTCTGCTGGCGGTGGATGAAGATCCGGAAAAGGTCAGGGAAGAGCTCTCCCGCTTTTTCAAAGCCCACACACTTTTTGACGAGGTGGAGGTTCATTGCTCCTTTGCCGTGATCCGGAACAATATCGAAGACCCCGACAAGGCAATCGAACAGCTGAGGGACCTGCTGGTGCAGCAGGAACAGCGTAAACAGCGGCTGCCGGAACAAAAGGTTTCTGACGCTCGGAAAC
>NZ_WFQN01000160.1 GCF_015487065.1 Nitratifractor sp.
CGGCAGTACCGGGAGGAAGTGCGGAGTCGAGCCTTTCCTGACGATGAGCACTCTTATTGAATGAGGAATGAGGAATGAGGAATGAGGAACCGATGGCGCTTTCAGCGCCGTTATTGGTTATTGGTCATTGGTCATTGGTCATTGGGGACGCCTGCAGCGCTTTTATTCGTTTGAATGGAGTCGGCAGAGAGAGAGTCGCAAGTCGCAAGTCGCAAGTCGCAAGAAGTGTTGCCTTCGGCAATTTTATTCGTTGTTGGTCGTTGGTCGTTGGTCGTTTGAATAGAAGCGCTGTGGAACAGCGCCTACCGAAATCATTCACCATTCACCATTCACCATTCACCAATTCGTGGGATGGCAATCCCACGCTACGGGATCGGTTCCTCATTTTCGCTCCCAAAGGAGCGAACTGATGGAACGGATCGTCGAGTTCGAGCGTTTTGAGGGGGAGAGCGGCTATGAGCGTACCCTGCGGCCCTCGAGCTGGGACGAATATGTGGGGCAGGAGAAGATCAAAAAGAATCTTCAGGTCTTTATTCAGGCTTCGTTGAAACGTTCCGAGGCACTGGATCATATCCTCTTTTTCGGCCCTCCAGGCCTGGGCAAAACCACCCTGGCCAATATCATCTCCAGCGAGATGGGGGCCAGTATCAAGACCACCGCCGCGCCGATGATCGAAAAGTCGGGAGATCTGGCGGCGCTGCTGACCAACATCGAGGAGGGGGACATCCTTTTTATCGACGAGATTCACCGGATGAGCCCTGCAATCGAGGAGATCCTCTATCCGGCCATGGAGGATTATCGCCTCGATATCATCATCGGCAGCGGTCCGGCGGCCCAGGCGGTCAAGATCGACCTGCCCCGCTTCACCCTGATCGGCGCGACGACCCGGGCGGGGATGCTCTCCAACCCGCTTCGGGAACGCTTCGGGATGCACTTCCGGATGGAGTTTTACAGCGCGGAGGAGCTGGCGCGGATTGTAGAGCAGGCGGCGGAGAAACTGGCCATCGGAATCGGCAGAGAGGCGGCACTGGAGATCGCCCGCCGCAGCCGGGGAACCCCCCGGATCGCGCTGCGGCTCCTGCGCCGGGTACGGGATTTCGCCGAAGTGGCCGATGAGACGGAGATCTCGCTCAAAACCGCCCGTTACGGGCTGGATCAGCTGGGGGTGAACCATATCGGCTTTGACGAACAGGATCTGCGCTTGCTGGAACTGCTCATTTCAGCCAAAGGCCGTCCCATGGGGCTCAGTACTATCGCGGCGGCTCTGAGCGAGGATGAGGGGACCATCGAAGAGGTGATCGAGCCCTACCTGATCGCCAACGGCTATATCGAACGGACAGCCCGGGGACGGATCGCCACCCCCAGGAGCTACGAGCTTTTCAGGCTGACACCGCCACCGGCGGAAGGGGGACTTTTTGGATAGACGGACACTCTTTGTTTTGATTCTCTTTGGCCTGGCTCTCTGGGGGGCTTACTCCATCTATGCGCCTTTTTTGCTCAGCATGGTCGTTGCGGTGCTTCTGGCCATGGCGACCAGCAACCTGACCCAGTACCTTGCCAAGACACTGCGTTCCCGTAAACTGGCGACACTGGTGATGGTCCTGCTGTTGATCCTGTTGATTCTGGCTCCTATCGCCTATATCGCCACGACCGGGGTGGAGTATCTGACCCGTCTGGATCAGGCTACGATCCGGGAGATCTTTGCCAAGATTCGAAGCCTGACCGAGCATATTCCCTATGTCAACCACTGGGTAGATCAGTATCTCCAGGCGGACAAGGTAACCCCCTATTTGAAGGAGATTACACTCTATCTCACCAAGATGGGGAGCAAGGGGATCGGTTTTGTCAAAGATGTGGTCTTGGTGATCACCTTTTATGCCGCGGTGGTCTACTATCAGGAGCGCTTCATCGCCCTCCTGGAAGCATTGATTCCCGCGCCCGCCCGTGAAAGCCGGCAGATGGTGGATGAGGTCTCTTCTACGATGGAGGTGGTGATCTATTCCATCATCGTCACGGCGGTCTTTGAAGGGTTCCTCTTCGGAATCTTCGTCAGCTATTTCGGTTTTGACGGCTTGCTTTTCGGAGCAATCTACGGCTTCTCCTCCCTGATTCCCGTTGTGGGAGGAGCCCTGGTTTGGGCCCCCCTCTCTCTCTATGCCTGGAGTGAACTGGGGGGGAACGTGGCCTTGGCGATCGCCGGTTATTCTGTCATCGTCATCTCGGTCATTGCTGATACCTTTGTCAAGCCGATCATCATCAAGATGATCAAAGAGCAGCTGTTGCATGTCGAAACCCGGATCAACGAACTGGTGATTTTCTTTTCCATTATCGCGGGAATGAGTACCTACGGTTTCTGGGGAATGATCCTCGGACCGGCGATTACGACCTTCCTCTTTGCCGCGACGCAGATCTATCTGACCTATAGCAGCGATGTGGAGTGACGTAGCGCTTTTATCCCAGGCGTGCTATGATTTGTTAACCAAAACTGTAAAACTGTCAATCAAGGGAGTGAGATGGGCAATGACAAGATGAAGATCCTCATTATCGAGGATGACCCCGAACTGGCGATGGTGCTTAGCAGCTATCTCAGTAAATACGGGATGGAGGTGACGGCGGTGGAGGATCCCTATATCGGCCTCTCGACCCTGACCCAGCAGGATTTCGATCTGGTGATCCTGGACTTGACCCTGCCGGGGATGGATGGTCTGGAGGTGGTGGAGAAGATCCGGGAGAAATCGGATATTCCCATCATCATCTCCTCCGCCCGGGACGATATCACCGACAAGGTGATCGGGATGGAACGGGGGGCTGACGACTATATGCCCAAACCCTACGATCCGAGGGAGCTGGTCACCCGGATCAAAACGATTCTGCGCCGAACCGGCGGGAGCAAGAAGAAAGAAGAGTCCCTCTTCGATCTGGACAAGGAGGGGCGGGTGATCCGTTTCAAGGGCATCCCCCTGGAACTGACGGCAGCGGAGTTTGACGTGCTGGCGATGCTGATCCAGCATATGAACGCGGCGGTGAGCCGGGAGCAGCTACTCTATGAGAGTGAACATATCGACGATGCCAGCTCCGTCAAAAACATCGACGTCATCATCTCCCGGATCCGCCACAAGATCGCCAAGATCGACCCTGACCATACCTACATTCGGCCGGTACGCGGCGTAGGCTATCTGCTGACCGACAAAGTATGAAAAACGTCTCCGTCACCACCTTCATCCATACGATCTTTATTATCGCGATCGTGGTGCTGGGAGCGACCTTCTTCTACCTCCTCTCCTCGGGGAAAGAGCAGCGCAAACTCCAGCAGATCAACCGTTATAAAATGATCTCCGATACCTTTCTGACCCGGGAAAAACTGGATAAAAACAGTGTCACCCTAAAAAAACTTTACAAAAAATACGGTCTGGAGCCCATTGATCCGGAAAAGGTGAAAAAGGAGATCGAAACTCAGGGACGGACCATTTTCAGTGGCCGCTCGGTCTATGGAAATGTCCGGGTCTTTCGGACACCAAAACACACCTATATCTATGTGGACCGGTATGACTATCTTCTGATGTTGCTTGACAAACAGCCCCAGGACTATATCTACAAACTCCTGTTGACGATTGCTACGATTTTGGGGGTTTTGCTGCTCTTTATGTATGTGATGGTTCTGCGCAAGCTTTACCCTCTTAAGAAACTGCATCGTCAGATTGAGCAGTTTGCGGCGGGAGATCTGGAGGTGAAGATCGAGGAGAGCGGCGATGACGAGATCGGAAAGATCGCCCGAAGCTTCGACAAGGCGATCCATCATATCAAACAACTAATGAGTTCCAAAAATCTTTTTATGCGTAATATTATGCATGAGCTCAAGACCCCCATCACCAAAGGCCGGATCATCGTGGAGACCATCGACGATCCGATGGCCAAGCAGGTACTCACCAACGCCTTCGAGCGGATGAACGAGCTCATCAGCGACCTGGCGGAGGTGGAGCGGATCACGATGTACAACTTCGCTCCGGAAAAAGAGGATACGACCCTGCAGAAGGTGCTGGAGCGGACGGAACGGGTTCTGATGACCGATCCAGAGAAATACACCCTGCATTACACCGACCGCCCTCTGCATACCGATGTGAAACTATTGGCACTGGTACTCAAAAATCTTTTGGATAACGGGATCAAGTACAGTCCGGACCACCATGTCAATCTGGTGACGGTAGGAAACCGGATCGAAGTCCGTTCTGTGGGCGATCCGCTCAAAGAAGATCTCTCCTACTATATCGAGCCTTTCAGTCAGGAGGAGAAGCGCAGCCACGGTTTCGGGCTGGGGCTTTACATTGTTGCCAATATCCTGGAGAAGTTGGGCTACGGCTTCCGCTACCGCTATGACAAAGAAAAAGGAGAGAATGTCTTTGAGGTGGTGATGGATTGAGGCTGCCTTTGGCAGCGTCATTGGTTATGAGTTATCGGTCATTGGGAAGCGCCTTTGGCGTGGCGATTGAGATCTGCTTTTCGGATTGGTATTGAGCAATAGAGCTTTTTAGGGTCCGTTGAGTAAAAACGTTGCAAAGCAACGCCAACCAAAGTCCTGATTGAGTGCTTTAAAAAGCTGAAACGATTTCTCTCCGTCATCCCGAACTTGATTCGGGATCCACGGCACGATGGGTGTTCTAAGTCCTGGATTCCGGGTCAAGCCCGGAATGACGAAACGCCGTAGTGTGATTGCTATCCCACTTTTTTTGGTAGTAGCGAACTTTTTTTTCGTGGATTGGCAAACCCACGCTACATTTTTCAACTTAAAACTTCTAACTTCTTCCTACGAAGGCTCCGCCTTCGATGCCTTCAGCGCTTCGGCGATGAGCTCTACCGGGTTTTTGAAAACCACATCCACATCAGCCTGATGGAGTGAGTTGGAGATCTGCATGCGGCAGGCGCTGCACTCGGCGCTGACGATCTGGGCACCAGTCTCATCGATCATGGCGGCCTTGGGTTGGCCGGCGGCCTCGGCCAGATGGTATTTTTCAGTCTGCATGGTCACACCGCCGAAGCCGCAGCAGCGGTTGGGGTCGCTCATCTCTTTGATCTCATAGTTCTGGCTCAGGAGTGAACGGGGCTGCTGCCAGATTCCCTGGACCTTTCGGGCGTGGCAGGCGTCGTGGTAGGTCACACTTTGGGGCATGGTGACCCCTTTGGCGGCCAGACGCTCCTTGAGATCGGTCTGCTCCTCCAGCCATTCGGTGGCCATGAAGATCTTTTCGTTGAGCTTGCGGGCTCTCTCGGCCCAATCATTCATGCCCCGGTTGCGGAAGAAGACCTCCCAGTCGTGCTTGATCATCGCCGAGCAGGTGGCCTCGGGGATGATGATCGCCTCCACCTCGTCGATGAAGCTCTCGAAATATTCGATGTTCTGTTTGCTGAGGGTCTCTACGGTATGAAAATCTCCTGTGAAATAGGCGGGAGCGGAGCAGCATTTCTGCTCCTTGGGGATAAAGGCGTCGATCCCCAGCTCTTCGAGGATCTCCATGAG
>NZ_WFQN01000161.1 GCF_015487065.1 Nitratifractor sp.
ACATGAATTATTGATTTCCAATTTTTTATCAAAAACTACAATATCTATATCATTTGGATTTCTTTTAAAATATTTGCCATCAGTTTGTATAAAATAACTTAATGAGCCCGTAATAGCCCAATTTAAACCTTTTAAAGATTTTTCTATGTCACTAATTATATTACACAGATAAGCAACTTTGGCATATTTGATATTATCGTTATTATTTATATTCATTGGAAGTATAACTCAATTGCAATTACGCATCATTCTCCTCAATCTTCTGTAGGCACTTTCTTTAAAGTATTTAATAGATGTCAATGTAAATGATTTGTCAAAAATACTTAAATCATTATGCACAATAGGTTCCTTTAAATCACTATAATGTTTATCAAATAGTTTTTTGTGTTTTCCAGTAAACATATTATATTCATCGTATATAGAATAGGTAAACCCAAGCTCATTGTAACTATCAGCTATACGATGACTGTGCAGTTCCCGTATAGGTTGGATTGACAATGTATACATAACTGGACCTGTCAATCTCAAAACACCCTTTTTCCCTACTGAACCAAATATTGGATTATAATTTTTAATATTTTTAACCATATTATTAATGACAGATTTAAGAAATGGATGGTTACTTCTAGATACAATAAACCATTGCTGATATTCTCCTTTACAGTCCAATTCCGGATGTGTCATGGGCTCAAAATTTGGCCAATATGAAAGGATAAACTCATCGTCATCCAAAATCACCATATCTAATGGTTTTCTCAATGAACTCTTGATGTCAATATAAATTCCTCCTTCGCGATATATCAGAAGATATCTGAAAAAATCTGCTCTTGCAGGGCCATACTTCGGATTAATCATGTCATAATATTTTAAATATTCTGGATAAAATTTTCTTATATATTTTCTAACATCTTCATCATCAAATATTCTGTAATTCCATCCAACATTCTGTAATTTTATTTGATCAATATTGATTCTTATCTCTTCCGGCAAAGAGGATATATCGGGATATGTTTGAAAAATATTTTTCTCTATCATACTTTACTATTTTCAATTTAATTTGACAAAAAGTTATGCATCCTCGAAAAAAAATATCTTTTTCTGAATCTTAAACTGCGGAATTCTTTGAATGACATTTCGGAAGATGCTTTTTCATATAGGTCACAATATTCTTTATATTTTCGAGTTTTATACAAAGAACGCAGTAACTCCTGTAGATCAATATTTATGAAAAAATTCCTATCAAAATATGGAGAGATTTCCGAAAAGAATCCTGAGTTCAAAACAGCCTCACTAAATCCAAAGCCCTGCTGAACGATTCGATCATGGTTGTTTCTTGCTCTCCTATTATCAACGCTTCTTTTCTCCCCTATTGTCTCACCACAGTAACAACAATCATATTTTATAATCATTCTTATAATAAATTCTATATCTTCTTTATTAAACAAGGAGGTATTGTAACCGTTGATATTCAGGAAATCATCACGGCCTATCAAAAATGAATTGTTATGACAAAGGGAAGTATGACTCAGATAATTCTTAATTGACAACTCTCCGATAGGTATTTCAAGGTCATGTCTTTTTTTTCCATCCAGGATCAGACCATAAGCTACATCGCATCCAGTTTTTTCCAATGTCCGAATGCGTGAAGAGACAGCATTTTCAAAAAGTAAATCATCAGAATCAAGAAAACTTATCCATTGACAATCACAATTTGCAACACCATAATTCCTTGCATAGGACTGTCCACGATTCTTTTCCAGTCGTAGAATAGTAATTCTCTCTTTATATTTTTGACGGAGCATTTTATCTGTATCGTCAGTTGAGCCATCATCTATGACAATACATTCAACCTCTTTGTAATCCTGTTTCAACACTGAATCTACAGCTTGACAAACATAGGGCCATCTGTTATAAGTAGGGATAATTATACCTACCCTCCTATTTTTTTTGAATGACGAACTCATACTACTTATATGGCTCTTCCAATTTGACGCATTTTATCTATTTTACTCACCCTCCAGCCGAATTCTCACACTCGCCTCATGGGCGGTAAGCCCCTCGGTATGCGCCAGCAATGCACAGGCTTCGCCCAACTCCTCGATCCCCGCTTCACTCATCATGATCAGCGACGATTTCTTCAGGAAGTGCTCCACGCTCAGAGGGGAGTAGAACCTGGCCGTCCCGCCGGTGGGGAGGGTATGGTTGGGGCCGGCGATGTAGTCGCCGATGGGCTCGGGGGTGTAGCGGCCCAGGAAGATGGCGCCGGCGTGTTTGATGCTCCCCAGCAGCTCCATGGGCGAAGCGGTCATCACCTCCAGATGTTCGGGAGCGATCCGGTTCATCAGATCCACCGCTTCAGCCATATCGGCGGCGACGATGATCGCTCCCCGCTCTTCGATCGATTTGCGGGCGATGGCCTCGCGCTCCAGGGTCTTCAGGGCCTTCTCCACCTCATCGTTGACCCGGTTGGCCAGCTCCGCATCGTCGGTGATGAGGATCGAGCTGGCCATCTCGTCGTGCTCCGCCTGGCTCAGCAGATCCATCGCCAGCCACTCGGGACGCGCCGTGGCGTCCGCCAGGATGCCGATCTCGCTGGGGCCGGCGATCATGTCGATGTTGACCTCGCCATAGACCAGCTTTTTAGCCGTGGCGACGAAGATGTTGCCCGGCCCGGTGATCACGTCCACCTTGGGGATCGTCTCGGTGCCGTAAGCCATGGCCCCGATGGCCGATGCGCCGCCGACTTTGTAGACCTTGTCGATCCCGCAGAGATGGCAGGCGGCCAGCAGCAGTTGGTTGATCTCGTTGTCCGGAGTGGGCGTACAGACTACGATCTCCTCCACTCCGGCGACGATGGCCGGCACAGCGTTCATGAGCAGGGAGCTGGGATAGGCCGCCTTGCCGCCGGGGATATAGAGCCCCGCCCGGTCCACGGGTGTGACCCGCTGCCCCAGCATGGAGCCGTTTTTTTCATACTCGAACCAGGAGCGGGGCATCAGCTTTTCGTGGTAAGCCTTGATCCGGTCATAGGCCAGGTGCAGGGCCTCCCGAAGCTCGGGAGAAATCGCCTCGTAGGCCTTCTCCATCTCAACCGGATTCACCTGCAGCGCCGCATCGTCGGCAGGCTCCCAGCGATCGAAACGGGCAATATGGCGGCGCAGCGCGGCATTGCCTTCCTGGCGGATCTCCCGCAGCAGTGTCGTCACCGCTTCTGTCACCTTGTCGATGTCCATCGCCCCCCGTTTAAGAAGCTCTCCGAACTCCGCCGAAAAATTTTCATCACCGCTGTAATAGATTTTCATCAGTGTCTACCTTTTTAACATTCAAAATTCATCATTCAAAATTCAAAATCCAACATGGGATATTTCCGCCGATATCGCGGCAGCATGCTTTCGTTTCCCTTGAGGCCGCCCTGGTGGAGGTAGAGGATCTCTCCTCGCATTTTGTCCCGATGTTCGAGCAGGGTCAGCCATCCTTTGGGATCGTAGAGCAGATCAAACTCCACACCCGTTTGTCGATACAATTCTAGCCAAAGTTCGTAAAACTCCCGGTAGAGCCTGCCGAAATGGTACTTCCTGGGAAGATCGACGATCTGGGGCCAAAATGACGAATCGGGTTCGAGCATGGCGAACTGCTCCCGCAGATAGTCGGTACCTCCGACACACGGGACTGTTACGACGTGAGTGAAGAGTGAGGAACCGAAAAGATTTTTGAAGGTAGAGAGCTGTGGTTCCGGTGCCTGAGGGGAGAAAGACTGTCAACTTCGCAACCCCCCGCTCCCGCTGCCAGTTGATGATCTCCTCGCCCAGAATACGGATCCCCTCCTCTGCCTCGGGCTGCCGACCGCCCTCTTCGATGAAAAGCACCTTCTCTCCGAATTTCTCATTTTCCATTTCTCTTTTCTCACGGAAGATCATTCCGTTCTCCAGGGCGGCCCGATAGTTGCCCTGGGGATTCTCTTTCAGATAATCCGGGATGTGATCGACGAAATATTCGAACTCCCAACCGCGAAGTCTAGCCAGAACCGAGAGAGAGTACATGGCGTTGGATTGGGGGGATCCGTAGGAGACCAGCTTGCGGATCTGCGGGAGATCCCGATGGAGCCAATAATGAAGTTTCCTCGCTTTGTTGCCGGAAAACTCAGAGTGGATTTGATCGTCCCTTTTGAGAAAATATCGTCGCCCTTCTACCAAAATCTCCTCTACCGGCGACGGAACATTCCAAGAGTCGATCATCCGAAATTCCCCACGCTCCGGGGTCTGTAGCGCGCCCCTTCGCTCTTTTATTTTTCTGTCGTATAATAACCCCAATTTCTCCGAAATAACTTAGAAAAAATCAAAAAATGAGGAAAGATCTTGATGAAAGCTGAACACTATTACAATCCCCATGGCGAACCGATCATGGATGAAAAAATCTATGGAGGCAATCCTACGGGATTTGTCGATTTCAACCGGCCCCGCTACAAGTGGAGCGTCAATCTCTACGACCTGATGAACGCCAACACCTGGTTCCCTTCCGAGGTCAACACCGCCAGCGAAAAGAAAAACTTCGAGATGCTCACCGATAACGAGCAGGCGATCTACAAGCTCACCTTCGCCCAGCTCAGCTTCAACGACAGTGCCCAGGAGGAGTACCTCTCCGATTTCCGGCGCCTGGCCAACAACCGCCTGGTCAAAGCCGCCATCAGCCTCCAGATCATGCAGGAGGTCAACCACTCCAAGAGTTACGCCGTGCTGCTGGATGCCGCCGGAAACTCCGAGGAAGTTTTCGACCTCTACAAGCACGATATGGCCCTCAGCCGCAAAAATCAACGTATCGCCGAGCAGTTTGCCCGCTATATTGACGGGAACTCCGCCGAAGAGATGCTGCTCAGCGCCATGGCCAGTGTCAACCTGGAAGGGATCTACTTCCTCCTGGGATTCAGCTACATCTATGTCCTGGGAGACAAGGTTCCCGGCGCCCGGGACATGATCAAATTCATTGCCCGCGACGAGATCAACACCCACCTGCCCCTTTTTGCCAACATCTTCAAGACCATTTACAAAGAGAACAAAATTCCCGCCGGAATCGTGGACAAAGCCTATGAGATGATCAACGAAGCGGTGGATATCGAATTAGAGTATGGGAAATATCTGTTGGAAAACTATCCCATTATGGGACTTACAGAGGAACTGATGGAGCAGACGGTCTACAACTATGCCAACGATCGGCTCAAAAAGATTGGCCTGGATCCTATCTACAAAGATTCACCTCAGACCTATCTGCAGAAACTGGTAGAAAAACACTTGCGGATGAACGATGTACGCAGCAACTTCTTCGAGAGCAACGTCAGCAACTACGCCAAATCCAGCATCGATCTGGATGATTTTTAACGAGAGGCTTTTGGCCTCTCGGTTTATTAGTCATTCGTGATTGGTCATTGGAAGAAACGGAAACATTCAACCCCAATGACTAATGACCAGTGACCAATGACTCGGTATTGAGAAAGATTTTCTCAATACCGATCGATACAGTTCAATTCCTCAAAAGCCAGAACCACCCGATCCCGCATCGACTCTTCGCCGGCTCGCAGCCATTTACGGGGATCGTAGTATTTCTTGTTTGGCTTATCCTCCCCTTCGGGGTTGCCGATCTGGCTCTGAAGATAGTCGTGATACTTCGCCACATAGCCCCGTACACCGTCCCAGAAGGCCCACTGGGTATCGGTGTCGATATTCATCTTCACCACCCCATAGCTGATCGCCTCTTTGATCTCTTCGGGGCTGGAACCGCTGCCGCCGTGAAAGACGAAGCTCACCGGTTTGGGGCCGGTGTGATGTTTTTTCTGAATGTACTCCTGGGAGTTACGCAGGATCTTGGGCTCCAGATGGACGTTGCCGGGCTTATAGACACCATGCACGTTCCCGAAACTGGCGGCAATGGTGAAACGGTCGCTGATGGCGCTGAGGCGCTCGTAGGCTTCGCAGACCTCTTCGGGCTGAGTGTAGAGGGCGGCATTGTCCACGTTGGTATTGTCCACCCCGTCCTCTTCGCCGCCGGTGATCCCCAGCTCGATCTCCAGAGTCATCCCGATCCGGCTCATCCGCTCCAGATACTTCTCGCAAGTGGCCAGATTCTCCTCCAGCGGCTCTTCGGAGAGGTCCAGCATATGAGAGGAGAAGAGCGGTTTTCCTGTCTCTTCGAAATGCTTTTCACTCGCCTCCAGCAGTCCGTCGATCCAGGGCAGGAGCTTCCGAGCGGCATGGTCAGTGTGGAGGATGACCGGGATTCCGTAGGCTTCTGCGAGGGTGTGGACATGTTTTGCGCCGCTGATGGCCCCCAGGATCGCTGCCCGCTCGTCCTCGTTGCTCAGCCCTTTGCCGGCATAGAAGGAAGCCCCGCCGTTGCTGAACTGCACGATGACGGGAGAGTGGACCTTTGCTGCCGCCTCCATAACCGCGTTGACCGAATCGGTTCCGACCACATTGACCGCGGGGAGCGCAAACTCCTGCGCTTTGGCAATCTCGAAAATCTTCTGCAGATCATCCCCCGTCACCACACCGGGTTTTACCACCTCTGAAATCTTTTGACTCATCCTTCTCTCCTAACTTTGGCTAAATCTCTTCTATTTCTTGCTTGTTTTTGCCGTTTTCGGCTTAGGGTTGTAATCGATTTTGGCATTTTTCATCAGCTGCTGAACAAATTTGATCTTTTTTAATTCGGCGGCGATGAGGGGTTTGACCTTTTCAAAGGGAACAATCTTGCCGGTTTTGGGATCTTTGAAGAGTTTTTTACGTTTGTTGTATTCCGCCTTCAGCTCCTCATCGGTGACCGGGATTTTGACAGCGTTCTTGCGGATCCACAGCTCGGCATCCGCCATATATTTCTCGGGGACCGTGAGCTCTTTTTGCGCTTTTTTCTGAAACTCTTTGTAATGCTTACGGATATAGAAGTCGGTCCAAATAGCCAACTTCTCTTTACGGCTCAGCTCTTTGGCCGCCGTTCGGGTCACGAGCTTCTGCTTGGCCAGCTCCTGGATCACCCGCTTTCGGTCCTTCTTTTTCAGCATCGAATAGTTCGCCCGCCCCCGGGTGACACGTTTGACGAAGGCATCAGCCTCTTTCTGGGTAATCTCATAGCCGTTGACAGTGGCAATAACCTTGGCGGAGAGTCCCGACATTCCTACAAAAAGAGTCATCAGGGCGATCGCTGCGATACGTTTCATTCTTCGGATCCTTTTCTTTGCTTGATTATGATAGGAATATTGTAAACCCAAACCGTGGAAAAACGGCTGAGTTTACCGATTACTTGGTAGATTTCTCTTTGCCGGACTCTGCACCTTCGATCTTGATATCGGCGTTCTTTTTGAGGAGATCGGTCTCCTGCTTCATCTTTTCCACAAAACGCTGCTGTTTGAGTGTGGCGATAACCCGGTCTTTGACCTTGTCAAAAGGAATCGTCTGGGCCGGTTTTTTATCCTCGACATAAATCACGTGCCAACCAAACTGAGTCTTGACCGGCTTGAGGGTAATTTCACCCGGCTGCAGGGCAAAAGCCGCTTTGGAAAAAGGCAGTACCATTTGCTTTGGGGTGAAATAACCCAGATCGCCCCCTTTGGAGCCGGTGGGACCGGTAGATTCTTTTTTGGCCAGTTCGATGAATTTCTGCTTCAATGCTTCACCTTTGAGGCCTTTGAGCTGATCGATGATCTCCTGAGCTTTCTTTTCATCTTTGACAAGGATATGCCGGGCATGGACACGGGCGGGTACTGCAAATTTGTCGGCGTGTTTCTGATAGAACTCTTTGGCTTCGCTCTCGCTGACGATGATCTTGTCAAACTGCTGTTTCGCCCAGGCATTGATCATCAGCTTCTGCTTGGCCAGTTTCAACATCCGCTGAAATTCAGGATCTTTCTCTACCCCCGCCTTTTGTGCGGCTTCCGAAAGGATTTCCGTTTCGATCAATCCGTCAAGCACCTTCTTTTTGGTCTTGGGGTCGAGCATATCGTAGGTGATCGGTTGATTGGGCATGCTTTGCTGCAAAAAGGCATTGAGATCCTCTTTGGTGATCTGGTGGCCGTTGACAGTCGCTACGACATCGGAAGCACAGAGCAATGTACTCCCCATTCCGAGGCACAGAGCGGTCACAGCCAAGGTTCTTTTCATCATTTTCATCGTGTTTCCTCACTTATCGATAATTTTGCTTGAAGTATATCCGCTCAGGTTAAATCAATCATTAACTATTCTATTTCTATGCTAAGATTCGACACATTCCATTCCCGAGGACGATACAAAGTGGCTCAGAGAAAAAAAATCAAACTGGCGACACGCAAAGAGATCGAAGCAATCAAACAGCTGCTGCTTGAACACTACCCCGACAGTGTAACCGAACTGCACTACCGCAATCTCTATGAACTGCTGGTCTCGGTCATGCTCTCGGCCCAGTGTACCGACAAACGGGTCAACCTCATCACTCCGGCTCTTTTTGAAAAGTATCCCGATATCCCCTCCCTCGCCCGGGCCGATGTGGAGGAGGTCAAAGAGTACATCAAAACCTGTTCCTTCT
This sequence comes from Nitratifractor sp., assembly GCF_015487065.1. GTDB lineage: Bacteria > Campylobacterota > Campylobacteria > Campylobacterales > Sulfurovaceae > Nitratifractor. The sequence continues at coordinate 8,545 of NZ_WFQN01000161.1, forward strand.
TCAACAACAAGGCCAAAAACCTGGTCGCCATGGCCCGGATGGTCATGGAGCAGTACCACGGAGAGATCCCCCTGGACGAGAAGGAGCTGGTCAAGCTCCCCGGTGTGGGGCAGAAGACCGCCCATGTCGTCCTCATCGAATACACCGGAGCCAACCTCATGGCGGTCGATACCCATGTCTTCCGAGTCGCCCACCGGCTGGGACTCAGCAATGCTCCTACCGTCGAGGGGACCGAACGGGACCTGGTGCGCAAATTCAAAACCGACCTGCACCGTCTCCACCAGGCGATGGTGCTCTTCGGACGCTACATCTGCAAAGCGGTCAAACCGGAGTGTGATCGTTGTTTTCTGACGGAGTATTGCAAGAGCAAAGAGAGTTTCAAAGCCAAATAACAAGGAGAAGAACCCATGATCGGAGAATATATCAACGGCGGCCTGATGCTGCTGATCCTAACCGCGGCGCTTTGGATCCTCAAATCCCCCAAAAAACCATCGGAAAATTCGAAAGACTCATCCCATAATGAGACTCAATGAACTTGAATATCAGTAACTAACAGAGAAAAATTTCGACAGGAGATTTCCGATGCAAAAGACCCTCATTCTATTTGTCGTTTTGACATGGACGATACAGGCCGGTTTTCAATCTATCGATGCCAAAACCCTGCAAAAGATGCAGGCTCGAGGCGTCCCCGTCATCGACATCCGCACCCCGGCCGAATGGCAGCAGCGCGGGATCATCAAAGGAGCGCATCTCCTGATGTTCTTCGACGAGCGGGGACGCCCCCATGTCCGGGAGTGGCTGGAGAAGTTCACTCAGATCGTCAAGGACAAAAAGAGCCCCTTCATCCTCTACTGCGCCCACGCCAACCGAAGCAAAGCCGTCGGCCAATGGCTCAGCGAAAAACTGGGCTACGAAAAAGTCTATGAGCTCAAAGGCGGGATCGAATACGGATGGCGGGAGCTGAACATGCCGGTGAAACGGCTGAATAAAGAATAAGAAATGAGAAATTGTACCTACCAAAAAAAATTATCAAGTGGTTTTAGCACTTAGCACTTAGCACTTAGCACTTAGCACTTAGCACTTAGCACTTAGCACTTTCCTGAAAGAATGAAATCCACCGTATTGTTGACATAAGCGTTGTGCTTGTTGTCTTTGTGATAGACGATGTAGAACTTGCGCGTCATCGTATAGCCCTGAATTCGTGCCTCAAAGAGTGTCCCCTCCTGTACATCATCGGCGATAGCGTAATGGGAGACGATCGAAACTGTGGGATGTTCGCTGTCTTTTTTACTCTTTTTGACTGTCTGAAGGACCGCCGTCGTATTGGAGACATCGGAGAGGACGTTGAAATCCCGGCATCGGACTCCCAGCTCTTCAAAGACCTCCTGGACCACCATCCGGGTCTGGCTTCCCTCTTCGCGGCAGACCCATTTGAACTCGTAGAGATCTTCAGGGCGCAGAACCTTGGGAATCGGCACGTTGCTGAAGACCACCAGTTCATCCTCCCGCCACTCCCGGACGATCAAATCGTCATCAGCGATATGAGCTTCGATCAGCCCCAGATCGATTTTGTGCTCTTTAATTCCCTGAACAATCTCTTTACTCACATCGACGATCAGTTTGACATCGTTGTTAATCACCTGACTGAGGGTATTGAGGCACTCTCCGGGAATGACATAGTTACCGATGGTAAAGGAGGTTCCCAATCTGAAGGTGATCTTTTTGTTGATGATCCGCAAGATATCCCCTTCGGCCTCGTGGATGCACTTCTCCAGCCGTACAGCAACTTTGTAAAGCTCTTCTCCCGCCCCGGTAAGACGTATTCCGTTTTTCTTGCGTTCAATCACCTTGGTATCCAGGTACCCCTCGATAAACTTGATCTGCTGAGTCACCGCCGGCTGGGAGATCCCCAGTTTGGCTGAGGCTCGGGAGAAACTCCGCTCCCGCACCACCGTCAAAAACGTCTCGAGTTTCGTAAAATCCTTCAGCATCGCCCCTGTGCCTCCCGCTTTCATGAAAGTAAATGTTCTTCAATAGATTTTAACATTCTAACGAATATAAGCATAAGTCAAACTTATTTAGACATCAATTTCATATTTATCATACAATATCACCTATAGAATAGATTCACCTCATTCTCCTCTGACGGAATAGTTTAAACCTTAGAAGATATAATATTTCTAATTTAAAGCAAAACTGTTCAGGAAGAGGACGCGATTTATGTTAGAGGAACTCAACGACAGTCAACGGGAAGCGGCGACTCATATCGACGGACCGCTGCTGATCCTCGCCGGGGCGGGCAGCGGCAAGACCAAGACCCTCACCACCCGACTGGCCTATCTGCTGGGAGAAGTGGGGATCGATCCGGCCAATACCCTGACCCTCACCTTCACCAACAAAGCCGCTTCGGAGATGCGGGACCGGGCGCTCCGTCTCATCGGTGACCGGGCCGCCTATCCCCCTCTGCTGTGTACCTTCCACAAATTCGGCCTCCTCTTCCTGAAGTTCCATATCGACCGCCTGGGACGGGACAACAACTTCGTCATCATCGACAGCGACGACAAGAAACGCCTCGTCCGATCCCTGGCCAAAGATCTCAAAATCGACCTCAACCTCTCCTTCCTGGCCAGTGAGATCTCCAAATACAAAAATACCCTCCTGACCCCCGAGGAGGTGATCGCCAAAGCGGAACTCCCCGACTACAAAAAGGCGGCACTCCTCTATCAGCGCTACCAGGAGAATATCGAAGAGAACAACCTGGTGGATTTCGATGATCTGCTGATGCTCACCCATCGGATCCTGGAGGAGAACGAGGATCTGCGCCGGGAGACCAGCCGGCGCTATCAATACATCATGGTCGACGAATATCAGGACACCAACGAGCTGCAGTACAAACTCCTGCGCCTGCTCTGCAGTGAGCATGACAACCTCTGCGTCGTCGGTGACGACGATCAGAGCATCTACGGATGGCGGGGAGCCAATATCCGCAATATCCTGGAGTTCCATGAGCATTTCGACAATACCCGCATCGTCAAGCTGGAGGTCAACTACCGCTCTACCCAACCCATCCTCGAAGCGGCCAATGCCCTCATTGAGCACAACAGCAAGCGCCTGGGCAAAAAGCTCATCAGCCACCGGGGCGAGGGGCCCGAGATCAAACTGCTCCACTCCCTGGATGAGAGCCACGAGGCCCGCAATATCGCCCAGAAAATCCACGATTTGCTGAATGAAGGCGTCGATCCGGAGGAGATCGCCGTCCTCTACCGGATCAACGCCCTCTCCCGCTCTCTGGAAGAGGGATTCAGCCGGGAAAATCTCCCCTTCAAACTCATCGGCGGTATACGCTTTTATGAACGGGCGGAGATCAAGGATATCATCAGCTATTTCCGGGTCCTGGCCAACCCCCACGACGACTTCTCCTTCCTGCGGATCGTCAACAAACCCAAACGGGGCCTGGGCAAGACCTCCATCGACAAATTGATGCGCACCGCCCACGACCGCCGGATTTCCCTCTATCAGACCATTGAAAGCCTGAGCGAAAAGGAGTTGGCCTCCGCCATCAGCAAAAAGGCTGCCGGAACCCTTAAGGAGCTCGTCGAGACCATCCACGAGCTTCAGCAGGTGAGCCGGGAATCCCTCTACAACTTCGTGGATTTTTTCGAGGAGAAGATCGGACTCAAGGATTACTACGGTGCCATGGTGGACGGCTTCGAGCGGATCCTCAACATCGACGAATTCTACGGCTATCTCAGAGATTCGGTCATGAAAAATCCAGAACTGAGCCTGGATGAGTTCCTCAACGATATCTCTCTGCAAAGTGACCAGGACCAGGTTGAGGGCAACGCCATCACCATCATGAGCATCCACGCTGCCAAGGGACTGGAGTTTGAGCACCTTTTCGTCATCGGGATGGAGGAGGAGTTCTTCCCCCTGCTGGGCGATGGCTGCAACATAGAGGAGGAGCGCCGCCTGGGCTACGTAGCCATCACCAGGGCCAAGACCGACCTGACCCTCTGCTACTCCGACAGCCGCTTCTACAAAGGCCGCCGTAAACAGCTGGAGAAAAGCCGCTTCCTGGGCGAAGCGGGCCTGATCCAAAACGCCAGCCTCAAAGTCAGCAAAAGTGCCGAATACAAAAAAGGCGATCTGGTCAAGCACAAGATCTTCGGCATCGGTCGCGTCCAGGCCGTCACCAAATCGGGCAAGGAGTACAAACTCCGCATCAACTTCGGCGGCACCAAAAAAGAGATCCTCAGCTCCTTCGTCCAGCCGGCGTGATCTTCGAGTGAGGAATTGATGACACCTTCGACGCAGTCGCAAGTCGCAAGTCGCAAGTCGCAAGTGAAGGCGCCTTTGGCGCCGTTATTGGTTATTGGTTATTGGTTATTGGGAGCGTTGCAATGCAATGCCGACCGAAATCATTCATCATTCATCATTCATCATTCATCATTTGGAAGCAAAGCTTCCATTTCGGTTCCTCACTCCTCATTCCTCATTCCTCATTCGACAAAGAGGAGATTCAATTGAATCTCCTCTTTGTCGTGGACAAGCCCATCTTCGTCTCCTCCAACCGCTACATGAACGTCATCAAGCGGCAATACGGCACCAAAAAGGTGGGCTTCTCCGGAACCCTGGATCCCTTCGCCACCGGCTGTCTCATCGTCGCCACGGGACAGTACACCAGACTCTTCCAATACCTGGCCAAAACCCCCAAGACCTACCGGGCCACCCTCTGGCTGGGAGCCGAGTCGGCCAGTCTCGATATCGAGAATATCCAAAGCATCCGCGACGTTCCCAAAGTCGAAGAAGCAAAGCTCCGGGAGATCCTCGCCTCCCTGGAGGGGGAGCTGGAGTATCTGCCTCCCAAATACAGCGCCAAAAAGATTGCCGGGGAGCGGGCCTATGATGTGATGCGCCGGGGAGGCGACATCGAACTGCCTACGGTCCGCTCGACGATCCATGAACTCAGGCTGCTTCACTACCGACACCCCTTCATCACCTTCGAAGCCACCGTAAGCGAAGGCACCTATATCCGCAGCCTGGGAGTGATGATCGCCGAAGCCCTAAACCTCCCCGGCACCCTCAGCAGCCTCAGACGCCTCCGGGAAGGGAAATTCCGGATCGGCGAGCAGGAGCCCCTCGACCCTCTCGACTACCTGGCCCTGCCCAAAAACCGCTACTTCGGCGATCCTCAGTGGCTGGAGCTGGGCAAAAAGCTCCAGCCCCGTTTTTTCGAAAAGCAGGAAGAGGGGCTCTATGTGGTCGAGACCGACAAATTTTTCAGTATCCTGGAGTTCAAAGAGGGTGAAATAAAGTACCGACTCAATCGGATTGAGAAGTATAAAGGGAGGGGAGGATGAAAGTCGCCGCCCCCGCCAAAGTCAATATCTTCCTCAAAATCACCGGACACAAAGAGGGCTACCATACCCTTCTCTCCCGTTTCATGCAGGTGACGGATCTCTACGATACGATCCGTTTCGTCCCCTGCGAGTGCGACACTTTCACCATCGAAGGCTGCCCAGGTGTCCCCAGGGAGTCCAATACCATCTACCGCGCCTGGAAAGCCCTCAACGAAGCCACGGGGGATCTGGATCTCCTGGAGTTTTTCTATCATCACAAGGTGATTGTGGAGAAGCGCATTCCTACCCAGGCCGGCCTGGGGGGCGGCAGCTCCGACGCCGCAGCCTTTATGCGCCTGGCAAGGCAAGTCTGCGATTTGAAGCTCTCCACCGACGAACTGGCCCAAATCGGCTCAACCATAGGAGCCGATATCCCCTTTTTCATCTACGACTACCCCAGTGCCAATGTCTCGGGATTCGGAGAGATCGTGGAAGCTTTCGACGAGGAGCCGCTGCCACTGAAGATCGAGACACCCCCCGTCGCCTGTGACACGGCGGCGGTTTACAAAGTCTTCAAAGAACGTTTCCTCTCTGGCATCAATCCCCTCTCTTTCCTCGGCTGGGAACGGATCCCCTCCGCCGAACTCCTGGAGCGCATCGCCGATCCGAAAAAACTCAACGACCTCTACCCCGCCGCCCTGCTGGCCTGCTCCAGGCTCCGGGACTACGCCCCACCCGGCTGGTTCTTCAGCGGCAGCGGGAGCAGCTTTTTCAAAGTGAGGAGTTGAAACGGAAGCTTTGCTTCCGTATGGTGAATGGTGAATAATAAATGATGAATGATTTCGGTATGCGCCGCTTCGCAACGCTTCTATTCAAACGACAAACGACAAACGACGAAAAAAACCCAATAAGCAATCGACCGATTACGACGCCGAAGGCGTCTCTCTCCTGCTATAATTCCGCCACAAACCCCAAAGAGTGAAAGCGGACCCATGGCCATCAAAATCATCGCCCAAAACAAAAAAGCCAGACACGAATACGAGATCTTGGAGAAGTACGAAGCGGGAATCGAGCTGCAGGGCAGCGAAGTCAAGGCGCTGCGCCAGGGGCGGGTCAATCTCAACGATGCCTACTGCCGATTCATCAAAGGGGAACTCTGGCTCCTCAACGCCCATATCGGCCACCTGGAGACCGCCAACCGCCACTTCGCCCGAGAAGAACGGGCCCCCCGCAAGCTGCTGCTGCACAAAAAGCAGCTTCACTCACTCTACGGAAAAGTCAACAAAGAGGGCCTCACCATCGTCCCCCTGATGCTCTACTTCAATGAACGCAACCGGGCCAAGCTCTCCATCGCCCTCGCCAAAGGGAAAAAACTCCACGACAAACGCGAAACCCTCAAACGCCGCACTCTCGATCGGGAAGCGGCTCAGGCGATGAAACATCGCGATTATTAATCGGACCCCGTGCTCTCTTTCTCTTTGCCGTAAGGATTGACGAATTGGTCGTTGAGGCGGCGAATGGCGGCCCGGGAGTATTCGATGATTCCTTCGAGTTTCTCTTCGGTGCGTCGGATCCATCCGCCGGACCAGACGCTGAGAATGGGGCGGTACCACCGGGTCTGGGTTTCGATCGCCCGAGCTAAAAAAGGATCCGACTCTTTGGTCTTTTTCACCAGGGATCGGGCGATCGAGGCTTTGATCCGGAAGTGCAGAAAAAGCAGGAGCAAGAAAACGGCAACGATGCTCCCTCCCAGCGTCAATGGATTGGCAGGCAGAATCCCCAGGAGAAAGAGCGCAGCCAATGAACCTCCGAGTAGGAGAAAAAGCAGTATATCGGCCAACAACACCCGACGGCCCCATCGCTGGATCGCCTCTGTAAGTCTCGGAAGCTTTTTCTCCCAGATTTGACGGGCAAAATCCTCCAGGGCCTTGGTGATCCGGTAGGCCCGTTCGATTTTGACTCCTTCCATCTTCTCCATAATCCGGCGCCAATCCTCGTCACGTTTGCGCTTGAGCCGCTCGGCCACCGCAGGATCGTCGATGGGTTGCATCGCCTCTTCGTTGTAAATCGCATAAAAGTTGCCCGAGATCAGCCCTTTTTGGGAAAGAGCCCGTTGCCAGGCACCGATGACATCTTCGAGATTATCCTCTCTGGCGGTGGTATCGATCTGATTGAGGATATAGAGAATCTTATCCCGGTCCCGGTGCTCCACGGTCTGCGCCACCAGATGCTCCAGGGTATCGCGCATGGCCCCGGGCTCGGGATGGCGGGCATCGAAAAAGATCAGGACCAGATCCGACATCTCCACGATATGGCTGCTGATCCGCAGGATAGAGCTACGCTGGCTGTCGGCGTCGAAACCTGGAGAGTCGATCAAGATCTTCCCTTTGATCCGTTCGGAGGGAACGGTTTTGAGCTGGAGATAGAGGTTGACCCGGCTCCCCTCTCCCTCGTCCACACGCTCCACTTCCCGGCTGATATTGTAGAAGGGAAAGCGGGGATCAGCATCCAGTGCCAACCCCGGCAGCGTCACGGGACGATCCCCCGCCCCGTAGCAAATCACGGTAAATTTGTCATCCACCGCCTGATTGCCGCTGGCCTGGACCGGCATGCCCAGATAGGTATTGATGAAGGTCGATTTGCCTGCCGAAAAGGTTCCCAAAATCGAGATCAGCGGCCACCAGGAAATCTTGGCGGTGTAGCTCTCTTCCGCCTCCAGGATCCCCAGCCCTCGTGCAACCTTGTCCAATCGTTCATATTCCCGGATCACCTCCAACAAAACGGGGTTTTCGGCACTGAGATACTCTTCGAGTTTTTTATAACGTTCTTTGGCGGTCATGGCAAGACTCCCAATCCTTCTTCGTTTTCCGTATCTTATCCAAAGTCAAAAATTAAAAATGACTTTAATGCATCCTGTTGCGCCGCAGCTCATCCCGCACTTTGCGGTAGAGCGCTTTGAGGCGATGCATAAAACCGGACTCTCCGGCAGGGAGAAACTCCTTAATCCTTTGCCAGATTCCACCCAGATCGGCTTTGAGGCGATGGACGGCTGCCATACTCCTGCGATAGATCGCACGGGATTTGAGCCAGGCGAGGAATGCCAGGATCTTCTCGTAGGCCCAGGCGAACCAGGCAAAAGAGAGAAGCTGTTCGCGACTGACACCGAAGAGCCAGAAAGTAAAGGCGGCGATGGGGATCTTGAGCCCGTAGAGCAAAAGACCCGGCAGGAGCATCCCCTGGACGATCAAAACC
>NZ_WFQN01000162.1 GCF_015487065.1 Nitratifractor sp.
AGCTTTTGGAGGCCTATCTCTCTGTCCATCCCGGCGGAGCGTACCTCTTCGAAAAAGGAAACGCCCCCATGAGCGTTGCCCAGCTGCGCTACCGGGTTCAGAAACTCTTCCGCTCCCATGGGATCAAAGCCACTCCCCACCAGCTGCGCCACTCCTTCGCCACCCATCTGCTGGAGCACGGCGCACGGATCTCCGATGTGAGCGAACTGCTGGGTCACTCCAGTATGGCGACGACCCAGATCTATACCAAGTTGGGAAGTGCCCAGAAGCTCAAAGAGTATATGAAAGCGCACCCTTTGGGGAAGAAAAAGGGTTAATCCGCCTGTCAACCGTCACATCGGACCGATTGTCGGAAGGCTGACACCCTGTCAAGCGGAGAGGATTTTGATCTCCTCTTCCAGGGGGATGCCAAAGCGCTCCATCACCCGTTCTTTGGCCAGGTTGATCAGGGTGATCGCCTCGTCATAGGTTCCCCCGCCAAGGTTGACAAGGAAGTTGGCATGAATGTCACTCCAGGCCATCCCTCCCCGGCGGTATCCTTTGAGCCCCACCGCTTCGATGAGCCGTCCGGCATAGTCTCCCGGCGGGTTCTTGAAGGCGCTGCCGGCACTGGGTTCCCTGGGTTGATTGTTTCGCAGTGTCAGGAGTTCCCGGCGCAGGCTTTCGTCATAGCCCCGCCGGATGGGAAAGCAGGCGGCGGTGGCGATGCCAGGGAGCCGGGCATAGCGGTATCCGTGTTCGATCTCTTTGGCCGGGACCCATGCGTTGCCGATGCGGATCGACGCCAGCAGCGGAAAGATCTCGTGGCTTTTGACCCCGGCGTTCATCGCCAGCATCCCGCCCAGGGTTCCGGGAAGTTTGGCAACGAATTCGAAACCGGCCAAATCGTTTTTGCGGGCGAAGCTGAGAATCTTCCCCGTGGGAGTGGCGGCACCGATCTCCAGCATATCACCCTCGATGCGGCAGTAGTCGAAATTCTTTGAGAGCATCATCAGGGGAGGCGGCGTGGGGGAGAGCAACAGGTTGTTGGCCCCGCCGATCAGGTAGCGGTCTTCGGGAATCTCATCCTCTTTTTCGATCATCAGCACGTCGACGGCGGGGCCGATTTTGATGCTGGAGTATTTTGAAAAATCAATTGTTTTAAGAAACATATTCCTCTCCGCGAGTGAGGAACCGTTTTTTGATTGAGAATTGAGAATTGAGAATTGAGAATTTCGGGGTATTGCTTCGCAACGCATCTTTTTGGAGGCGGGACTTCAGTCCCGCATTGCAGGGCTGAAGCCCTGCACCCAATAACCAATAACCAATAACCAATAACTCGAATGGAGGAATCACAGATTCCTCCATTCGTCATACTCCCTGGGGATCAGATACTCCTCTGTCTTGATGGGACACTCCCAGAGGTCGTGCTCGTAGCCGATGGCGTAGAGGCGGTCGAGGGCTTCGAGCTGCCGGTCGGAGAGTTCGGCGCTCTCTTCGGAGGCGTACATATTGAGGTAGCGGTCGAGCAGTTCGTCGGAGATCCGTACCAGCTGTTGCTCCTCCAGGAGGCGGCAGAGCTCTTCTTTGCGTTGGTTGGCGACGCGGACCCCGTCGGTGAGGATCTTTTCGATCTCGATGGCGCGGTTGAGGGGCAGGCTGCGGCGCAGGGCCATTCCTCCCAGAGGCAGAGGCAGATCGGCCCCGGCCAGCTCCCGCCAGATCTCCCAGACCTCCTTCTCCACCTCCAGGTTCTCGTCAAAATCGAGAATCGATTCGTGAATGAGCACGCCCGCATCGACGGTGCCGTCGAGGACCGCCTGTTCGATCTCGAGGAAGTTCATATAGACCGGGCGGGCCTGGGGATAGTAGATCCGCACCAGCATGGCGTTGGTGGTGTAGCGTCCCGAGAGTGCCACTTTGAAGTTGCGACGCAGCCGTTTGCCTTTGCGTTTGATCAGCTTGGGCCCGTATCCCTCTCCGAAGCTGACAGCGGTTCGCAGCAGGGCATAGTCCTCCCGGATCAGGGGGTAGAGTCCGAAACTGATGGCACTGACGTCATAGGTGCCTTTGAGGGCTTCGACGTTGAGGGTTTCGATGTCGAGTCCGACGTTTTCGAAACGGTAGTCCCGGGTATCGACCCACCCGAAACGGATGGCATAATACATAAAGATATCGTCGGCGTCGGGGGAATGGGCCAGGTGAACGGTCATGGTAGCTCCGGGATTGGAATGGTGCTATTTTATCCAAAAATGACATTTTGAAATTTTCATCCCCTCCGTAGGGAGATAGTGATAAAATCACATCAAATTATCATATTGACGACTAAGTTCCCTGAAAAATTCCGGTTTCACTTGATAGCTTCGGCAGTCGAACGCAAGCTCCCGTTTCACGGGTTGAGTGCTTCTTTGTCGCCATCGAGTGAAACCTCTCAAAGATGTTTTCAGAGACCTAGATCGGAATAAAAGGATAGAAAATGGCTATGGATCCTCAGAAACAGAAAGCACTGGATATGGCGATCAAACAGATCGACAAGACCTTCGGAAAAGGGACGCTAATGCGTCTGGGTGACAAAGAGATCGAACCCATCGCCTCCATCAGTACCGGTTCCCTGGGTCTCGACATGGCCCTGGGGATCGGCGGGGTTCCCCAGGGGCGGATCGTGGAGATCTACGGTCCCGAATCTTCGGGAAAGACCACCCTGGCGCTGCAGACCATCGCCTCGGCCCAGAAGGAGGGGAAGGTCTGCGCCTTCATTGATGCGGAGCACGCCCTGGATGTGCTTTATGCCAAGAACCTGGGCGTCGATATCGACAACCTGCTGGTGAGCCAGCCCGATTTCGGAGAGCAGGCGCTGGATATTCTGGAGACGGTAGCCCGCAGTGGTGCAGTGGATCTGGTGGTCGTGGACTCGGTGGCAGCCCTGACGCCCAAAAGCGAGATCGAAGGGGATATGGGAGACACCCATGTGGGGCTGCAGGCGCGGCTCATGAGCCAGGCGCTACGGAAACTCACCGGAATCCTTCACAAGATGAACACCACCGTCATTTTCATCAACCAGATCCGGATGAAGATCGGTACCATGGGCTACGGCTCTCCGGAGACTACCACGGGAGGAAACGCCCTGAAGTTCTACGCTTCGGTACGGATCGACGTCCGCCGGATCGCTACGCTGAAACAGGGAGAGTCTCAGATCGGAAACCGGGTCAAGGCCAAAGTGGTCAAGAACAAGGTGGCTCCTCCCTTCCGCCAGGCGGAGTTTGACATCATGTTCGGCGAAGGGATCAGCCAGGAGGGAGAGCTTATCGACTACGGCGTCAAACTCGACATCATCGACAAATTGGGGGCTTGGTTCAGCTACGGCCCCCAAAAGCTGGGTCAGGGCAAAGAGAATGCCAAACAGACCCTCAAAGAGGACCCGCAGCTTCGGGCTGAGATCGAGAGCAAGATCAAGGAGGCACTGGGCTTTGGAGAGGGCTTGGCGATGGATGAGAAAGAGATCGCCGAAAGCGGAGAGTAGTTCAGTCTCCTTCCCAATTTCCGGGGGAGCGTTTCCCGGCTCCTCCTACTTTTCCTCTTTTTCCTTCCTAATATTTCATCATCCGTACTTCACGTTGGATTGGGTAAAATAAGCCATCAAACGAGAGAAAGGAAGTTCTATGGTCTTTATCGAAGATATCACAGCAGATGAGGTACTTGACAGCCGGGGCAATCCCACGGTCCGTGCCACGGTACGCCTGAGCGACGGAACGGTGGCCGATGCCATCGTCCCCAGCGGGGCCAGTACCGGCAAGCGGGAGGCGCTGGAACTGCGCGACGGCGATCCCCAGCGTTATCTGGGCAAAGGGGTGCTGACGGCGTGTGAGAATGTCAATAATCGGATCGCCGAAGCTCTGGTGGGCATGAGCCCCTTCAACCAGGCGGAGGTCGACGTGATGATGAAGGAGCTCGACGGCACCGACAACTACTCCAACCTGGGAGCCAATGCTGTGCTCGGGGTCTCCATGGCGGTTGCCCGGGCGGCGGCCAACTCTCTCAAAGTCCCTCTCTATCGCTATCTCGGCGGTGCCAATGCCGTAGTGATGCCGGTGCCGATGCTCAATATCATCAACGGCGGAGAGCACGCGGACAACGACGTGGATTTTCAGGAATATATGATCATGCCCACCGGGTTCGAGACCTTCAGCGAAGCTCTGCGGGCCAGTAGCGAAATCTACCACACCCTCAAGAAGATCCTTCATGAAATGGGCCACAGCACTTCCCTGGGCGATGAGGGTGGTTTCGCCCCCAACCTGAGCAACAACGAAGAGCCGATTCAGGTGATCATGCAGGCGATCGAAAAGGCCGGATACAAAGCGGGTGAAGATGTAGTGATCGCCCTGGACGTCGCCTCCAGCGAACTGGTAGGCGAAAACGGCAAATATGTGCTCAAGTCGGAAAACCGGGAGCTGAGCAGCAGCGAACTGATCGGCTACTACGAGGAGCTGGTCGCCAAATATCCCATCGTCTCCATCGAAGACGGTCTCAGTGAAGATGACTGGGAGGGCTGGAAAGAGCTGACCGAGCGACTGGGCGACAAAGTCCAGCTGGTCGGGGATGACCTCTTTGTTACCAACGCCAACATTCTGGCCGAGGGGATCAATCGGGGGATCGCCAACGCGATCCTCATCAAACCCAACCAGATCGGCACCGTCAGCGAAACGATGCTCACCGTCCGTCTGGCTCAGCGCCACGGCTACCGCTGTGTCATGAGTCACCGCTCCGGTGAGAGCGAGGACAGCTTCATCGCCGATTTCGCCGTAGCCCTCAATACCGGCGAGATCAAGACCGGATCGACGGCCCGGAGCGAGCGGATCGCCAAGTACAACCGCCTGCTGGCCATCGAAGAGGAACTGGGCGAGTTCGAGTATCTCGGCGGCGAGCTCTTCTAAGCGTCCCGATGTCCACAGCAGAGGGAAGGGAGAGGGGCCGGCCGGAGTGGTTCGGCTTTTCCCTGCGGAGTCTTGTGCTGATCGTCATCGGTATCCTTCTCTTCGGCCTCTATGTAGGCGTATTGCTCTTCGGGGAGAACTCTTTGGAAGTCCTCAACGGTCTCTATCGTGAAAAGGCCCAACTGCAGGCCGAAAAAAAACATCTACAGCAGGAAAATCAGAAACTTCAGAAGCAGTATTTCGAGTTTTTGCAGATCACCGGGAACTGAGAGCTTCCTGTTTCTCCCTTTTCCACTCTTCCCGTTTTTTCCGTTCCCGATAGCGTGCGATGATTTTGATCGCGGACATAGCGATGATCACTTCGAAAAGGCTGGCCAAAATAAGCTCGTAATAGGTGATGCGGTCGATATTGCCGGTATCGTATCCGATGGTGGCGACGGCGATGAGCAGGGTCAGGGGCATGGAGAGTGCGAAGGCGACACTGACGGCATCCAGCGTGTCTGAGAGGCGACGGAGGGGATAGGCGGCGATGAGACGAAGGAGAATCATGACGCCGGTGATCAACAGCGCTCCGGTGAAAACGCCGGGAAGGAAGAGTGCGCTGAGATCGAAGGAGACGCCGACATGGATGAAAAAGAGAGGGACCAGAAAGCCGAAGCCCAAGCTGGACATCTTCTCCTCCAGACTCTTCTCGTGGTGGAAAAAGGCACTGATAGCCACGCCGGCGATGAAGGCTCCCAGGGCCAACTCCAGATGGAGGATCATCATGACGGTGATCAGCAGAAAGAAAAGGGCCATGGCCAAGCGGATATCCTGATCGGAGCTGTCCCGGCTGGGCATCAGTTTCTTTTTGAGTTCGGGAAACCACCAGAAGAGGAGTTGGAGCAGCCGATAGGTCAGATAGATTGCCGCGATGAAAAAGAGAAGATAGGAAATTTGAAACACCAACTCCCAGCCGAATCCTACATTGCTGGCGGCGTCGAGAATCGTCAGGGCGGCGATACTGGCGATCTCACCGAGAACGCCTACAATGATGGAGAGATTGAGCCAGGGCTGACTTCGGCCGTAGATCTTGGTCAACGAGGCGAGCAGGCCGATGGAGATCAGCGGGAGTGAGGCGATGACAATAGGCGAAAAATTGAGAAGAAGGCCCGAAGCAACGGCCAGGATCCCAAGCGTGAGGACAAACAGAATTGCCTGCCGGATCACCAGACGAGGGCTTTCAGATATCTCTTTGAGATTGACCTCCATTCCCGCCAGAAACATCAGGTAGAGGAATCCCATCTCGGCGATCAGGTCGAAATAGCGGTTTTCATGGAGGAACCCTGCGGCGGCCAGGAGCGTCCCCAGAATGATCTCAATCGGCGGAGTGGGGATCCTTAATGCTTTGGCTAGAAAGGGAGAGATCCAGAGAGTGACGGAGAGGGTGAGGATCAGAAGGACATCAGGTGCCATGGCATTCCGTTGCGATGGTGTATCCCAGTTCCCGGAGACGCTGTCGGTCCCGGTCGGGTGCTTCGCCGGGTGTGGTGAGGTAGTTGCCGATGACGATGGCATTGGCGCCGGCCTCGAACATCGATTGTTCCGCGCCGCCGAAAAGGGCTTCCCGTCCTCCGGCGACCATCAGCAGGGGCAGGTCAGGGAGCAGCTGCCGGGTTCGCCGAATCACCGCCAGGGCCCCTTCCCGGTCGATCGTCCGTTCGGGAATCGGCAGGGCAGGGTTGGGGATGTAGAAGTTGAGGGGGACCGAGTCCGGATTCAGTGTACAAAGGCTCTGCAGCAAGCTCTCCTGGTCTTCCGGGCTCTCTCCCATGCCGAAGATTCCTCCGCTGCAGAGGGAGAGGCCGACAGAGCGGACAGCTTCGCAGGTGGCATAGCGCTCCTGCCAGCTGTGGGTGGTGCAGATGGAGGGGTAGTAGCGTTCGCTGGTTTCCAGATTGTGATTGTAACTGGCGATACCGTGGGTTTTGAGATAGCGCAGCTGCTCCTCGCCGGCGGTGCCGTTGCAAGCAATGAGTCGGAGGTTGGGGAGTTCGGTGCTGAGTCGTCGGGCCAGACGAGCGATGGTGTCGGTCATCCGATCATCCAGTCCTTTGCCGGCAGTCACGAGACAGTAGCCTAGGGCTCCATTAGCTGCCGCTTCCCGTGCTTCCTGCAGGACCTGCTCTTCCGCTTTGAAAGTGTAGCGTTCGATCGCCGCTTTGTATCGGACGCTCTGGGTACAGAATTTGCAGTCTTCGTTGCAGGCACCGCTCAGGACATTGTTGATGGCACAGAGAAATACTGTCTTCGCCGAATTCATGACTTCTTCCGGTCCTTCTTTTTGATATTTCTTAAAAAACTGGATAAATTTGACCTGTTTCTTGAATTTTTCTCTTTCTTCTCTTTGTAATTCTTAATGCTTCAAAGACTTATTGGCCGAATTATACCGGGAATAGAACATATAAATTTGTAAACATTGTTATAAAGAGGAATGTAGGTATATCTCTCAACCCTATCTGGCTAAAATATCGAAACATTTGCTCAAAGGAATAGGAGAAGATGACGATGCGAAAATCAGGAGATGCGGCATGAAAGATTATTGGTTACTTTGGATTGCTCTTTTTGCAATGGCCCTGACCAGTGTTTTGGGGCTCTTTTTTACCTCCCGAAAGATCAACAAACTCAAAGAACGGCAGAAGCGGATCAAAGAGGAACAGAAAGAGATGGAGAAGCGACTGCACAATCTTTTCAGTCGGATGGGAGAAGAGATCTATCAGCTCGGTAAAAATGTGGCGGAGCAGACCCGCCGTTTGCAGGAGAAGGCTCCGGAGCCTCAGCTGGAAGATCAACTCAAAGAGGTGATAGCGATCGAAAACCGTATGGTGGAGAATGCAACGAATCTCGTAGCGTTTTTGAAGCTGAAAGCCGGGAATGTCACGATCGAGGAAGAGGAGTTCAACCTCAACAAAATGCTCGATGCGGTCATGGAAGTCTTGGCCGCCGAGGTCGGCGAGACCGCGTCGGAACTGATCTTTGAAATGGACAGGAATCTTCCCCGAAAAGTTCGGGGGGATTTTGCCCATATGGTTGAGATACTGGGGAAACTTTTGAGCTATGCGCTGAAGACGACGACGGGAGATCAGGTTCGCTTGCGGCTTGAAGCCAATCGCCCCTATGAGGGGGGGATCGATCTGCAGATGCGTCTCTATTTTCTGCCGGCGGAAGATGAAAATGTTTCCGAAGATTTTTTTACACCCGTCTATGATGAAAAGCGTGACGAATATCAAAGGTTGGGTCTTTATGTGGCATCGGAATTGGCGGAGTTGCTGGGGGGTGGCATTCATCTCTACCGATCCGCCGCGGGTGGGGAACTCCTCATCGACATCTCCCTGCCTCTGGAACCTCTCGAGGAGGAGGATCAACGAAAATATCGTCTACCCCAACGCGAGCTTATTCAAAAAGACGTGTTGATTGTCAATCAGAACTACGAGGCTTCGCTGGCCCTGAAAGATATGTTTGCCTACTTCCGCCACCGCGTTACCGTCTTGGAGGCAGAGGTTTTTGAACGCAAAGTTCCGAAATTCGAATCCTTTGATCTCCTGTTGGTCGACGAGGCGCTTCTGGGGCCTGTCCTGATAGAAAGGCTTCGTGCGATCAAAGCGGAGCATGCGCTCAAAGTGGTGGCGCTGCGCAACCTTTTTCAGTCTGCCGGCGAGCCGATTGCCGAGGGGGTCGTGGATCGTCGTGCCAACCGACCGATGAATCAGGAGCGCGTTTTCGAATTGATTCTGGATCTTTATAGCCGCCATAAAACTTCTGAGGTAAAAACGTCCGGGGAGCTTCGCTCTCTGCGAAAAAGTTTTGTTCGGAACTATCAGGAGAAAGACAAGGTTTCACTGAATGATTTTCAGCGATTTGCCGGGGCGAATCTCCTGGTTGTCGAAGATAACGAGATCAACCTCCGTATGTTGTTGAAGATTTTGGAAGGTTCGGGTATCCGGGTCACCGCGGCGCGGCACGGCGGAGAGGCGGTTGAGGCGGTGAACACGTCACCGTCGGGAAGTTTTGACTTGGTTCTGATGGATATCAATATGCCCGTAATGGACGGGTACGAGGCTACAAAAGCCATTCGCAAGATGGATGGGGGGATCTCCCTGCCGATGATCGCTTTGTCAGCCCTCAACATGAAAAGTGAAATCGATCGGATGGAAGCGGTAGGGATGGACGGGTTTATCGAGAAGCCTCTGAAGTTGGGAAAACTTTATACACTCTTTGAGCTCTATCTCCCCCAAAGCGGCGAAGTGAAATCCGCAGAAGAAGCTGTGACGGTGACGAGACCGGCCGGAATCGATTGGCAGAGTGCTTTGGCCAATGTCAACGATAACGAAGTCCTGTTGGAAGAACTTTTCCAGGGCTTTGCCGATGCCTATCGAGAGACAGGCAAATATATTCTGCAGCGCTATAGTGAAAAGGATGAGAAGGCGCTGCGTGAGATTTTTCTGGATCTGCTGGGCCTTAGCGGTAGCATCGGAGCGATGGAGCTCCATCAGAGTGCCAAAGTGGTTTACCGTGACCTGATGTACGGGAAACTAGAGGAGCTCGAGGAAGAGATCCGGCGTTATGTCAGACTCCATGACGCTCTGATAGCCTCTTTGCAACGCTATTTGCAGAGTGTAAGAGCTTCCGAGAATGCTTTATGAGATAAGGGTGATTGACTCTTCTTGCCAGGAGGCGTCCGAAGTCAGAGGACGATAAAAGTGCTGCACTCGAGCGCTGCGGGAGGTCTCGTCGAACTCCAAAAGGGCTACGTCACAATGACCGCTCTCTCTCCCGCAGATCTCTCCGGGGTTGAGGTAGAAGGTGCTCCCTTTGAGTTCCGCGTTGAAACGGTGGGTGTGACCGTAGATCACCAGATCGGTATCCGGGGTCATATAGTAGGGCAGATGCATCATCTTCACCTTTAGATCCCCGATTTTGAAATACCAGGGCTCAGGCCGGATGCGATACTTGTCTGCCAGGGGATGGAGGGAGCGGTCGTTGTTGCCGAAGACGGCAGCGTAGGGGATCCCGGCATCGGCCAGTTGGCGAAGATTCTCTTCGAGACAGAGATCCCCGGCGTGCAGGAAGTACTCGGCTCCTTCTTCCAGCAGTTTCCCGATCGCCTCCCGCTGTAGGTTGCTACGGCGATGGGGATCGGAGAGGACTCCGATTTTCAGGAGCGCCATGGGCGATCCTTGAAATCGAGTGAATGATGAATGGTTAAAGGTGAATGGTTTCGGATGACGTTGCTTTGTAACGCTTTCATCTGTTTGAATAGAAGAATAGAAGATGAAAAAATGAAGCAGAAGAGGGAAAAGAGTTTTTCATTTCTCTTTTTTCATTTGTCGGCAGACTCACTGCCTACAGCCCCATCTTCCCGGGATTGAGGATGCCGTTGGGGTCGAAGGCCTTCTTGATCGATTTGAAGAGCTGCAGCTCGGCGGGACTGAAGGCGATCTCCATAAATTCCGCTTTGCTCAGGCCGATCCCATGCTCTCCGCTGAGGGTGCCGCCCAGTTCCACAACCAGTTCGAAGATCTCCCGGATCGCTTTGTGCCCCTTCTCCAGCTCCTCGGGATCGCTGCCGTCTACCATGACGTTGACGTGGATGTTTCCGTCGCCGGCGTGGCCGAAGCAGGGGACGACCAGGCCGTACTTCTCCCCGATGGCATAGATCGCTTTGAGGGCTTTCGGGAGCATACTCCTCGGAACGGAGATATCTTCATTGAGCTTTTTGCTGCCGTAGATCGTGATGGAGGGAGAGGCCCCCCGCCGCCCTTTCCAAATCTTCTCTCTCTCCGCCGGGTCTTCGGCGACGCGAAACTCCTGGGCTCCGTTTTCCCGAAAGGACTCCTCCAGCACTTTGAGCTGAAAATCCACCTCTTCGGGGACATTGCCGTCCACATCGCCGATGAGCAGGGCGCCGGCCTCTTCGGGGAGCTCGATTCCCAGCTTCTCTTTGACCGCTTTGACCACCAGAGCGTCGAGAAACTCCATCGCCACCGGATTGGCCCCCTCGGCCAGGGATTTGAAAACGGCGTTCATGGCCGCCTCCACATCGGGGAAGATTCCCATATAGGATTTGGCATATTTGGGCTTGGGGATCAGTTTGAGGGTGATCTCGGTGATCACCGCTAGGGTTCCTTCACTGGCGATGAGGATTCCGGCGACATTGTAGCCGGCCACATCCTTGATGGTGCGTTTGCCGGCCCGGATGATATCTCCGTTGGGGAGGACGGCCCGCAGCGCCATGACGTAGTCTTTGGTCAGGCCGTACTTGGCCGCCCGCATGCCCCCCGCGTTTTCACTGACGTTGCCTCCCAAAGTGGAGTACTCTTCGCTGGCGGGATCGGGAGGATAGAAAAGTCCCAGCTCTTCCACATGGCGCTGGAGATCCTTGTTGATGACGCCGGGCTGGACGATGGCGAGCATATTTTCCATGTCGATCTCGAGGATCTTGTTCATGTGTCTCTCCATGGCCAGGACGATGCCGCCGTTCACCGGTAGAGCTCCCCCGGTAAAACCGCTGCCGGCCCCCCGGGGAACGATGGCAATGCCGTGGTGATTGCAGTAGATCAGAATCCGACTCACATCCTCTTCGTGACGGGGGAAGACCACGGCGTCAGGTTCATAGTAGGTCCGGGTAGCGTCGTAGCTGTAGGCACGGAGATGCGCCTTGTCACTATGGAGATTCTCGGCGCCGACAATTCCCGAGAGAGCCTCCAGATGCTTCGGATCGATCATCGGATGGCTCCCACACTTTTGTAGTAATCACCGTCGGAACTGCTGCCGAAAAATCCTGCGTTGATTTTGCTGAAGCGGTTGTAAAAGGGGTATTTGGTCTCGGTCCCTACCGGCGTGAAGGGTGTGCTTCCGACGATCTTGCCGCTGAGGGGATCGAAGAGGATTGCCCGGTTTTTTTGGACGATATAGATCAATCCCACCTGCGCTTCTTTGGCAAATTTCGAGAGATTGGAAGGGGAAGGGGTCGAGTCCCCCTCCCGGGCCAGGAAGGCGGCATAGAGATCGGGATGGACCCAAAAACGTCCGCCGCTGCGGGTGATTTTGGCATAGGTTTGGGCGTTGGGAGCCAGGACCAGAACGTTGCTGTAGAGGTAGCCCCCGATCACTTTGTCGCCGGGAGCCGCGAGGTCTTTGGGAGTGGGGAGCCCCTTGTGATCCAGGAGATCGCCTTTGCGGACGACGGCGACACCGGGAGCGGTTTGGACCAGGATTGAGGTGATGGCTTCCCGTCCCTTGCCGAAGTTGTGAATCACCACACCGCTCATGCCGTTGACGGGCAGTGCTTTGTTGAGGATGATTCGGTTGCCGTCGACGGATTTGACGGTGCTGTGAACCGTCGGCGGGAAAAAGCCGGCGGCGAGAACAAGAGGGAAAAACATGATAATCCCCCAAAGATTTCTGAACAATTTTTTCACGTTTTTATCCTTTTTTAACACGGCAGTGATTGCCTCTATATTTTGATGTTTTTTGATTATACTGACTCTGCATTGAAACTAAGATAAGAAGAGAGCCTACGCTATAATACGCCCAAAAATCAGGAGGCTTTTTGCGTATTTACTGGCTGGCGCTGCTTCTCGGTACCTGGCTCTTGGGAGCAGAGGTCTCCTCCTCGGTGTGGAAAGCGGGTGAGACCTTTTCTGAATACCTGCAGCGTAACGGGGTTCCGCTGGAACTCTTCAAAACGATCGCTCCCGAAGATGCGAAATATCTCTCAGAGATTCAGGCGGGAGAACCTTTTTATGAACTCAAAGAGGGGGCGAGGCTTCTGCAGGCTCTGATTCCTATCGGAGAAGAGATGCAGATTCAACTCCGTCGTGATCTTCGTAGCGGAAAATATCATTTTGACATCATTCCCATTGTCTATCGTCAGGTGGAGGATACGCCGAGGGTGGAGATCCGACAGAGCTGCTATGCCGACATCGACCGGCAGACGCAGAATCCCCGGCTGGGCTTTCTTCTGAAACATCTCTACAAGGGGGCGGTGGATTTCCGTCATCTCCGGTCGGGGGATCGTCTCGCTTTTGCCTATCGACAGAAGTCCCGCTTGGGCAAGCCTTGGGGGCAGCCGGAGATTCGGGGGGCGGTGCTCTCGACCCGAGGGAAACGGCACTTTATCTTTGTGGACGAGGCAGGGAACGCCTGGGAGGATGTGGAGAAGCATGTACGCTATACCCGCACCGGAAAGCGGGCAGTCAGCTATACCGTCACAAAGACGATTCGGGAGAATATCAGGGGAAAACGTTTTACCTTTCCGGTCCCCGGTGCCCGGATCACCTCCCCTTTTACCTACAAGCGATGGCATCCGATTCTTCATCGTTACCGTCCCCATCTGGGGGTCGATTTTGGGGCCAGACGCGGAACGCCGATTCATGCCGTCGCCAAAGGAAAAGTGATCTATGCCGGTTGGATGCGGGGGTATGGCAAGGTCATCAAGATCCGCCATGCGGGCGGTTTCGTCTCTCTCTATGCGCATCAAAGCCGGCTGCTGGTACACGTGGGAAACTATGTCGCTTCGGGAACCGTCATCGGCAAAGTAGGCAGTACCGGCCGTAGTACCGGACCGCATCTGCACTTCGGCCTCTACAAAAACGGCCGGGCGGTCAATCCGATGAAGTATCTGGGAAGTCGGAGCAAAGGGGTCCGGATCCGCAAGGTAACGACTCGGCGACAAAAGATGGAAAAATATACCATCGTCAAGACGAAGAAGGTTCCCATCAAGGGAGCCAAGAGACTCAAAAAACATCTGATCGAGGCCTTGAAAAGAGAGCCTTCCGCCTACCAGTGGGAAGATTATGAAGAGAATTTTGTCCGAATCGATGATCTCAACATCTCTGTCTCGGAGAAGAATATGGAAAAAAGCGGAGAGGATCAGGCTTCTTTTCATCCCCTAAATCCAAAGGAGATCTAAATGCGGCATACCATTGACAACTTTCGGCTGGAACCTTTGCGGAAGGGGGCCTATATCCATCCCCATCTTGCCCGCTATACCCAGGACGGGATGGAGAAGAGCTGGGAGGTGCTGGAAGCCGGGGACAGTGTGGCGATCCTGATCTGGCATCGGGAACATGAACGATTTGTCCTGGTGAGGCAGTTTCGCCCCGCCGTCTATCTGCACAACCGGGAGGGAATGACCGTCGAACTCTGTGCCGGGCTGCTCGACAAAGCGGGGCACTCCCCCGAGGAGGTGGCCGCGGAGGAGGTGGAGGAGGAGTGCGGATTCCGGATCGACCCTGCCCGACTGCGGAAGATCACCTCCTTTTATACCTCTGTCGGTTTTGCCGGGAGCCGGCAGAACCTCTACTATGCGGAGGTGGTAGAGTCGATGCGTGTGAGTCAGGGAGGGGGGATTCCGGGAGAAGAGCAGATCGAGGTTCTGGAACTGGACCCCGCTGCGGCCCATCAGCTGATGGAGGATGAGAAGGTGGCCAGAACGCCGGGGTTGCTTTACGGGCTCTGCTGGTGGTTTGCCCACCACCAAGATTTTGCTTCTCTACAGAACACTTGAAAAGTTGAGTGTTCTGAAAAACAACCGTCATTCCGGGCTTGACCCGGAACCCAGGGCTTTGAATGCTCGTTAAGCCGTAGATCCTCAAGTTCAGGATGACACAAACGTAACGCTTGGGTTTTTTCAGAGAGCTTAGTTGGCGGATTTCTCCTCCTGGGCCTGAGTGTAGCTGGCGTAGTATTCGCTGCCGTCGCTGAAACTGTTGACGGTGAGTTTGGAGAATTGATCCAGATAGTCCCAGAACTCCCTTTTGATTGCTTCATCCACCTCTTTTACTTCATCCAGCGCCTCCCGCATCGTCCCGAGCCATTCGATGCGCGCTTTTTCGTTGATGGAGAAGTCGTCATGGACACGAATCATATATTCGTTGAGGTCCATTCCCTTGGCTTCGTCTTCGTAGACCTTGGGACCGCCGCAGATCTGGATGAAGAAACGGCTGTTTTTCTCTTTGACCTTGGCGAACTCCTCCTCATCCTGAGGGAAGAAGTGGGCGATGTCGCTCTCGTAGATCTTGTCGTAGAAGCGATACATCAGTTTTATCATCCCCTCCTCGCCGCCGATAGCCTCGTAGAAGCGCTTACCGGGATTTTTGAAATGAACCTTTTCCCCTTTGACGACGGGGCTGATATCCAATGACATAGAACTCCTTCTCTTTAAATAAGACTAATTTTATCAGATTTGAAACTTGTTCGCTTGATTCGGATCAAGGAAGGCAGTAGCGCCGGAGAAGCTCCTCATAGGCGTCGATGCGCCGATCCCGCAGAAAGGGCCAGATTTTTCGCACTTCGGCGTTGGCTTTCCTATCCAGATCCACTCGGAGGATTGTCTCCTCCTCTCCGGCCATCGCCAGGGGCTCCCCCTGAGGGCCAAAAACGAAGCTGCGGCCCCAGAAGCGGATCCCGCCCAGCTGTCCGCTGGGATCTTTTTCCAAGCCGACCCGGTTGACGGTGAGTACCGGCACGCCGTTGGCCACGGCATGGCCCCGCTGCACCGCGATCCAGGCTTCCAGCATCTTTTGTCGTTCCTCGACGGTGTTCTCCTTTTCGCAGAGCTCGTCGTGACGGTCGGTGGGGCACTCCAGCCAGCCGATGGCCGTGGGGTAGATCAGGACCTCCGCCCCCTTGAGAGTCATGATCCGGGCCGCTTCGGGATACCACTGGTCCCAGCAGACCAGGACCCCGAGCCTGCCGACTGAAGTATCGATGGGTTCGAAGCCCAGATCCCCGGGGGTAAAATAGAACTTTTCGTAGAAGCCGGGATCATCGGGAATATGCATTTTGCGGTATTTTCCGGCGACGGAGCCGTCGGAGTCGAAGACGACGGCGGTGTTGTGGTAGAGTCCCGGGGCCCGCTCTTCGAAAAGGGAAGTCACCAGCACGACCCGATGTTCGGCGGCCACGCGGCTCCAGCCCTCCATGTCGCTTTCAAAGTCGGCGGCATGGTCGAAGAAACGCGTCTCTTCACACTGGCAAAAGTATTCACTCTGGTGAAGCTCCTGCAGGATCACCAGATCGGCTCCGCCTTCGGCGGCTTCGGCAATCTTCTCCGTTGTATGGGCGACGGTGGCCTCTTTGCTGCCTCGGTAGCGTTGCTGGATCAATGCGGTTTTCAAAATTCTCTCGTTTCCCATTTTTCACCCTTTCGGTTTCTAGTTACTCGTTGCCGGTTTCCAATACATTTCCCCGTTTCAATAATCGATCTGCATCGTGGAACAGTGGAGGCTTCCCCCCTGGGTGATGAGGCGGGAGCAGGGGATGGGAATCACCTCCCGATCGGGAAAGAGCTCCCTGAAAATCTCTCCAGCCCGGCGGTCGGTGGATCGACTCTCGTAGGTGGGGTAGAGCAGCGCCCTGTTGGTGATGAGAAAATTGGCGTAAGTGGCGGGCAGGCGGTTCCCCGCCTCATCGTAGATCGCCGGAGGCATCGGCAGGGGGACCAGGCGGTAAGGGGCACCCTCTGCGGTACGGAAGCTTTTGAGCTGTTCCTCCATCCGTTTCAGCTCTTCGTAGTGTTCATCCCCGGGGTCTTCGCAGCGCACATAGGCGACGGTCTCCGGATCGCAGAAGCGGGCCAGGGTGTCGATATGGCCGTCGGTATCGTCACCGGCCAGGTATCCGTGATCGAGCCAGAGGACCCGTTTGGCTCCCATCGTTTCGGAGAGCATTGTCTCCACATGCTCTTTGCTTGTCTCTCCGTTACGGTTGGGGTTGAGCAGGCAGCGGGTGGTGGTGAGGATCGTTCCCGCTCCGTCGCTTTCGATGGAACCCCCCTCCAGAACATAGTCGATGGAGCGCATCGGTGTCGTCCCGAAGTAGCCCTTTCGGTGTAAAGTCCTGTTGACAGCGTTGTCAAGCGAAGCCTCGTATTTGCCGCCCCAGCCGTTGAAAACGAAGTCAAGCAGGAGCGGTTTGCCCTCCGACTCGGCGCTGAGGGGACCGTAATCCCGGGTCCAGGTATCGTTATAGTCCATTTCGATGAAGGTCAGGTTGTGTTTGGAGCAGAAAAGATCGGAGATTGCCGATTTGTCGCGGCAGAGAATATAGACACTTTGGGAGTAGGCGATTGCCTGGGCGATCCTTACAAAAGGCGCGTAGGATTTTTGCAGATCTCCCGCTTTTGCCCAGTCGGTCTCTTCATGGGGAAAGGCCAGCATTACCGCTTTTTGAGCTTCCCACTCCGCTTTGAGTCTAAGCATGGGAGTCTCCCATGCTTAGACTCAGGTGAATGGTGAATGGTGAATGGTGAATGGTAGGTGATTTTGGTTTGTATTTCTGCATCAGTTTTCCCATTTCAATTTTTCAAAGAGGGGCCTGGCTCCGTTCAAACGAGTAACGACTAGAGACCTGAGGGCCGTAGGCCCGTGCTACCGACTGATTAGTCCAGATCGCACTTGTCACTGCAACGCCCCTCATTGCTCTCTTTGATTGCTTTTCGGAACTC
>NZ_WFQN01000163.1 GCF_015487065.1 Nitratifractor sp.
CCGTGGGTCTGGAACTCCACGATCTCCTCCCCCGTATAGGAATGGGGCGCCTGGAAGTAGAGGACGATCCCCCGGTCGATCAGCTCTCCGGTGGCATCATAGAGGTCACAGAGCTGAGCACGGCGGGGACGCAAAGAGGCGGAAGGAGCGATCCGGCGGGCGATCTCGGGGGCCCGTGGACCGCTGAGGCGGATGATGGAGATGGAGGCGACACCGTGGGCTGTGGCGATCGCCGCGATGGTATCGTTCATCGCCGTCGGTTGTTGAACTCGTTGATGAGGACGTAGCGGCCGCCGTCACGTTGACGCTTGATCGCTACGTATTTGTCGGGGAACTCCTCCCGAAGCTGCTCCAGGGCGATCTGGACCAGGATCCCGTCCAGGGGCCGGGTCCGTCCCCACCCCTCCTGACGCACATGCTCGATCACCGGCTGGATATAGTGACGGATCATCTCCTGCTGGCTCGAGAGGAACTGGGCGATCTCCAGCTTGATGAAGAGCCGGTAGTTCCCGTGAATCCAGTTGAAAAGCAGGTAGGAGAGCGCATTGTAGCGGTACCCCTCTTTGCCGATGAGCAACGCGGCATCCTCTCCGTCGAGGAAAATGTAGGCGGTATCGTCGATCACATCCACTTCGACGACGTCGATGTCGAAGCAGCTCACCTCCATCAGTTCGAGAATCTTCTCTTCGATCTCCTTTGCCAACACCGATTCGTCGACAGCGCTTTCTTCTGACGCCTCCGTACGCTTCTCTTCGTCAAAAAAGCGTTCGATGATCTTCTCGTGGCTACCGTTCTCCCGCTCTTCCGCCCGCTCATCAGAGGAAACGTCTCGCTCCCCACTGGTCTCCGGGGTGGGTTCCACTTTTTGAGAGACGGCCTCGACTTCCGGAGCTGCGGGTTGAAGGAGGGACCGATCGTTCGTCTTCCTCTCTTCGGCCGATGCGACGATAATCGCCGGTTTGGCAAAGAGCCCCAAAAATCCTTGACTGGGATATTGAACGATCTCGTATTTGAGCTCGGTCATGGAACATCCAAAGGTATCGCAGGCGATCCGATAAGCCTCTTCGAGGGTCGCGGCTTCGATCTTTTTCATTCCGCCCTCCTCTACTCTTCGTGTTTCTTGGCCGCTTTGAGTTTCGCCTTGTGTTTCTCATAGGCCCGATTGATATAGGCCTGCTGGGCGATGGAGAGGATGTTGTTGGTCAACCAGTAGAGAACCAGTCCCGAGGGGAAGGTGAGGAAGAAGAAAGTCATCAGGACTGGGAACCATTTGAAGATCTTCTGCTGCATCGGATCGGTCATATTGTTGGGAGTGATCTGCTGCTGCAGGAACATCGTGGCCCCCATGAGAATCGGCAGGATGAAGTAGGGATCCTGGCGGGAGAGGTCGTGGATCCAGAGGATCCAGGGAGCTCCCTGGAGTTCGTCGGTATTGAGCAGGACCCGATAGAGAGCGAAGAAGACCGGAATCTGCAGCAACATGGGTAGACAGCCCCCCATGGGGTTGGCGCCGTGCTTCTTGTAGAGCTGCATCATCTGCTGATTCATCTTGGCAGGATCCTTGCCGTAACGCTCCTTGATCTCTTTCATCTTGGGCGCCAGGTCCTTGAGCTTCTGCATCGACATCATCCCCTTGTAGGAGAGGGGGAAGAGGACCAGCTTGACCAGCAGGGTGAAGAGCACGATGGCCCATCCCCAGTTGCCCACGAAGTTGTAGATCGCCAGCATCACCCGGAAAAAGGGCTTGGCCAGGAAAGTGAACCAGCCGAACTCGATGGCGTCAGTGAGCCTCGGGTCGAGCTTCGCGAAGAGTTTCCACTCTTTGGGGCCGATATAGCCGCTGAGTTCCATCGGTCCTTTCGCCGTCACGAAGGGGAGCGGGTCGTTCCCGGTATCGGGAGTGACGACGACGGGAAAGGGTTGTTTGAAGTTGTAAAAGAGCGACGCATAGTAGCGATCGAATGAAGCGAGGATCGTCGCTTTGTCGAACTTCTGTGTCTCCTTGGCTTTGCCGTCTTCGATGGTATGGATCACCCCCTGGGCATCCCGGACGAGCACTCCCCGGACGATCATGTAGCGGGACTTGTCCGCTTCGGGACGGTGGCCGCTGGTGAGGAAGTAGGTGACGGGTTTGTCGGTGGAGACTTTGAGAGCGTAATGACCGTCGGGGTAGAAAGTCAAAGTCTTGGTGAGGGTCAGCGCAGGCAGCTTCTGGGTCAGGGTCAGCACCTGACTCCCCTGCTGCACGTCGAGGTCGGAGGCGGAGGCGTTGTAGGGGACTTCGAATGCCTGTTTGTTGAGCGTAGCATCTTCGAAACGGATCTCCAGGGGCCGGGTACGCTTGGGGTCGATCAGATCCAGAGGCTTGCCGTCATCCCGGCGATACTTGGGCTCTTTGAGAACGGCACTGGCGATCCGACCGAAACGGTCGATCTTAAGACGGTATTTGCGGGTCTCCACCGTCGCGAGCACCTCTCTCTTGGAGACTGTCACACTCTCTTTGGGGGCCGGCGCGGCGGGAGAGGCCGTTTGTGTGGCATTGGCTTGGGCCGCCGGCGCGGCAGGAGCTGCCGAAGCGGAAGAGGATGCCGAAGCAGACGCTATGGATGCCGTGTTGTTGCTTTCAGCCGGTGTAGCGCTGTGAGGAAAGAAATAGCTGAAGCCGATCAGAATGAAAAATGAGAGTACAAGAGCGATCATCAGTCGCTTGTTGAGATCCATCTGTTCCAAAATAGTGCCTTTGATAAGTGATATGAGCGATAGGCGGGGATTATACCCTCTTTTGGGTTATAGAAATATGGACTGGGAAAGATGGTCCAAAAAAACGAAAAAGTTCAGAAGGAGAGTCGTCCGACCTTAGGATGGTCGGACTTGCCGGAAAGAATTACGGGGTTTCCGGAGGGCACCGGAACGTTCGAGAGCTTTGGTCCAGGCCGTTTCCAGTTCACCATAGTCCGCCTCGACGATCGGGGGTTTGGCGACCAGAATATAGGCCCCCGGACGGTAGTGGCTGATTCGATCGGCAAAAAGGGCCCGGAGGCGACGTTTAGCCCGATTGCGTTTGACAGCGTTTCCCACCTTTTTCCCGGCGACAAACGCCACACCGCATTCCGAACTTTTGCGGAAAAAGAGGACGAACCAGGGGGTATGCCAGACCTTGTCGGCGCCCTTGTAGACCCGGTCGAACTCACGCTGCTGCGTGAGGTGGGGAAAGCGGTTTAGACGGCCAATCTTTTTCTGCCTTTGGCCCGGCGGGCGTTGATCACTTTGCGACCGTTTTTGGTCTTCATGCGGGTACGGAAACCGTGGGTTCTCTTCCGGGGAGTGTTGTGGGGTTGATAGGTTCTTTTCATTTGGATATCCTTTGGCTGTTCATTCCCCTGTCTTCCAGGGAGAAAATATGGCGGGATTTTATCCGAAAAGAGCTTAACGGGAGATGAAAAAAATCGAAGAGACGGAGCCAAGGTTCATCGCCGATGCCCATCTGGGGAAACTGGCACGCCATCTGCGTTTTGCCGGATGCGACACGCTGCTCTTCAGGGAGGGAAGCGACCGGGAACTGAAGCGGATCGCTGCGGCACAGTCACGGATTCTCCTGACCCGGGACCGGGGCATCCCCGAAGGCGGCACCCCGATCGTGGTCCATCTCCACTCACCGGAACTGCGGGAACAGCTCATCGAACTGAGCCGCCGGTTCCCTCTGCACGACTGCTTCCGCCCCTTCAGCCGCTGTATGGTCTGCAACACTCCCCTGCACTCCGTCTCCCGCGATGCCGTCAGAGACCGGATCCCTCCGGCCGTGGCTGAACATTTCAATACGTTCAAAGAGTGTCCCGGCTGCGGGCGGATCTACTGGAAGGGGGATCACTACCGCCGGATGCTTCGGGAATGGGAAAGTATCTTCTCCTCCGCTACTGACCGATGCGACCCCGGCTCTTTCGCAGGATCGAATCCCGACGGATCCACTCCTCCATGAGAGCCTGACGTCGGGCCTCATCCAGCTGCGGCCGGTCGTAAAAACCTGCCGCCTGACGCTGCCGCTGGGCTTCGTAGAGGATCAATGCCGCCGCGACGGAGACATTGAGGCTCTGGACCATGCCGTGCATGGGGATAATCACCCGGTGGGTCGCCTCCGCTGCCACTTCAGCCGAGACCCCCTCCTTTTCGTTGCCCAGGACCAGGAGGGTCGGGAGGGTGTAGTCGATCTCGCGAAAGTCCCGGCTCTCCTCCCCCAACTGCGTCACGAGGATCTGCATCCCCTCCTCCCGCTTCCGGCGCAGGAATTGGGCCCGTTTTTCATAATCGATCCGTTCTTTGAGCAGCCAGCGATGGGCTCCCTGGGTGACGGTGCGGTGGGTCTTGACATGGTCGAGGCTGTTGCGGGAATAGTAGAAGTGCAGGACCCCCACCGCATCACAGGTCCGGATCACGGCGGAGATATTGCGGCTGTCGTGCACATCGTCCAGCAAGACCTGGAGATCAGGCTGCTTCTGCTCCAGCAGAGCCTCGATCCTCTGACGCCGTTGCGGAGTGATCATTTGGGGGACTCCTTGTCGGAAAGGGGTTGATTTTTTTCTCGGCGGGCGCTAAAATTCACTTCCGCATTTATTTGCTGATATAGCTCAGCTGGCTAGAGCACCTGATTCGTAATCAGGAGGTCGCGGGTTCGAGTCCCGCTATCAGCTCCACAGTCTTACTCTAACTATCTAAAAAAACTTACAAACCGATAACACTGCATGTTAGTTGACAAGGTTTCACTCGATGGCGACAAAGGAGCGCTTGCCCCGAAGGGGTTCTCGCAGCCTCCACGGCTAGGCTTCGCTCCGACCGTTTCGGTTCCGAAGCTACGAAGGACAAGCAGTTGTCCTTCGCTGACGCTTCTCATTAGCGACTGCCAGAGCTATCGAGTGAAACCGACGGACGGCAGGAGAGTCAATCAATTTTTCAGAGATCCTGTTCGATCACTTTCTTAAAATTACCGAAATAGATCTCTTTGAGTTTTTCCAAAGGCATCTCTACCTCGTTGACTTTCAGAACCTCTCCACCGACACTGCCGATAGGCTGGATTTTGAGTCCCAGATCCATGGCCAGCCGACCCAGTTCCTGGAGATTCTCGGGCTTGACCTCCAGCACCGCCCGGCTCTGGCTCTCGTCGAAGATCCATCGGGAATCCTCGAAATCGACTTTGACCTCGGCGCCCAGGCCGCTTCGCGCCGCCATCTTGGCCAGGGCGATCGCCAGGCCGCCCACGTTGACATCCTTGGCCGCTTCCAGGAGACCCGCGGCATTGGCCTGGATCACCAGCTGCCAGAGGCGGGCTTCGGCGGCATAGTCGATGTCGGCCAACGTTCCGGCGATGGCGCCGCAGATCTCTTTCATATAAAGTGATCCGCCGAACTCCCCACGGGTTTCGCCCACCAGAACCAGGGTATCGCCCTCATGCTGGAATTCGCTTCTGAGTACTTTGTATTCACTCTCGTTGACTCCGACCATGGCGATAGCGGGGGTGGGATAGACGCTCACGCCGTTGGTCTCGTTGTAGAGAGAGACATTACCGCTGACGACGGGGGTCTCCATCTCGGCGCAGGCCTCTTTGATCCCTTCGCAGGCCTGGGCGAACTGCCACATCACCTCGGGGTTTTCGGGGTTGCCGAAGTTGAGGCAGTCGGTGATCGCCAGAGGCTTGGCGCCGCTCATGGCCACGTTGCGTCCGCTCTCCAGCACCGCCAGGGCTGCCCCTTTGAAGGGGTCGATGTAGCAGTAGCGGGGGTTGCAGTCACTGCTCATGGCCAGAGCCACG
>NZ_WFQN01000164.1 GCF_015487065.1 Nitratifractor sp.
CCGGAGAGCTCTTTCTGGAGGGTGCGGATCATCTCGTCGATCTCTTTGACCGAGAGGGCCTCCATCATCTTGAAGAGGGTCAGGGAGAGGACAAACTCCCCGTCGCTTCCCAGAAAGAGCAGCTCTTTGGCTTCGGCGAGGATCCGGAAAAAGCGGTCGAGGATCAGGGGGCTGAAACGGGGATCCCTGGCGAAGAGCAGCTCTTTGAGGTGCAGCGTCAGCTCGTCGACGATCATCTCCGTCTCGTAGTCGGCACACTCGTGAACAAAGGCCAGGATCCCCGCTTCGTCTTTGTGGAGGATCCGTTCCAGGAGTTCGTCCAGTTTCGCCGGATCGATGATTCCCAGCATGGAGGTGACGGTGGCCAGATCCACGCTTCCCTTGGCATAGACGATGGCCTGATCCAGCAGGGTCAGGGAGTCCCGCAGGCTCCCCGCACCGCTGCGGGCCAGGATCTCCAGGGCTTCGGGCTCGTAGTCGATCCCCTCCAGGTGGAGGATATGCTCCAGGTGGCTCTTGACCAGTCGGGGCGGGATCTTTTTGAACCGGAAGTGCTGGGTCCGGGAGAGGATCGTCGCCGGGAGTTTCAGCGGATCGGTGGTGGCCAGGATGAATTTGACGAATTCCGGGGGCTCCTCCAGGGTCTTGAGCAGGGCGTTGAAGGCCTGGGTAGTGAGCATATGGACTTCGTCGATGATGAAGATCTTGAAGCGGCCGCTCCCGGGTTTGTATTTGGTGTGCTCGATCAGCTCTTTGATGTCGTCGATCCCCCGGTTGGAGGCGGCGTCCATCTCGATGATATCCATGTGGCGGTATTCGTTGGCCATGATACAGTGGGGGCACGCTTCACAGGGCTTGGAGGTGGGTCCCTTTTCGCAGAGCAGGGCCTTGGCGAAGATCCGGGCGGTGGAGGTCTTGCCGCTGCCCCGGAGTCCCGAAAAGAGGTAGGCGTGGGAGAGCCGGTCGCCGTCGAGGGCCTGAGTCAGGGTCTGGGAGACCGACTCCTGGCCTACCAGGTCGGCGAAGGATCGGGGACGGTATTTGCGGGCAAGTGCCAAAGCCAAAGCGCTATCCTTACATTTGCGGATTTTTTCGTAAAGAGACTCTATTTTAGTGGATCTTTGCTTTCGGAGATATAAAATTGACTCTGTTGAAACCGATATAATTTTGTTATGATTTTCGGAAAGTCCCGGGGAGTACTCTCTTCCGAGAGTGAAGTCCCGGAAAATTTGTGAAGGAGAAGAGGTGAAACTGGACGATATTGAGGAGAGCCGACACGTCGAAGATCGGCGCATGGAGAGCGGCGGCGGAGGGGGACAGCTTTCCGCCGGAGCGCTGATGATGCTCTGGCCGCTGATCCGGATGCTGCTGCGGACCAAAATCGGCTGGGCGATCATCGGACTGGGGGTTGTCGCTTATCTGGCGGGATTCAATCCTCTGAGCCTGCTTGGCGGAGGGCATACCGCGGCAACTCACCGGGTCCCCAGTGCCCAGGAACAGCAGGAGGCGGTACGGATGAAAAAGGTCCTGGCTTCGACGGAACAGATCTGGAGCCAAATTTTAGGGAAATACGGCCGTCGATACGATCCGCCGACCCTGGTCCTCTATCGGGGGATGACCCGCAGCGGCTGCGGCTATGCCCGTGCTCAGGTGGGGCCCTTTTACTGTCCGACGGACAAAAAGATCTATCTGGATCTGGGCTTTTTCGAAGAGTTGAAGCGAAAACTCGGAGCTCCCGGGGATTTCGCCCAGGCCTATGTGCTGGCTCATGAGGTGGGACATGTGGTCCAGGATCAGCTGGGAATTCTGGACAAAGTCCATCGGCTTCAGCAGCAGGCGATGCAGCGGGGGAACAAAACCCGGGCCAATCACCTGCAGATCCCGGTGGAGCTTCAGGCCGACTGTTTCGCCGGAGTCTGGGGGCACTACGCCCGTAGCCACCTCGATCCAGGCGATATCCAAGAAGCGATCAATGCCGCCTCAAAGATCGGAGATGACGCCCTGCAGAAACAGGCCCAGGGTTATGTGGTTCCCGACAGCTTCACCCATGGGACTTCCCGTCAGAGGATGGAATGGTTTATGCGAGGGTTCAAGAGCGGCGATATTAATGCGTGTAATACTTTTCGGTAGACCCGGCACCATTTCACTTCATAACCCGCTATAGGGTATAATCTCTCCAATTTCACCGACGGAGCGATAACCGTGAGCTACGAGCCCAAATCGATAGAGACCAAGTGGCAGAAACGCTGGGAGGAGGAGCGAGCCTTCGAACCTTCCCGTGACCAGAACCTTCCCAAAAAATACATCCTGAGCATGTTTCCCTATCCCAGTGGGCGGATTCACATGGGGCATGTACGCAACTATGCCATCGGCGACGCCCTGGCCCGCTACTGGCGCAAACAGGGGGTGAATGTCCTGCACCCTATCGGATGGGACGCCTTCGGGATGCCCGCGGAGAACGCTGCCATCAAGCACGGCCTGCATCCCAAGAAGTGGACCTACGAAAACATCGACTACATGCGCAAGGAGCTCTCGGCGCTGGGTTTGAGCTTCTCCAAGGAGCGGGAGTTCGCCACCTGCGATCCCCTCTATACCCGCTGGGAGCAGGAGTTCATCATCCGGATGTTCGAAGCGGGGCTGATGTACCGCGAAAGCACGACCGTCAACTGGTGCGAGACCTGCCACACCGTCCTGGCCAACGAACAGGTGGAGGAGGGGTGCTGCTGGCGCTGCGACAACCCGGTCGTCCAGCGGGAGATGCCCGGCTATTACATCGATATCGTCCGCTACGCCCAGGAGCTGCTGGACGATCTGGAGCAGTTGGAAGGCAAATGGCCCTCCCAGGTGCTCACGATGCAGCGCAACTGGATCGGCCGCAGCCAGGGATTGCAGTTCCGTTTCGAGCTGAGCGAGGAGAGCAAGAGTAAGCTTCACGGCTGCTTCGACGGCTACGATGTCTTCACGACCCGGCCCGATACGATCTTCGGGGTGACCTATTCGGCTCTAGCTCCCGAGCATCCCATCGTCAAACACCTGATCGAGCACAGACTCCTAGACGATGAGGTCACCCAGCGGATCCAGGCGATGATCAACATGAGCGAGCGGGAACGCTCCCAGGCCGAAAAAGAGGGCTACCCGCTGGGGGTCAGCGTCATCCACCCCCTCACCGGCGAGGATATCCCCGTCTGGACTGCCAACTTCGTCCTGGCGAGTTACGGCGGCGGGGCGGTCATGGCGGTGCCGGCCCATGACGAGCGGGACTATGAGTTCGCCCGGAAGTACGATCTGCCCGTCAAACGGGTCATCGAAGGGGGCGAGCTCCCCTATACCGGCGACGGAGTCCTCGTCGACAGCGGCGTCTTCACCAGCAAGCCCAACCGGGAGGCGATGAAGGAGATCATCGCCTTCTTCGAGGCCGAAGGGCTGGGAACGAGCCAGATCAACTACAAGCTGCGCAATTGGGGGATCAGCCGCCAGCGCTACTGGGGGGCGCCCATCCCGCTGGTGCACTGTGAAAAGTGCGGCCTGGTCCCCGAGAAGCTGGAGAATCTCCCCGTGACGCTCCCCGACGACGTGGAGATCACCGGAGAGGGCAACCCGCTGGAGAGCCATCCCACCTGGAAACACTGCGAATGCCCCCAATGTGGCGGACCGGCTATGCGGGAGACCGATACGATGGATACCTTCATCCAGAGCTCCTGGTATCAATTCCGCTACGCCACTGATCCTGCCAAGTGGGAAGAGGAGGGTATCGATAAAGCTGACAGCGCCTACTGGATGCCCGTCGATCAGTATATCGGAGGGATCGAACACGCGATTTTGCATCTGCTCTACGCCCGTTTCTTTACCAAGGCCCTGCGGGATCTGGGCTACCACGATATCGACGAGCCCTTCAGCCGGCTCCTGACCCAGGGGATGGTTCTCAAAGACGGCGCCAAAATGTCCAAATCCAAGGGCAACACCGTCGATCCCGACGCCATCGTCGAACGCTACGGCGCCGATACGGCGCGGCTGTTTATCCTCTTTGCCGCCCCGCCGCAAAAAGAGCTGGAGTGGAAGGACAGCGGGGTGGAAGGGGCCTACCGCTTCCTGCGCAAACTCTACAGCCGCAAGGAGAAGGTCACCCACTCGACTCTGCCCGAGATCGACCACGACGCGCTGGCCCCCGAAGCCAAGGAGGCGCGGGCCAAGGTCTACGAGGCGCTGCGCAAGAGCGAAGATGTCTTCGAAAAAACCTTCGCCTTCAACACCCTCATCGCCGCCACGATGGAGGCCCTCAACGCCCTGGACAAACAGGACGACCCGGTGGTCTGGAGCGAGGGGATGTATATCCTGCTCCATCTCCTCGAGCCCATCGTCCCCCACATCGCCAGCGAACTGGGCGAGGAGCTTTTCGGCCGGGAGAATCTCAAAAGAGACATTCCCCTCAAAGAGGAGGTCTTCGTCACCGAGAGCGTCACCTATGCCGTGAGTATCAACGGAAAGCGGCGCACCGAAGTGGCGATCCCCGCCGACGCCGACAAGGAGCAGATCCTCACCATCGCCCGGGAGGCGGGCGCCAAATGGCTGGAGGGGCAGCAGATCGTCAAAGAGATCGTCGTACCCAACAAACTGGTCAACTTCGTCGTCAAACCGGCGTAATGTAAATGAGGATTGAGAATTGAGAATTGAGAATTGGGGATTGGGTCGTTTGAAGATAGGTGAGAAGGTGAGATCGCGCTTCGCGCTGCTGGGAAAAAGGTTTTACCCTCTCACCATTATTAATGAAAAAAACGTTGCAGCGCAACGTAAACCGAAATTCTCCATTCTCCATTCTCCATTCTCCATTCCAAATCGCTTTCTCACTCCTCACTCCCCACTAAAATTCTCATTCCTCATTCCGTTAATGGCGATTTTGTTCGCCATTAACGGCTGCGGATACAGACCGGCGTCCCAATATGCCCGTCACATCCTTCCCGATCCGGTTTATGTGGATGTGAGACTCAGCGGGGTCGAACCCCAAAACGGTGTCTACCTCAAAGAGGAGATCATGAAGGTTTTGCGGACCCATTTCCAGGAGAAGGTCGTTTCCGACAAAGGGCGCTCCGTCAGTCAGATCACCGTTCCCAACTATACGATCAGCTATTCGCCTTTGACCTACGATACCGACGGCTATGTGACCCGCTATCGGGTGACGGCCAATATCGTTTTCATACTCAAGACGCCGAAAGAGACGCTGCACAAAAAGATTTCGGCCACGGAAGATGTCAGTATCCAGCCGGGATCCCTGACCAGTACCGCCGCACGTGAATATGCCATTCGGGTCGCCATCCGCAAAGCGATGGACAACTTCATCGCCTGGGTCGCCCAAAAGGGTTACGGGAAGTGATCCCCTCCTTTTCCGACTTTCTCGAAAGCAAACCCCTATACTATAAAGAGATCGATCACGAGCGGGTGCATAGAGCCTACGCACGACTGCGTGAAGAGATTGCCCACCCTCCGGCTGTGCATATCGTCGGCACGAATGGCAAAGGGAGCACGGGGAGAATGCTGGCTTTCCTTGCGTGGCGGGGAAGGATGGAAGATGGAAGATGGAAGATGGAAGAGGAAACTCCGCAAAGCGGAGATAAAAACTCTTCACTCTTCACTCCTCACTCCCCACTTTCCGTCGGACACTACTCCTCCCCCCACATCCTCCGCTTCAACGAGAGGATCTGGATCGACGGCGAGAACGTCTCAGATGAGGTGCTGGAAGAAGGACATCGGCGGCTTTATGGGATCCTCGGGCCGGAAATGAGCGGGGCGTTGAGCTATTTCGAATACACCACGCTGCTGGCGCTGCTCCTTTTCGAGCGTTGCGATCTGATCGTCCTGGAAGCGGGGCTGGGCGGGGAGTTTGACGCCACCAACGTGGTGGAAAATAAAATGCTCACCGTCGTCACCCCCATCGGGATCGATCATCAGGCCTTTCTGGGCGATTCCGTCGAGGCCATCGCCGAGACCAAACTGCGCAGTATCACGCTGCATACGCAGGTG
Organism: Nitratifractor sp.; assembly: GCF_015487065.1. GTDB lineage: Bacteria > Campylobacterota > Campylobacteria > Campylobacterales > Sulfurovaceae > Nitratifractor. The sequence continues at coordinate 6,016 of NZ_WFQN01000164.1, forward strand.
CTTCTGGCTCCCCAACCCTATGCGGAGGTGGAAAGCGTTGCACGGCAGATCGCCGAAGAACGGGGATGCGAATTGAGGATTGAGAATGGAGAATGGAGAATTAATGAGATTGAAGAGGTCTTAAAAGAAAAAAGCTGGCCGAAGTTTCTGTACCATAACGCTTCGGTGGCGCTGCGGGCCCTGGATTTGCTCGGGATTTCCACCAAGGTGGAGATGCTCAGGGAGTTGGAGATCTTCGGCCGTTTCTACCCTTTGACCGAAAACGTTCGTATCGACGTGGGGCACAATCCTTTGGCAGCCCGGGCGATCGTCGAGGCGATGGAGCCGGAGACGGTGCTGATCTATAACTCCCTGGACGACAAGGATTATCGGGAGGTACTCTCGATCCTGCGCCCCAAGATCAAACGGGTCGAGCTCATCCCCATCAAAAGCCAGCGGGCGGCTACGCTTCGAGAGATCGAGACTGTTTTGGAGGAGCTGGGAATTCCCTGGGACTGTTTCAACGGGCAGCTTTTTACCCATGAACACTATCTGGTTTTCGGTTCTTTCTACACAGTAGAAGCCTTTTTGAAATCACAAAACAGGGACCGATCGTTCTGAATGTGTTATAAACTCCACTCTTGTTTACCTCATCCAAAGGCCGATTTATAGGAATGGAACCCTCAAGACTCTTCGAATACCTGAAAAAGACCCCCGCCAAGGAGCGGGCCGAACTTGTTGTCGTCCGTAACGACAAAAGCGCCGAACAGGCGGCGACTGTGGCACGTTTTCAGGGGATCCGCCCCTTCGTGCTGCCCCAGCTTCGGGTCAGTCCCGGAGAGGATCTGCGCAGTTACGGGCCGGAGATTCAGGAGCTTTTCACTCAGCTCTCGGGCTATTACCGTTATCGAGAGGAGAAGCTTCTCATCGCTCCGCTGCATACGCTCAGTCTGCCACTGCCCAAAGCGGAGTGCTTCGATACCCGGATGCTGGAGTTCGGCGACAAGCTCGATTTGAAAGATTTCAAAGAGATGCTTTATCGCTGGGGCTACCATTTCGTCGATTTGGTCAGTGAGCCGGGAGAGGTTTCGGTGCGAGGGGATATTATCGACCTCTTCAGCCCCGGGATGGAATACCCCTGGCGGATCAGCCTCTTCGATGACGAGATCGAAAGCATCCACCCCTTCGACCCCGATACCCAGAAGCGCCGGGGAGACGAAGAGCTCGAATCGGTCACCCTCTGCCCCGCCTTTCTGGCTCTAGATGAAGCGGCTTTTTCCGCCCTCAAGGCCCGGGTGGAGTCGAGCCCTTGGGAGAGCTTCGTCAAGGATATCGACTCTCTGGGACTTTGGCATTTGGAAGAGCTGGGGGTCGATCTATTGAGCGAACTTCGCAGCGTGGCCGCCGAGGATCTGAGCGAAGATCTGGACGAGCTCTACAGTCTCAACAAGCCTCTGATTTCCAGAGAGAGCTATCCCGCTACCACGCTGCCCGAGGCCGGGGAGTGGCGGGATCTGGAAGTGGCCGACCCCAACAAGCTCATCGAAACCCACCGGGACAAACGCATCACCGTCATCGCCCGCAGCGAATCCCTGGTGCGGGGGAGCCAGCTGGTCGATCTGGAGCGGCTCAACTTCGTCTATCAGGAGGGGATCCTCAACCTTCTGGGCCCCGACGAGCTGATTCTCTCCCTCAACAAGCCGGTCAAACGCCGCCGCGTCAAGCGCCCCAGCCTGGTCCTGGACGAAATGCGCCCCGGCGAATATGTGGTCCACGAGACCCACGGGGTGGGGATCTTCAAAGGGATTGAAAAGCGTGAAGTCCTGGGGGCCACCCGGGAGTTTGTCGTGATGCAGTATCAGGGCGAAGATACCCTGCTGGTGCCGGTGGAGAATCTGGAGGTGATCGACCGCTACGTGGCTGACAGCGGAACCCTGCCGGTATTGGATCGCCTGGGCAAGGCCAGCTTCAAACGTCTCAAAGGCAAGGTGCGGGAGAAACTCTTCGCCATCGCTTCCCAGATCATCAACATCTCTGCCCAGCGGATGCTCCAAAAGGGGATCCCCCTGCGGGTCGATCCGGCGGAGCACGCTCTCTTTCTCTCCCGGGCGGGCTTCGAGCATACCGAGGATCAGATGGAGGCGATCCGGCAGATCATGGAGGAGCTTGCCAGCGGCCGGATGATGGATCGCTTGCTCAGCGCCGACGTGGGCTTCGGCAAGACCGAGGTGGCGATGAATGCCATCTTCGCCGCCGTGCGCAGCGGCTATCAGGCGATGATGGTGGTCCCCACGACGCTGCTGAGTGCCCAGCACTTCCGCAGCCTCAAGGAGCGCTTCGCTCCCTGGGAGATCGAGGTAGCCCAGCTGGACCGCTACACCACGGCCAGAAACAAACGGGAGATCCTGCGCCGCCTGGAAGAGGGAGAGTTGAAAGTGGTCGTGGGCACCCACGCTCTGCTGGGAGCCAAGTTCAAAAATCTAGCGTTGGTGGTCGTAGACGAAGAGCACAAATTCGGCGTCAAACAGAAAGAGGCGCTCAAAGAGATGGCGGTCAATGTTCATCTCCTCTCGATGTCCGCCACCCCGATCCCGAGATCGCTCAACATGGCGCTTTCGAAGATCAAGAGTTTCAGCGAGATCCTCACTCCTCCGACGGAGCGGGTGGGGGTGCGCACTTTCGTCAAAAGCTTCGATCCGGCCGTCGTCAAGGAGGCAATCCTGCGGGAGCGGCGTCGAAACGGGCAGACCTTTTATGTCTACAACTCCATCGCCGGGATCGAAGAGAAGGCCCGGGAACTCAAAGCGATCCTCCCCGATCTGCGCATGACGGTGCTCCACTCCAAGATCAGCGCCGCGGCGACCGAAAAGGAGATGATGAAGTTCGAAGCTGGGGAGTATGATCTGCTCCTTTCGACTACCATCGTCGAGTCGGGGATCCATCTGCCCAATGCCAACACCATGATCGTCGACGGGGCCGAAAACTTCGGTATCGCCGATCTGCACCAGCTCAGAGGCCGGGTGGGCCGGGGCGGCCGGGAGGGATACTGCTACCTGCTTGTCGAGGACAAGGAGCATCTGCCCGACAACGCTCGCCGGCGTCTGCTGGCCCTGGAGAGTCACTCGGAGCTGGGCAGCGGGGCGGTCCTGGCCTTTCACGATCTGGAGATCCGGGGCGGGGGCAACCTCATCGGCGAAGCCCAGTCGGGCCACATCAAACAGATCGGCTACGGCCTCTACCTGCGGATGCTCGAAGACGCCATCCGGGAGCTCAGCGGCCAGAAGGAGCAGACGGAGCAGGGGGTGGACATCAAACTCCAGGTCGACGCCTACCTCAGTGATGAGTTGATCGGCGAAGACCGCCTCCGCCTGGAGCTCTACCGCCGCCTGGCCCAGGCCGAGAGTGTGGCGGAGGTCTACGAAATCGAAGAGGAGATCAGCGACCGCTTCGGCAAGCCAGACACCGTCACCCGCCAGTTCATCGAAATGATGGCCATCAAAGTCCTGGCCAGAGACCGGGGCATCAGCAAAGTCTCCAGCTACGACGAGCGGGTCTTTTTCGAATTCCACGACGGCCGGGATCGGGTGATCCTCAAGGCCCCCAGCAAAGACGACGACGATATCCTGGCGACGGCCATGGGCTATCTCCGGGGTGAAAAAGCCTCCTGAGACCCCTCGGGTATATCGAATATTAATCCTTAGTTAAACTCCCTCAAGTAGAATCCTGATAACAATAAATTTTTAGGAGTCTTGTGTGGAGACGATCAAGAGAATCAGAAACGAAGTCCACAAGGTCGTGGTCGGCCAGGAGAAGATGGTCGAAGCGCTCCTGACCGGTTTGCTGACCCGGGGGCATATTCTCCTGGAGGGGGTGCCGGGTCTGGCCAAAACCACCACGGTCAACGCCCTGGCCAAAACCCTGGGCCTGACCTTCAAACGGGTGCAGTTCACTCCCGACCTGCTCCCCAGCGACATCATCGGGACCGAAATCTACGATCCCACCAACAACACCTTCAAGATCAAAAAAGGTCCCGTCTTTACCAACCTGCTTCTGGCCGACGAGATCAACCGGGCTCCGGCCAAGGTCCAGTCGGCCCTGCTGGAGGTGATGCAGGAGCGGCAGGTTACCATCGGGGATGAGACTTTCAAGATCTCGCTGCCTTTCCTGGTCATGGCGACCCAAAACCCGGTGGAACAGGAAGGAGCCTACGAGCTGCCCGAAGCCCAGCTGGACCGTTTCATGATGAAGGTTGTCGTGGGCTACAACACCCGCCAGGAGGAGCTAGAGATCGCCCGCCGCGTCGCCAACAACGCCTTCGACGAGATCGAGCAGGTGGCCACCATCGAAGATCTGGATCGCCTGCGCCGGGAAGCGATGCAGGTGCATATGGATGAAGAGATCGAAAAATATATCATCGAACTGGTCTTCGCTACCCGGGAGCCGGAGAAGTACGGTCTGGAGAAGATCAAACCCTATATCGAATACGGGGCTTCTCCTCGGGCCAGTATCGATATGTACAAAGCCGCCCGGGCCGTCGCCTATCTCAAGGGACAGGATTTCGTCTCCCCCATCGAAGTGGCCTACATCGCCAAAGAGGTACTCCGCCACCGGATCATCCTCAGCTACGAGGCCCAGGCGGAGGAGATCAGTCAGGACTGGATCATCGAGCAGGTTTTGGCGGCAGTGCCGATCCCGTAGATCGGCACTGCCGCCAATGAATAGTTAATAGTTAATAATGAATAGTTATGGAAAGCTTTCTATTGGAAAGCTTTTTTATTGAAGGGAAGGAAAAAAATGAAAATTATAAAGTTTTCCGCAGGAAAACATACCGAAATTATTCATTATTCATTTTTAATTATTAATTATCAAAGGGAGGATTCCCTTTGAATATAGTGGCCAAAAAGATCGCCCTCAAGACCCGCAAGCAGGTCTTCGGCGAGATGCTGGGCAACAACGCTTCCCTGTTTCAGGGGGAGGGATTCGAGTTCGCCGAGCTGCGGGAGTATATCTACGGTGACGATGTCCGCAAGATCGACTGGAAGACCACCGCGAAGCTGCGCAAACCCTATGTCAAGATCTACCACGAAGAACGGGAGCTCAATGTGGTCGTCTCCACGATGCTCAGCGGTTCCGCCTGGTTCGGGACCCAGCGCCCCAAGAGCGAGTATATGGCCGAGCTGCTGGCGGTCCTGGGCTTTTCGGCGGTGAAGAACAGCGATCTTTTTACCCATCTGCTCTATGCCGATCGGCTCTACCGGATGAGCCGCCCCTCCAAGAAGCTCTTTTCTGTTACCAAAGAGCTGGAGGAGGCGCTGGCCTTCGATCCCCTGGGCAAAGAGGCGGACTACGCCGGCTGGAGCGATACGCTCTATCGGCGGGTGAAGAAAAAGTCCCTGATGTTCCTGATCGGGGATTTCGTCGGCGAGGTGGATCTGCGGCTCCTGAGCCGAAAACACGATCTCTTCGTCATTATCGTCCGGGACCGCTTCGAAGAGCACCCCAAATGCCTGGGTTATCTCCGCCTCGTCGATCCCGAAAGCGGTGAGAGCTTCGAGGGGGATATCAACGAAGGGGTCATGGCCGAATACCGCAAGGCGATGGTGGCCAATGACCGCCGCCTCTATCGGCACCTGCGGAAAAACGGGATCCGCTACGTCAAACTCTATACCGACGAAGATCCCTTCGCCAAACTGATCAAGAGGATGCGATGAGACCCGAAAACAATATGACTTTACCGCCCATCAAAGACATCAAACCGATGGTACAGATCCCCGATCACAGCCTCTGGCTCTACTGGGGGGCGGTCGCTCTGGGTGTTCTGATCCTTGCCGGAGCTGTTTTTCTGCTGATCCGCTGGATCCTGGCCCATCGGCATGTCAACCGGGCCAAAGAGTATCTCGAAGCGCTGCACCGTGTCGACTGGCACGATCCCAAAGAGGCGGCCTACACCATCACCCGTTACGGCCGGCTCTTGGCGACGGATGAACGGCGCAAAGAGCTTTTTAGCCAGTTGCTGCCGCTGCTGGAGCGCTACAAATATCGCAAAGAGGTGGGCCCGGTAGACGAAGAGACCCGGCGCCGCTTCGAACTCTACAGGCAGGTCTGCGATGAGTCGGTTTAGTTTCGAGCACCCCTGGGCACTGGGGCTGATCCTGCTCTTTTGGATCTGTTCCCGCTACTGCCCCGCCCGGACCCAGGCGATCTATTTCCCCCATGTCCGGCGGCTGCTCTCGGTCCATGCCCACAGGAGCCGCTGGCTGGAGATCCTCAAATGGATCGGTATCGTCAGTTTGCTGTTGGCCCTGGCGTCGCCGGTATTGACCGACGAGTACAAACAGATCAACAAGCAGGGTCGGGATATCATGCTGATCATCGACTCCAGTGACTCGATGCGGCAGCGGGGCTTCGATCCCACCGACCCCCTCAAAAGCAAGTTCGACGTGGTCAAAGAGGTGGTGAGCGATTTCATCGACAAACGCAAAAACGACCGGATCGGCCTGATCAACTTCGCCAGTGTCGCCTTTGTCGCCTCTCCCCTGACCTTCGAAAAGAAGTTCCTGCGACAGATTCTGGCGATGCAGGAGCCGGGGATCGCCGGGAAACGGACCGCCATCAACGATGCGCTGCTTCAGACCTACAATATCCTCAACAAGAGTGACGCCAAGAGCAAAATCGCCATTCTGCTCACCGACGGGATCGACAACGCCAGCCGGATCAGCTTCGACGAGATCCGCCGCCTGATCAGCGACAGCGACGTGAAGCTCTACACCATCGGTATCGGCAGCTACCGGGATTTCGACGCGCCCTATCTCAAAGCATTGGCCCAGGCGGGGCACGGGAAGTTCTTCGCCGCGAGCAACCGTCAGACCCTTCAGAAGATCTATGAGGCGATCGACCGGTTGGAGACCAGCAAGCTCAAGAGCAAAAAGATCGTCCAGCACGACTATCTCTATATCTATCCGCTCTTTGTTGCGATCCTGGCACTGCTTTTCTTTATCTATCTGCGTACCGCCAAGGGGGTGGAGTGATGGAATTTGTCTATCCGCAGTTCTTCTGGGTGATGATCGTTCCCTTCGCTGTCTTTGTTTTCCTGGTGACCACCAACAAGGACAAGGTGGCGAGGATCTTCGACGAAAAGGTCCTGGAGCGCCTCCGGGCCGACAGTGAGACCCTGCCCAACTTCCTGAGGAATCTGGTGCTCTTCGCCGCGGTCTTTCTGATGATCGTGGCATTGGCCCGTCCCGTGATCGACCGGGGAGAGAAGGTGGTACATCTGCAGGGGATCACCCTGTTGACAGCCCTGGATATCTCAGGCTCCATGCGCTCCAAGGACCGCTATCCCAACCGGCTGGAGTTCGCCAAGACCAAGCTCAAACAGTTCCTGGACGCCCTGCCCGGCGACAAGGTCGGTGTGATGGCCTTCGCCCACAACGCCTTTGTCCTGGCCCCTTTCACCAGTGACGCGGCGACCCTCAAACAGATCGTCGACGGAGTCAACGAAGAGTATATCAATATGGCCTCCACGGATTTCCTCGCACTGGCCGAAGAGGCGGGAAGGCTGCTCAGAGGAAAAAAGGAGAAGATCCTGGTGGTCTTCACCGACGGCGGGGATCCGGAGTCCCTCAAAGGGTTACAAAAGGCTCTGAAGCAGGAGGGGATTACCCTCTATGCCGTTCTGATCGGGACGAAAAAGGGAGCGCCGGTCCTGGATCGCCGCGGCCGCCCCCTCAAGAAAAAGGACGGCACCATTGCCATTACCCAGCTTAATGAGGCTCTGGGGCGTATCGCCCGTCAGAGTGGCGGAGATTACGTGATCGCGGGATACGGCCGGGAGGATATGGCCCGTCTGGCCCATGAAATCCGTCAGCGCTTTGCCGGGGAGAAACAGGGAACGATCCGGGTGAGGGAGCGGGTGGAGCTCTTCGTCTACCCCCTGGCGGGAGCGGTCCTGCTCCTGCTGATGGGGCTCAGCTCCATGCCCCGCAGCGGGGAGGGGTTCCGCCGCCGCTTCCGAAAGGAGAAGTCCGCATGAGAAAGATGATTCGCCTTTGGAGTGTTTTTCTGCTTCTGAGCGGCCTGCTTGCCGCGGGACTCTCCGATTTCAAAATCATCCAGGCGGCCCGGGCCGCTTATGAAAAGGGTCAATACGACAAGAGTGCGGCGCTCCTGAAGCAGTTAGAGGAGGAGAATCCGCCGCTGCAGTACGATCTGGGCAACGCCTACTACAAAGCCGGAAAATATGACAAGGCGCTGCTGCACTATAAACGGGCCAAAGGGAAAGGGGTCGATGAACATGCCAGACTCCACAACCTCGGCAACGCCTACTTCAAAAAGGGGGAGCTGAAAAAGGCGATCAAGGCCTACGAGGCGGCCCTGAAGATCGCCGACGATGCCGAGACACGCTACAACCTGGAGTTGGCGAAAAAGCTCCTGGAGAAGAAGCGCCGGAAGCAGAAACAGAAGCAACAGAAGAAAAACAGGCAGCAGAAGAAACAGAAACAACAGCAGAAGAAACAGCAGAACAAAAACCAGAAAAAATCAGGGAAAAACAGACAGAATCAGCAGAAACAGCAGAAACAGCAGGGACAGCAGAAGAAAAAGAACCAGCAGTCGGAACAGAACAATCAAAAGCAAAAATCCGGGCAAAAGAGTCCCTCCAACCAAAGCGGTCAATCCGGTTCCCAGGGCCAAAAGGAGAAACAGCAGCAGCAGGGGAAACCCTCCGGAAAAAAACCGGCGAAGAAATCCGAGGGGGAGAAACAACAGCCTTCGCAGCCTCAAAAGAGCCGAGGCAACCGGCAGCAAAAACCCGGGGAGCGAAAATCGGCCCAATACCGCCAACCGCAACCGAAAAAAGCTCAGAAACAAAAAGTGCAACAGCAGCATCCGACTCAGCAGAGCGGAACAGGCAAAGAGAAAAAAGAGGAGGCGGTGCAGGGAGGCTCGGCCCGGGTCGATCGCGTCAAAAGCCTTCAGGCCAGGGAACTGCGGCGTCTGATGAAACGGCTGGGCGGGGAGAAGATGCCCACGCTGATGTATCAGACGGGCGGACGCAAAGCGCCCGTCAGCCCCGATGTCAACCCCTGGTAGGTCGAAATGATTCATAGGAAAAGAGATAAAGGATGTTAAAAATGAAAAGATTATTGCGACAGCTTCTGATCCTGACCTCGCTTGCCGGAAGCCTGCTTATGGCGGCCGGTGTGAAGGTTCAGGTCAGCTCCACACGGATCGCTCCGGGGCAGAGTCTCCGAGTCAAGCTGATTGCCGAGGGGAATGATGCCCTTTTTCCTGATATTCAGAAGGTCGGCCCCTATCCGGTGGAGAATCAGCGACGGGTCAACAAGATTGAGAGTCGTTTCGCCAACGGAAAACTCGTCACGCAGAGCCAGAAGATCCTCAGTTTCGAGATCTATCCCCGGAAGAGTGTAACGATTCCCCCTCTGACCGTGGTGGTGGACGGTAAGAAATATACCACCCGACCGGTGAAGGTGGAAGTGGTCAAAGGGGCGGGGGTTGGAGGTGCCGGGGGCTTTGCCATCCGCATGAAGGTCGACAAATCTTCGCTTTATCAGGGGGAGCCTCTGATTCTGACCGTGGACGCAGTGGAACCTCTGCAGAGCGGAATCGCCCAGATGCAGTACACACCCCCGGCATTCAAAGGTTTCTTCGTCAAGCCTCTGGGCGGTGAACGGCAGATCCATCAGGGAGAGACAACGATTCATCGTCTCCAGTATCTGTTGACACCCCAAAAAGCCGGAACCCTGCGGATCGATCCCGCTTCGCTGCGGGTCGGGATCCGTGATCTCAATGCCCCCGGAGACCCTTTCGGCATTTTCGGAAGTCCGCTCAAATGGGTCGCTTTGCGTTCCAATCCCCTGACGGTTTCGGTCAAACCTCTCCCGATACAGGCGGATCTGGTGGGCCACTTTGAAGTGAAGGCAAAGGTGGACAAGACCCGTGTCAAAGCCAACGAACCGGTCAACTACACCCTGGAGATCCTGGGGGAGGGGAGCCTGGAGGATCTGAACGATCCCCGCTTCGACATCCCCGGTGTGACGGTCTACAGTGACGATGCCGTGGTCAAAAGCACGGTCAAGAACGGCAAGCTCTACAGCAGCTGGCGCAAAAAGTATGTCTTTATCTCCGACCGGGATTTCACCATTCCCGCCCTGAAACTGACCGAATTCGATTATGCCGACGGGAAGAAACGGATTCTGAAGACACAACCTTTTTCCATCCATGTCAGCGGTGGGAAAGCAGCCGGAGCAGTTCCCCCCGCCCCCAAAGGGATGAAAGCGCAGCCTTCCCAGCCGGCAGCTGCGGCGACCGCACCGAAATTCCGGGCGAAAAGCACCGCCGAGAATCTTCTGGAAGATCCGGCCTATTACGCCCGCAAAGCCTACGAAGCGAAAGCGGCTCGGCTCCCCTGGTACCTGGCCGGGGCTTTTCTGGCGGGCATGGGGGTGATGTTTCTGATCCTGCAGCTATGGAAGCGCCGTCCCCGGGGATCCAAGAGGGGGGTGTTGGGCGGTGGACGCCACTACGGCACTGAAGAGGCGCTGAAGATCCTCTACCCCCATATCAACGACGATCCGGCCGCCGAGGCAATGGTACGGCAGCTTTACAGAAAACAGGCGGGAGAAGAGGTGGAGATCGATCGCAAAGAGCTCGATCGGCTGGCTGCCCGCTACGATCGGGAGTTTTCGGCGTCGAAATAGTCACATCCCGAAAGGAGTTTTTCCTCCTTCGAGCATAAGGGTTCAGGTACCAACGACAACTCATTTCCTATTTCTTTTCACATGCCACGAGTTGAACAAGTTGATTTGACCTCTTCTTCATTTCTTTTTCTTTGTTCGTGCGACAAAAGAAAAAGGAAACGAAGCAAAGAAAAAGAAAACGCAAAGTACTGGCGTCTTGGCGGAGGTACCATTTAATAGTGGGAGTTCTCTTGCAGGTTTATTCTTTTAAAAATAATGGCGGCAATAAACTCTCTGAAAAAAACACGTCATTCCGAACCTGATCCGGAATCCAGGCTCTGAAATACTTAACCTGCCGTTGATCCTGGACCGAGTGAGTTAAGGTCTGGAGTAAAAGGGGCAGGCGATTTGAAAGACACCCTAAAGAATCTCGTGCAGGCCGTTGGCCTTTTCCATCCATTGATGCAGGGCTTCCCACTCCTCCGTTTCGATCATCCGTTCGCAACGCTCCAGTTCCCCTTTGAAACAGGCGATAGCCTGGAGCAGATTCTCTTTGTTCTGGCGAAAAACATCGGTCCACATATCCGGAGAGCTCTTGGCGATGCGGCTCATGTCCCGAAAACCGCCGCCGGCCAGGGCGATGATCGCTTTGGGATTCTCCTGTTTCATGACGGCATTGGCCAGCGAATAACTCAGGGCATGGGGCATATGGGAAATGAAGGCGGCATGGCGATCGTGCTCCGCCGCATCCATATAGAAGATCTTCATCCCCAGATCGCTGAAGATCTTTTTGGCGAGGCGCCGCTGGATCTCTCCGCTCTCTTCCAGGTTACACAGGACCACGACTTTACCCCGATAAAGATCGGGTTGAGCGGCAGCAGGGCCGGATTTTTCCGTTCCGGTCATCGGGTGGGCGGCGACAAAATTTCGTCGGATTTCCGGGGGCACCGAATCGACGATCATCTTTTTGGTGCTACCGAAATCGATGATGGTTGTCTCCTCCGAGACGGAGCTCAGTCGAGGAAGTACCGAGAGGATTCCGTTGACAGGTATGGCCAGAACGATGAGGTCCAGGGTTTCGAAATCCTCCAGATCATCGGTGACTTTGTCGACGAGACCCAGCTCAAGCGCTTCAATACCGTGCTGATCATTGTGGTCGTAGCCCAGAATCTCCAGATTGTCATAGCGGTCCCGCAATGCCAGGGCGAAAGATCCGCCCATCAGACCCAGCCCGATGATTCCAACTTTCATCTGTTTTCCTTGAAATAGGGATTATTTGTACTAAATATTAAATAATACGAAAATATTATCAATTTTATTTTAGTCAAATCAAGGTAGTATATTGA
>NZ_WFQN01000165.1 GCF_015487065.1 Nitratifractor sp.
CGCTTCGACATATTGTTGCAGCATAGAGATATTATCCCCTAAAAAGCTTTAGGAATGGTGGAGGATGGAAGATTGAAAATGGAAGATGGAAGATGGGATGTGCCTGTTGGGGTGCCGAAGGCTTAACGCCCGGAACCCGACGATCCTAGTAGAGCCCGTATTTCCCGTCGGAGCGCTTGTACATGACCCGCAGGCGTCCTTCGTTGTCGTTAAAGACGATGAACTGGCGTTTGGGATCGGCGGCCAGCATCTCACGGGCTTCTTCGAAATCGAGGGGTTTGTGAAGCTCCAGATCCATGGGGACGATGTCGTCGTCGATGTCGTTGACGAAGTCGAGCTGCTCCTCGGCCTCTTCGATCTCGCTCTCGAGCTCCCGCAGGCTCAGATTACCGCCCTTGTCTTTGATTTTGTCGGCATAGCGGCGCAGGCTCTTTTTCATCCGCTCCAGCGCCAGGTCGATAGCGGCATAGACATCTTTGTCCCGTTGGGTGATGACGATGGTGTTTTTGTCTTTGAGATTGACGACAAATTCAACGCTGTAGCCTTTTTTGCCGTTTTTGGTATCTCCGGAGACGATGCAATGCACGGAGATGATCTCCAGATTGTATTTCTCCAGGCTTTCGATGGCGCTTTCGATATAGTTTTTGATGGGGTCCGTCAGTTCGAAGTGCCGACCTGCGATGTGTTTGTTCATTGAGCGTTCCTTTGTTTTGGGGTGTTGAGTATTAAGGATTATAACAAATCTCTTGGTCAAAGAAGGTTTCAGCGCCGCGAGGAGCCGGCGGGCGGGCAATTTTTGCCCACCGTTTACGAATGCCGGGGCTCTCTATCGGTGGGCCCGCAGGGCACCACTCTATATCTTTACATTAACAATACCGAAAAATTGGGAAATGTTTTGCTTTTTTTGCCAATCTGTACTATACTATAGAGATGTACTCTATGATGAAAAGCCAAACCCGTCGCGAGGCGGGGACGGAAAGCCACGGGTCTGACGCAGACAGCCGGGCCGTCAAGCATAGACCAGCGTGTTGGTCCATCATACAGGTACAGCGAATCCGCCGGTTGGACCGGAGCACAAAAGGAGAGAAGATGAAACGGTTGGAAACGAAGAGGTTGATTGCCTATCTATTTTTCCCATGGCTATATTTACATAGAGAAGGGAGGGAAAGAAGAACGACTCAACGCTATCGCCGGACTCTTCCAATTATCAATGTCAATTTGTTGATCGGATTGATTGTCTTTTCGACGTTGAGTTTTGGAGGGTGGGGGTCATCCAACAACCCTACTATCAAAATCTCTCCGACCAGTATCTCCGTGGATGAAGGGAATTCGGGGACATCTACTGTTAGCTTGACGATCACCTCATCTGATTGCCCCGATACTTCCGATATCAAAATCCACTGGGAAACTGCGGATGGAACGGCAACAGTAAGTGATAACGATTATGCCAGTGCAAGCGGAGATGTGACGTTTTCGGTGCCGGGATGGTTTGATAGTTGCGATGATGCGGATAAAACCAAAAGCATCTCTGTGACCGTCAACGGCGATACAAAACTCGAACCGGATGAGACCTTTAAAGTCATCATTAGTGATGGAGGGACTAATTCTTCTCAGGATTTTACTATCGGCGACAGTACAAGTACGATTACGATTCAAAATGACGATAGCAATCCTCCTACAGCAAATGATGACTCTGCAAGCACCGATGAAGATACTGCCGTTACCATTGATGTGTTGAGTAACGATAGCGATCCTGATGGTGATCCACTTTCAGTCACCAGTACAAGCCACGGTCCTTCCAATGGGAAAGTTACTATAAACAGTGATAACACAATCACATATACTCCCAACGCTAACTGGCATGGAACGGATCACTTCGACTATACTATTAGCGACGGTACCGGTGGAACAGCCACAGCCACCGTCACAGTAACGGTCAATCCTGTCAACGATGCTCCCATTGCCAAGGATGATTCGGCAAACACCGATGTCAACACTTCCGTCACCATCGATGTCCTCGCCAATGACACCGACCCGGACGGGGATACTCTTACGATCAAAAATGTCGGGACACCCTCGCACGGAACCGCGACAATTTCAAGTGGAAAAGTAGTTTATACTCCTGATGCTGACTATAACGGTACAGACAGTTTTGCCTATACTGTTTCGGACGGAAACGGCGGTACCGATACAGCTACCGTTACTGTAACAGTCAAAGCTAACCAAGCTCCAGTAGCCAATGATGTAGCAGTAACGACAAGCAAGGATACAAACGTAACCGTACATCTGGATGCTACGGATCCTGATGGTGACGCTATTACTTCCTACCCCATCCAGAGTGGTCCGTCTCATGGAACACTTAGTGGTGCAGAACCGGATATCACCTATACGCCGGATACCGGCTATAGCGGTACGGATACTTTTACCTACAAAGCGTGTGACGAGCATGGAGCCTGTTCCAATGAAGCTACTGTGACGATAACCGTCGCTGCCGGCCCTGTCCATGTCGATCATCCTTCGATCTGCATGGAGTCGTTATCTTACGGCAAAAAAGGAGGACTGGCATCCGCCTGCTTCAATGCAGACGGCATATTTACCGGAGGAACGGGATGTATCCAAAAGCTGAAACTGAGAAATCTCTCCGATTCTCCGATCACGCAGAGTGATATCGATGTGGACTATAGCGGCTTTACCGGAGTGTTGGACAATACCTGCGGTATCGACGGGACAGACGAGACCGGAGCGGATTGTAATGTCAGTACTTCTCCCAAAGAGGCGGTTTTCAATCCGATCGGCTCCTTTGATATCTACAAAGCTCATACCGTCTATCTAGGGGTGGTTACGGCAGCAGGAAGCTCCAGCCCGTTCGACGGAACAATTACCGTTAATTATGAGCAAAACGGTACCCAATATACCGGGACACTCGAAAAATGCCAAGTCGCCGCAGAAGCCGCCGATGATCTCTGTTACGATCCTCCGGTGGAGTTTGATGGATTTATGTGTTTTCAAATGGGAGAATTTTTTGGCGGCGGAATAGGATGTACTACTACCATACATTTTAGGAATCAAGGGGATGATACTCTTTACAATCCGATCGTCAACGTAATCACCAATTCGATGTTTAATGGCCATATGATTGATGATTGTGGGGTTGACGGTACGTCAGGGAATTGTTCGGACAGTGATGTGCTGAGCGGTCCTTTTATGGGGATGAGCGGATTGGGAATGCCGCGTACATTGACTTATGATCCTCTGCCTGATTTTGATAGTAACGAAACGCACAGTACCTATAGTAGTTCGCTGATGAGTGCGAATCTCTTTTCTCATACGACATTGTTGGGTACCTACGTCAAAGACGGCAAACTTTATCGGGGTGAGATCCATGCCTGCGGAGGAAAGACACATTACCTCTATGGGCCATTCAATGCCTGGGATACTTTCCGGGACGATGCGAGCAACCCGCCCGCCGACAAGAATATCAGTACGAAACTCTCCGGAAAAAATTTCTATATTTCTGTTGCAAGTCTCAACAAGGCCGGTGATATCTATGAGACAAAACCGAACGCCGAATCCATAGTAGTAGCAATCTATAACTATGATCAAGACGATTCAACTTCTTCTGAGCTCATCAGTGACCAAAACAGAACCTTTGATGCGACCTCTTCTTCTCATGTGACAGATTTCGGCCCCTTCTCCGTTTCCAAAGCGCATCAACATGCACGTGTTGGATTTGTATTTTGTGCCAGCTATAGTTATGATGAAACAAATGAAGACTATCTTTTCGTAGTACATCCGGCGAGTGATTGTTCTGATACTACGCTCCACTCTTGCGAATTTAGCTCTACGACACCTGTAATGAGAATCTGTTTTTCACAGGACGATTTCGCGATTCGCCCCAAAGAGTTTCAATTCTCTGCCGGAAGTGCAGGCGTACTGGATCTCTTACGTTCGGGCAAAGACTATAACCTGACGGTCAAAGCTGTTGATGAGGGAGGAAACCCCGTTTTGGACTACGACCGCAACAAAAGCGACCTCGCTCTCTCTCAGACTTTGATGCTCAAGGATGGAACCGCAGCGGACAGTACCCACCCGATGAACGGTACACTTGGCTGGGCAGCTCACAACTTCAATATCAGTAACGGGATGAGCACCGAGGTCGGAATCATCTTCAATGATGTCGGCAAAGTCGATATGAATCTGACGGACCAGCATTGGGCCGATGTGGATGCAGATGATACGCCTCAGAGCTGTGAGGGGGGGGTAGTTGGCAGCGCCAATGTGCCTTTCGGCGCCTGGATTTGCGGGGATGAAAATCTGACCTTCATCCCTGACCACTTCAAAGTGGAAAACATCCATCTGCACAACCATATGGACGGTAATTTCACCTATCTGTCATCAGATCTGAATATGTCGGCGCATCTGGATGTCAATATCAGCGCACGAAATGCTGCGGATGTCATTACGCGCAATTTCCGAACCGGGAACCTCTATTATGAAAATCCCGTCGAAGTGAATCTAAGCGTACCGCAGCCGATAATCGACGGTTACACACTGAAGAGCAATGAGCACAATATCACCACAGCTTTGCTGGGATTCGGCGGTAGTGATGAAGCCAACGGTACGCATGCCATAGCTTGGAATGATACCAATGCAAGCCAACATCTGATGTTTAACTACCTTAGAACCTACAACCGGCCGGTCAATCCTTTCGATCTCAACGGAAGCGACGTTAACGTCACGGTGCGTTCCGTTTACACTTCAAACATCGACGCCAGTAAAACGGCTGAAGTCAACGGCACCGGCAGCGGTGATCGCAATGCCACCTTCTTCTATGCCCGGGCCAAACCCTCCAAATATTTCTATGATGATGTTGTCAGTGCGACCAAAACACCGATTGCTATCGAGGTCTACAACGACCCCTTTACTTCGACACACGATTTGAATCTGAGTATCTTCCGGCCGACCGGAGCCTTTGACTGGTATCTCTCGACGCAGCACAGCATTGCCAACGGGGACGGAAATGTGACGTTGACAGGTGATGCCAACGGAAGCGTCGCCCCCGCCTCCATCAATCCGGTCGAGGGCGTTGACAGCACTGTCACCGTCACCAACACCGGTACACCGCCGGACATTGCCGAGATCAACATTGTCGGATCCAATACCAGCAGTTGGCTGATCTACAACAAGGACAAAAACAGCGTTCCGCAACCTTTCTACCGTGTGCGTTTTATCGGGACCAGCGGTTGGGCAGGTTATGGTCAGACAGGCCACGTCGTTGAGAGCAATGCCAGCAGGAAAAAACTGCGCAGATTGGAGTGGTAAGTGGCAGGGATACACGTCAGCTCCAAACGGCCGGCTATTGCGATGATCGAATTGATTTTTGCCATTGTGGTGATCGGCATCGCTTTGATGTCGGCTCCCAACCTGATCCGCACATCGACCAAAAGCGGTTATGTGGCTATCCAACAGGAGGCGATCAATGAAGCAGCCTCCCATCTGAATATGGTTATCGGCTACCATTGGGATGAAAACGACACCGACGATCGCTATCTCGATCCGATTTTGCATGTCAGTAACGGAGATTGGCAGCTGGATGAAAACAAAAGCATAGGGTATAGCGGTCGTCGCTACGGTACCCCGACCAGAGGGGCACGGACCTTTATTCGTGCCGACGGAAACGATTCGCTTACCGCATCCAGCCTGGGACTTGATGCCGGGGAGACAAGGGGAGATGAAGATGACATCGATGATTTTGACGGTAGCTCCTACTCACTGGAACAAGTGGTGAATGCGACGGCAGATTATGTCGAAAAAAGCACCGTCACCATCAACACGACCGTCCGTTACTATCCCGACATTCCCGATGCCGGAACCTATATCAATCCCAATGCCGCAACGCCCCGAACGTTGGAGTTTGATTTCAACGACAGCATAAGTGCCGCGCCTACGACCAATATCAAAAAGATAGAAGTCACATTGATAAGTACCAGCGGCGTCAGTGAACTTCAAAAAAATATCAAGTTGAGGGCCTTTAGCTGCAATATTGGAGCCGTGGAGCTGAAAGAGAGGGATTTCTGATGAACCGACCAATCGTCAACAACGGTCGTCCCGCCTTCAGCATGATTGAACTGATTTTTGTCATTGTGGTTCTCGGCATTGTCGCCTCCCTCGGATCCGAGCTGATTGCCAAGGTCTACAGAAGCTACATCCTCCAGCGGGCATTGCATCGGGCCGAGACCAAAACCGAATTGGCGGCTTTGGAGATTGCCAACCGATTGGCCGCGGCCATTCCCGGGACCGTAGTGCGGAAACAGAGCAACACTTCAACAAGCTACGAATACCTTGATGCTCCGATGTCCTACTCTGGCACTTCGTATAATGTGCTTCAATGGGTGGGGGCGGATATCGACAGCTTCAACCGGTACAAAAGCAGTACGCAAAAGGTGGGATGGAGCGGGCTCATCGATGTCAATAATACGGCGAATACGGCGACGAATCTGGTGACGCCCGGATCCGATCTGAGTCTGGCGAATACCGTCATCAGTAATCTCAACGGCGGGGCTTTGCCGGCAGGATGGAGCCCGGTGATCTTTTTCCCTCACGATACGACCGGCTACGATCTCACTACGCCCCTGAGCGGGAACACATTGAGTCTACAAGGAGGAGGTGCCGGGCATATTGTCGAACATTACAAGCTGGCCTGGACCTCCTATGCTCTCTCGGTGGAAAACGGGGATCTCTATCTCTATTACGGTTTTGACCCCAAAGTAGGCTGGACGATACCGAGCAATACGAAAAAATCACTACTGCTACACAACGTAAGTACCTTCAAGTTCAAAGGGGACGGACGAACGATCCGTTTCAAGATCTGCAAATCCGAAAATATAGGCGACAGTGATTTCAATGTAACGGCCTGCAAAGAAAAGGCGGTATTCTGATGAAGAGAAAAATGCGAAGTGCCTTTTCAATGATCACGGCGATCTTTGTGATTGTCCTGATGGCGACAGTGGCAGTGTTTATTCTTAGCCTTTCCGGCAAGATGGTCAAAGGAACCAGTGCGCAGTTTTTTAGAGAACAGTCGGCCTTGCTGGCCAAAAGCTACACCGAATATGCCATCATGGCAGTGACTGCCAATGACCGAAATAACAGCAGCGGAAGTGGACAATGTCTTGACAATATTCGTGGAAAATACGGGATCTACACTGTCGAGGTCAAACTTTCCTATCTCGGGACCAACGATGTGCTTGGTAACGCAAACTGCGGTAGGATCCTCGCTGCGGATGTCAACGATACGGAGATTCCTTTGAGTGTGTTGATTGACGTCTTTGTCCGCTACAGCGATCCGGATCGTAGTGACCGGAACGTTACTTACCATCGCAGAACACTCCAAAAGATATGAGATGATGAGAAGAGAGAATTTACGACCGGCCTTCACCCTTCTAGAGATGGTTTTTGTCATTGTCGTCGTGGGGATCCTCGCGGCTTTGGCTATTCCCAGGATGGAACGGGATATCCGACAGGAAGCAGCGGATAACATCCTCTCGGCAATTCGCTATACACAGCATCTGGCTCTGACGGACGACAAGACCGACCCTTTTGACCCAAACTGGCAACAGACGCTATGGATGATCAAGTTTACCGGTGGATCGAACGCCTACTATACCGTCTCAGCGGATACCAATAAGAACGGTATCGTGGAGAAAAAAGAGTGTGCCGTCGATCCGGCCAACGGAAAATATATGTATCATCTCAGTCCGAATCCTACACAGGCCGATGAGAGTCCTAATGTCGTGGTCGGCCATAAATACGGCATCAATCAGATTACGACGTCCGGAGCCTGTACGGCCAAACATATCGCTTTTGATCATTTCGGCCGTCCTTTCAATGGACTCAAAACAACGCCAGGAGGGACAACGGCGGGAGACGACTATGCTGATTATATGAACGGCGATTGCAATTTGACCTTCACATTTACCGGGGGAGAACAAAATCTCATTATCACAATTGAAGCGGAGACCGGCTACGCCTATATTGTCGGACAGCCTGATTCATAAAACTGTACAGCCGTAGCCGTAGGGTGGGCTCTTTGAGCCCACCGCCCCCAATGTCCAATGTACAGGGGACGTTGAACCCGAATTGGAGAGAGGCAGAACCTATGTTCCGGTGGGACTATAGGGCGCCACCCTACGTCTTTTCGTCATGCCGGAATGTGCTATACTTCACTATCACAAGAACTTGCAAAGTGGGAGAAAACGATGAGAAGATATTGGCGTGTCGGCGTAGCGTTGCTGGTGGTGATAGGCCTTGGCGGCTGTTTCGGCGGCGGTAAAGAGGCAAAAGAGTACGGCAAAAGTGCCCAGGGGTGGTACGATGCGATTCAGCGATCCATCGCCGGAAACGATCTGGAGAAAGCCGACAAAGAGTATCTCTCATTGCGGAGTGAACATATGGGATCTGCCTTGCTGCCGATGACCATGTTGGCACTGGCGCAGGCGCATATGGCCAACGAAGAGTATCTGCTGGCCAATTACTACCTGGATGAGTTTCTCAAGCAATACGCTCGTGGCGGTTGGGCGGAGTATGCCCGTTTCCTCAAACTCAAAGCCTCCTTTCTCGGGATCCACGATATCAACAAAGATCAGAAACTGGTTGCCGAGACTCTTTCACACTGTCAGAGCTTTTACGCTTCTCATCGGGGGAGCCGCTACGCCCCGCTGGTGCAGACGATGATTGTACGGCTCGAGATGGCCCAATATCTGCTCGATACCGATATCGCCGGCCTCTACGACCATATCGGCAAGAAAGAAGCCGCAGAAATCTATCGGGAAAAGACCAAGAAATTTATCTACAAGCCCGAACAGATCGAAGATCCCGAAGGAGGGTTCCTCTCTTCGCTCAATCCGTTTCATTGATGATCGGAACTTTTGGAAACTCCCGTCACTCCGGACTCGATCCGGAATCCATGGCCTGGAATGCCTGCATAATCTCTGGATCCTGAATCGAGTTCAGGATGACGAAACGGTACAGGCACTGAGCTTTTTCTACAGCGTTTCCTCTTGACAAAAAGCCCCTTTTGCAGTATATTCTTAAAGAAAATTTAAGACTTTATAAACAAAGACTCAAAAGGATTCAACCATGCAGCTCAGTGATTATGATAAATTTCCAACCGTCCTCCCCATCGTTGCGGAAGACGAACTCTTTTTCTACCCCTTTATGATCAGCCCCATCTTTCTCAGCTCCCAGCCCGACATCGATGCGGCGACGGCGGCCATGGAGAATAACTCGCTCCTCTTCGTCGCCACCACCCGGCCCGGGCATGAAGGGGAGCGCAGCCTCGAGGCGATCTACCCCGTGGGGGTCGTCGGCAGCATCATGCGCAAGGTCCACATGCCCGACGGCCGGGTCAAGATCCTCTTCCAGGGACTGGCAAGAGGACGTATCCTGGAGCCCGTGGAAGGCGAACCCCTCCAGGCGAAGATCGGCATCGTCGAGAACGACAGCTACAACCGCCTCAAGGTCGATGCCATGCTCAACATGCTCCGGGAGAAGATCCGGCAGCTGAGCCAGCTCAACAGCTCCATCCCCGCCGACCTGGTCAAGACCATCGAAGAGAATGACGAGCCCCACCGGATTGCCGACCTGGTCTCCTCCATGCTGCCCCTCAAGAAGGAGAAGGCCTACGAACTCTATACCATGGAGAACATCGAGGATCGGATCCTGGGGATCATCGACATCATCGTCGGCCAGATCGAAGCCCTGAAGGTTCAGCGGGAGATCAGCTCCAAGGTCCACAACAAGATCGAGCAGACCAACAAGGAGTATTTCCTCAAAGAGCAGCTCAAGGAGATCCAGAAGGAATTGGGGGTCGATACCCAGCGTGAGGAGGAGATCGCCGCCTTTCGGGAGAAACTCGAAGAGATCAAACCCTATCTCGAAGAGGATGCCTACAAGGAGATCAAAAAGCAGCTGGACCGCCTGGCACGGATGCATCCCGATAGTGCCGACGCGGTGGTACTGCAGAACTATCTGGAGTGGGTCTTCGAGATGCCGTTTGGCAAATTCTCCAAAGGCCATCTGGACGTCAAAAAGGTCGCCGAGGAGCTGGACAAGGACCACTACTCTCTCGAAAAGCCCAAAGAGCGGATCGTGGAGTACTTCTCGGTCAAGGAGCTGGCACAACTGCGGGGCAAGAAAGAGACCGAAAGCAAAGGGGTGATCCTCTGCTTCGCCGGACCTCCGGGGGTGGGAAAGACCTCCCTGGCCAACTCCATCGCCAAAGCGCTGGACCGCCCTCTGGTGCGGATCGCGCTGGGGGGGCTGGAGGATGTGAACGAGCTGCGGGGTCACCGCCGCACCTATGTCGGTGCCATGCCCGGACGGATCGTCCAGGGGCTGATCGAGGCCAAGACCATGGATCCGGTGATGGTTCTGGACGAGATCGACAAGGTCGGCCGTACCCATCGGGGCGACCCCACCTCAGCGCTGCTGGAAATCCTGGACCCTGAGCAGAACACCCACTACCGGGACTACTATCTCAACTTCCACATTGATCTGAGCAAAGTGGTCTTCATCGCTACGGCCAATGAACTGGGCTATATCCCCGCGCCGCTGCGGGACCGGATGGAGATCATCATCGTCAACAGCTACACCCCCGAGGAGAAGTTCGAGATCGCCCGGCGCTACCTGATCCCCCAGGAGCTCAAAAAGCACGCCCTGCGTCCCGACGAGTTCAGCATCTCCAAAAAAGCGCTGCGGCTACTGATCGATGAATATACCCGAGAGCCCGGTGTGCGGAATCTACGCCGCAAGATCGCGACGCTGATGCGCAAAGCCGCCCGGATGATCCTGGAGGATCCCAAGATCGATCATATCCGCATCAATGCCAAGAACCTGCCTAAATTTGCCGGGAAGAAGGTCTTCGAGTTCTCCGTCATCGACGAAGCTCCCCAAGTCGGGGTGGTCAACGGGCTCGCCTGGACAGCGGTCGGCGGGGATGTCCTGACGGTAGAAGCGATCAAGATCAAAGGCAAAGGGATGATGCAGCTCACCGGTAGTCTGGGAGACGTGATGAAGGAGTCGGCCCGGATCGCCCACAGTGTCGTCAAGATCCTCATCGATGAAGGCAAAGTGAAGGTCCCCCGCCAGATCATTCCCCAAACCGCCAAAGAGAAAGAGGAGGGGAGACTGCCCGAAGCCAGTGAGGTCTACAAGCGCTACGATCTGCACTTGCACGTCCCCGAGGGGGCCACGCCCAAAGACGGTCCCAGTGCGGGGATCACCATGGCGACCGCCATCGCCTCGATCTACAGTGAGCGCAAGGTGGACAACAAAGTGGCGATGACCGGGGAGCTGACTCTGACAGGGAAAGTGCTTCCTATCGGTGGGCTCAAAGAGAAACTGATTGCCGCTTACAAAGCAGGCGTCACCAAAGCGCTGATTCCTGAGAAAAACTATGAAAGAGATCTGGAGGATCTCCCCAAAGAGGTCCTGGACCATGTGAAGATCCTGCCGGTACGGACCATCGAAGAGGTGCTCAACGAGGCACTGGTCTGATTTTTGTCGGGTGAGACTCACGTTAGGTTGAGCAGATAGCTCAACCCATGGCAAAGCAGTCGATTCCGCAGAGGTATGGATTTTAGCCCCGTCTTCATGATTTAGGTTGAAAAAGAGGGGAAAAAATATCGCCGGATCGATCGGCAGAGAGAGTGGAGGGATCAGGACTCCAAATTCTGAGTCCAGTAACGGATCCGATTGATGAGATCCTCTTCGGCAATCGGCTTGATGATGAAATCCTCGGCTCCCAGATCAAAGACAGTGCTCTTTTGTGTATCGTCGGTGGAGAGGACGATGACGGGTACTTTGCTGTTTTCCGGATCGGATCGGAAGATCTTGAGAAACTCTTTGCCGTCCAGAACGGGCATCAGAATATCCAGCAAAATCAGATTAATATCGGGGTTTTCCCGCATCACCTGAAGCGCTTCGGATCCGTTCTCCGCTTCCACGATTTGAGAGATCAGATCGGGATGCCGTTTCAGAAGGGCCTGGATCAGTTTGCGGTTGATGAAGTCGTCATCGACGACCAGTACTTTCAGCGCCATTATTTACCTCTCTTGTTGATGAATTTCTTGAAGTTTTCACGGGTTAACTTTTCATGATAGACAATGTAGTCGACTCCTTCAAGCTGTTTCGGATTTTCGGGTTCACTGGTGAGGACAATCACTGTCCCGTTTTCCTTGGCTGCCTCCAGAACCGACGGTTTCAACATTTGCTCATCGGCGAATATCATTGAAACATTGCGACGCTCCAAGAGCTCTTGAGCCTCCTGGGGAGTGTGTGCCACCTGATAGGCATATCCCAGTGAGTCCAAAAGTTTGGCCAGCAGCTTCCGACTAAAAGGAAGATTCTTGGCGATCAGGAAGATTTCGTCATTTTCCGTTATTGCTTCAGGTTGCGGTGCCGGAGTGGCGGTTGCCGTCTGCTCTTTTCTTTCAGGGGCGGCTTGAGTTGGAGGAACCGGTTCTTCACTGACAGTCTCGACGGTTGCCTTGTCTTTGAGGAATTTGTTGAGAATATAGATCAGTTCGGAGGTTTCGATGGGTTTGGAGATGTATTCGTCCATTCCTTCCGAGAGAAAACGTTCCCGATCTCCCTTGAGCGCATTGGCGGTGAGGGCGATAATGGGAACATGGGGCACCTCTTCATCCTCCTCATACTCCAGAATTTCGTGGGTGGCTTCCACCCCGTTCATCACCGGCATCTGAATATCCATAAAGATCAGATCATAGTCGTTACTCCGGCGTTTTTCAAAGGCCTCCAGACCGTTGTTGGCGATCTCCACATCAAGTCCCATGCCTTCCAGAATGTTTTTGACCAGTTTCTGGTTGATGACATTGTCCTCAACCACCAGGACTTTCCCGTGATAGCGTGTGTGGATTTTGGGAGCAGCTCCGCTTGTCTGTTCCGAAGTGTCGTGACTGACGACGCTTCGCAGCAGTGAGAGGATTTTGGTAAAGGTAACGGGCTTAAAGAGGATATTTTCATTGGCAAGTTTGTACTGCTCAAGTTCGTTGCGTGACGTCACCCGTGCAATGAGGAAAAGCTCTTCCTCGGGAAGGTGATCGAGCGCTTTGCGGAGCTGTTTCGGCGCCCGATCGTAATCGATGAGAATTGCCTGGCATTTGGCCTGTACAAGTTTCTCCTGCAACGCTTCGACGGAGGTAAAATCGATAAACTCCATGCCGAAATAGACGGCGTAACGATCAAGGTAATTGTTGAGTCGGGCAACCTCTTCTCCCTGGTAGCGGCAGAGTGTGATATTTTTAAAGGTATTGCGATAGTCTTCCGTCTCTTCTCGGACCTCTTCAATCGGTAGAGTAAAGGAGAAGGTGGTTCCGACCCCCTCTTCGCTTTCTACGTTGAGTTTACCTCCCATCAACTCGATATATTCTTTGGTAATGGTAAGCCCTAATCCCGTCCCCCCGTATTTGCGGGTGATGGAACTATCGGCCTGCGTGAAGGGTTGGAAGATTTTCTTGAGCTGTGTTTCGGACATGCCGATTCCTGTATCGCTGACCTTGAATTCGATCAGACTGCGATCTCCCTGGGTTGCGGAAAGTTTCTGGATCTCGACACTAATCTCTCCGCCGGGTTCAGTGAATTTGACGGCATTGTTGAGGAGGTTGGTGAGAATTTCTTTGAGTTTAGTGGGATCTCCTTTGAGATGAGGCGAGATCTCCGGATCGATAAAGTAGTAGAGTTCGATATTTTTTTCGGCGGTAATGACACCGAAATTGTCAACGGTACTGTCGAGTTCATGGTGGGTATCGAAAGTGATGTGCTCCACTTCCACCTTGTTGCTCTCGATTTTGGAAAGGTCCAGAATATTGTTGATGATCCCCAGCAGGTTGTGGGAACTTTTTTCGATGATTTTGGTGAACTCCCGCTGTTCGTCATTGAGATCGGTACTTTTGAGGAGTTCGGTAAATCCGATGATGCCGTTCATCGGCGTACGGATTTCGTGGGACATATTGGCGAGGAAGAGGGATTTGGCCTCATTCTCTTCCATAGCGTTGAGCCGATCCTGTCGGGCCTGTTTGATCAGGGCTTCAAAGAGCTGATATCCCTTTTCAATCCCCTCACGTGTGGAGAAATCGATTCCCTGGAACTCTTTGAAAATCTCTTCATACTCTTCACCGCCGCCGGCAAAATCTTCCGCCGCTTTCTGGAGGCTACGCTGCAAGCCCTGAAGGTTGGTCTGTACGTCACGGAGAGCGTGATACCCGATGGTGAGGAAAATCAATGCCAGAAGAAGAACAAGGAGGGCCAGTTCCATCAGAAGATACTGATGTCCGACATAGCGTTGAGTACGTTCCAGCCCAAGGTTGCTGAAGCGTTTGGCCAGGGCATGGTAGAGGGCGATCTGCCGGGTCTGGACAGTGAACCAACGGGTGACATCGATCTCGTAGTTTCCGACCGCACTCTTTGAGAGAACGGCGGTACTGAGGGCAAGTGCTTCCTGAGAGATCTTGGAGGCCTCGGGAGTGCCCAACAACGTTTCTGCCGCCTTCTTGAGCCGGGGATCTGTCAGGAGATTCGCACGCAACAGGGGGGTCTCGCCGAGATGCTGTGACCAAAAGTCAAGCGCCTCTGCCTTGATCGGTTTGTTACTGACCAGGTAGCCGGCAATCAGATCACGGTTCAGGCCGACAGCCTCTTCTCCGAGATAGAGCTGATTTAGCTGATGAGAGAGGGAGGCAAGAGAGAAATCGGGGGTATGGGCGGTGATCTGGGAAAGTCCGGCAAGGATCGGGGTGTCGAATTGCTGTTGGAAATCTTTCAGGAATTTTATGACGTCGGTGGCGTGTCGTTCATCGACTTTCTTACGAAAAGTGTCGAGGTTTTGAAGATGGCTTTGGAGTTTCTGGTAGCGGGTACTGTCCAGTGAAGCGGCCTCGGATACCCCGGGAAGGAATCCAAGTACAGGTTTGTATTGCGGCACGAGATGCAATGTGACGCTCTCAAGGGCCTTATCGGTCAAGTCGCGCTGTTTTTCCAGCAGTTGACGGTACGCCTTGGCTCCGGATTGGAGATAGAGAAGGCTTAGCCCGCGCTCTTTGTCCGTTTCGATCAGTGCCGTTTCCAGATAGCGGTTGTTCTCCAAGGCTGTCCGGTAGGCCCCCGCCTTTTCAATATTGAGATAGAAAAGGTAGAGAAAATAGAGGGATGCCAGCAAAAGAAGAGCGGAAGGGACAATGCCGATTAATTTCAGTTTTTGGGTGATTTTCATAGAGTCCGTCCTCCTTTAGCCGTTAAGCTGTTTGAGAAAATTGTCCAGACTGATCAACTGTCCGTAGAATTTTCTTATTCGATCGGGAGCGCGCTCGATATCGTTGTCGTACTGCAGTTCATAAAGGTTCTCTACCATTGCCTCTACCCGGAGATTGCTGGCGGCTCCTTTGAGCATGTGGGCGGTCTTTTGGAGTTTGTCCAGATCTTTCTTCTCATAGGCTTCGATTAGAACGGGTAGGTATTCATGTCCCTGATTGGCAAAGTCGCTGATGAACTCCTGGACGAGATCTTCAGGAAGGTTGAGCTCTTCCGCCGCGATGTGAAGGCTGAAATTGATGGGAATAGGTTTGACCTCTTTTAAAAACGCTTCAGCAGAGGTTGCCGCTTGGGCTTTGATCTCTGCCGGTTTTGCCTCTTCTTCTGCGGGAGAGGTACTTTCGGCTGCGGCCGGAGCGGTTGGGGCCTCTTCCCGAGGGAGAGAGGTTGCCTCTTCAGCGACGGCTTTGGCGGCAGCAGCCTCAGCTTGCTCTTCATAGGTTTCAAGACGTTCCAACATCCGTTCCAGCGTATCGACGATTTCGGTACGGTCAGTCGGTGCAGCCGACTCAATCATATCAAGGATTTGCCCTAAGGGTTTGAGTTGGAGCAGCGCGACCGCATCTTTCATCACCGAAACAGTTTCACGACGGACCGTGGTGTCACTTTCCAGGAGTGCTGCATGCATCTGACGACAATCCTGGATGAAATCCTGAAGCAGAGTACGATATTCATTCAGCCCCAGACCCAGGTTAGCCGCGTTGGCACGCAGATCGGGTTGGAAAGCAGCTTCGATCTCCTCCCAGGTCTTCGCCTCTGTTTCCGGTTGAGGGGTCGGGGCTTGGGCCGCGGCCGGAGCCTCCTCTGCGGGGGCAGGTGGGAGCGTTTCTTCCGTTTCAAGGGTCAGGAGATCTTCAATCTCGGGATGTTCTTGTAGGCGCTCAATTTCGGGGGCGGTTTGCGCTTCCGCAGGACTCTCTTCTGCTAGAAGCTGAAGGGGGGCTTCTTCTGTTTTCGACGGCATTTCCGGAAGCAGGAGTCCTTCTTCGTCAGAGGGAGTGGTTGTTTCCGACGTGGGGGCGACGGGTGTCTCCTCGGCGTTGCTGACGAGTGAAAGAGCTGCCTCGCTCTCTTCACCGGATTCGGCGTGGGGCTCCTCCTCTTCAGGGAGCAGTTTCAGGAGAGTTTCCAGCCCCTCTTCCGCTTCCCGGCTCTGCTCTTCGGTGATTTGGGATGGGGTTGGCTCTTCCGCCGCCGCCGGCTCTTCGTGAGACTCGGGGAGTAGCTGTAAAAACGCTTCTTCGGATTCGGCTGCAGGCGTGGAGACGGTCTCCGGTACCATATCGCTGATCTCCTCTTCTACCGGGTGGCAGAGGTACCAGGTTCCCAGAAGTGAATCGAGAGTCTCCGTTTCGCAATGGATCGTATTGTCATCGGGAAGCAAGAGGATGGCTACCTCTTTCTCAAAGCGTAGGTTCCCTTCCCGAAAAGCTTTGACGGCATCGAGGATATCGCTAAAACCCCATCGCGTCAGATCGGTGGTATCAGCGGCAATGAGATGATTGTTTTGATCGATGATGAACATAAGTTATTTCCTCGCTTTCTCTTGAATAGATTTTATTTCGAATTCCAGCTCTATTTTGGCGACATCCTCGGGACTTGCCGGGCGGCCGATAATGGCGATACCGACCGTTTCACCTTTCTGGGTCAACGCCGAAGCCTGGCTATATGCCCAGAAATGACGTCCGTCTTTGCGTTGATAACGGAGCAGACCTTCCCATCCTCTGCCTTCCACGACACGAAGACGGATTTGATCCAGGATTTCCCGGGGAGTACCTGCAAGAAGAATTTTATCGCATCTTTTGCCGAGAAATTCGGACTTCTCATAGCCGGAATGGCGGCAAAGCCGTTTGTTGACATAGATCACTCTCCCCTCCCGGTCGGTTTCACAATGGATCATCCCTTCGGTAAAGCGGTAGAGCTCTTCCCTCTGACCCATCCACGTTCCTTTTCAACCGAAATATTGCATATTGTAGAATATTAAAATTTAAACTAGTTGAGATCTAGAGGGGATTCCGGTACTTTTTCCCGAAAAAAGGATCATTTTTCATCGGATCGGAGCATACATATAGTCTTGGCAGCGCGTTCGCCTGCAACTTCGGATAATGTTGAGGCATCAGCGTTCATAATCGCGTCAAATGTGCTGAAATAGTCCAAAAGTTTTCTCAGAGTGGCCGGACCGATCCCTTTTTGTTCCAGGAGAGTAATGCGGCGGTCCTGGCGGCGTTTTTGATTCCGGTGGTAGGTGATGGCGAAGCGATGGGCTTCGTCCCGGAGGCGTTGAAGCCACTGGAGTCTGGCATCCCGGGGATCGAGACGGAGTTCCCCGGCCGGCCCGTGGAGCAGGTCCCGGGCCGCTCCTTTGGCCCGATGGGCCTTGGCATCGAGTTTCTCCTTGGCGATGGCCAGAACCGGGAGGTTGACTCCTGCCTGCCGGAGGAGATCTTCCGCCAGGCGACGGAGGGTCTCGCCGCCGTCGATCAGCCAGAGATCCGGCGGCGGTTCTTTGTCGAAATCTCCGATGCGCCGCTCGAGCATCTCCATCATCTGATGATATTCGTCCTTGGCCTCGAGCCGGTAGCGGCGATAAGAGCTTTTCTCCCAGGCTCCTTCGTCCCAGACTACCATGGCGCCGACACTGGCTTCCCCCATCATATGGGAATTGTCAAATGCCTCGACCCGCCAGGGGATCCGTTCCAGGTTGAAAAGCTCTGCAACCTTCTGTTCAACGGGTTCCTCTCCCGGCCGTTGCTCCTTGCGACGCAGGAGCTCGGCGGCATTGCTCAATGCCAGACGGGTCAGCTGGGCCTTGGGGCCCCGACGGGGGGTCAGGATCCTGAGGCGTCGGCCCGATCGCTGACTGAGCAGCCCTGCAACCTCGTCGCTCTGCTCCAAATCGTGGGCCAGGAGGATCGTCGAAGCGGTTCCCGGGGTCTCTTCCCGGTAGAAGTCAAGCAGGGCCTGCCGGTAGGCTTCATCGGGGTCATAGAGTTCGGTATGCCGGAAATAGCTGTAACTGGAGGCGGTGATGCGCCCGCCGCGCATGAAGAGACGGACCACCACGCCCCGGTCGCTCCCCGGGTCGATGGCAAAGATGTCGTAATCCTCCTGACGGGCCAGATCGATCTCGGAGTGGATCTCCAGCCCCCGGATCGCTTCGATCTGGTCCCGGACTTTGGCCGCCTCCTCGAAGCGCTCCTTTTCGGCCAGCTTCATCATCCGCTTCTCCAGGCGCCGGAGGATCAGGGGGAGGTTGTGAATGGCGGCTTTGGCCTCTTCGACAGTGCGTCGATACTCCTCGGAAGTGATTTTTCCCTCACAGGGGGCGGGGCAGCGGCCGATCTGGTGGAAGAGGCAGGCTTTTTTGCCCTGGAGACATCCCGCCTTCTGCACCAGAGGAAAGAGAAAATAGAGCGCTTCCAGCAATGCCCGCCCACCACTGGGGAAGGGGCCGTAGTAGCGGACCTTTTTGCCCCGGACCACTTTGCGGGTCAGTTCGAAACGGGGGAAGGGAGCTGCCTCGTCCAGATAGAGATAGGGATAGGTCTTGTCGTCCCTCAGCAGAATGTTGTATTTGGGTTTGAGCTGTTTGATCAGAGAATTTTCAAGAATGAGTGCGTCGGCTTCGCTCTCGACGACCAGATACTCCAGAGAACGGGCTTCGTGCAGCATCTTCAAAATGCGGGGGCTCTGATCGGGGTTAGGGCGCAGTGAAGGGGTGAAGCGCCAATAGCTGCGGACCCGGTTTCGGAGGTTTTTGGCCTTGCCCACATAGAGGAGTCGTCCCTCGCCGTCGAAATACTGGTAGACCCCCGGGGAGGCGGGAAGATCGGCCAGGGTTTCGGCCAGAGTCACTCGTGCTCCTCCCGGTGGCGTCGGATCAGCTGACGGATCTTTTGGAATG
Source organism: Nitratifractor sp. (assembly GCF_015487065.1). Taxonomy (GTDB): domain Bacteria; phylum Campylobacterota; class Campylobacteria; order Campylobacterales; family Sulfurovaceae; genus Nitratifractor. The sequence continues at coordinate 19,289 of NZ_WFQN01000165.1, forward strand.
ACTCCCGGAGTCGGGGATCGGCGTCGGGCAGGCGAAACTCTCCGACGGCGGCCTCCGCATAGCGGGGGACGGTTTCATCCGTGCTATCTTCGTTGGGCATCGGATGGTATTTGGAGGCAAAGATGACGATGCGGTCCGCCGCCATGAAGGCGCATTCGGGAGATTGCGCTATCAGGCTGCTTAATAGGCTTTTTAACAGATCTTGATTATAATTGAGCTCCATTTTATAGCCGGGATGGGAGAGGGCGACCATCAGCTGCCGGTTTTTGACGGTGACAAAGGCGATCGCCTCCTGGAAACGGGGCGGCAGCAGCTCCAGAAATTTACGATAGCAGTGATGCTGGGAAAGAGGACGGAATCGATGGGTATCGACAAGGGAAGCAAGAAGCATCTGCGCGGTTTTCATGCCGCCATTATAGCATCCCTGCTGCTGGCGCTGGCCCTCTCGGCATGCGGTTACAAGACCGATCCCGTGTACGTCGCGCCCCAGGATCACAATCGGACGGAAGGTTCCCGTTGAAGCGCTACGACGTCATCATCGTTGGAGCAGGGATCGCCGGTCTCTATGCGGCGATGCATTTGCCCGAATCGATGAAAGTGCTGGTCGTCTGCAAGGATATCCCTTGGGAGTGCAATACCTTCTATGCCCAAGGGGGAATCGTCACGGCTCTGAACGAAGCGGATATCCCCCATCATATTGAGGACACGCTGGCCGCAGGGGCCTACCACAATGTTCGGGAGGCGGTGGAGATTCTTTCCCGGGAGTCTCTGGAACTCCGGGAGGATCTGTTGCGGCGGGGCATGCCCTTCGATCGGAGTGAAACGGGGGAGCTGCTCTACACCAAAGAGGCGGCCCACTCCGCCAGCCGGATCCTTCATGCCGGTGGAGATGCAACGGGCCGCTATATGCACTATTTCATGATGACCCGCAATCCCCACCTGCTGCAGCGCAACACCCTGGTCTATGATCTGCTGATCGAAAACGGACGCTGCTACGGCGTGCGGGCGATGGTCAACTACCGTCCCACGACCCTCTATGCGGATCATGTGCTTATCGCCAGCGGCGGGATCGGTTCGCTCTATGCCTACAACACCAACTCCCGGACCGTCAGCGCCGATATCCACGGCATCTGTGTCGAGAAGGGGATTACCCTGGCGGATATGGAGTTTATGCAGTTTCATCCTACCGTCTTCGTCAAGACCCCCTTCGCCCGGAAACTGCTGCTCACAGAGGCCCTGCGGGGCGAAGGAGCCTATATTGTCGATGAGGATGGGAAACGCTTCCTCTTCGACTATGATCCGAGGGGCGAACTGGCCAGCCGGGATATCGTCTCCCGGGCGATCTTCGACTACAAGCGCAAAACCGGCAAAGAGGTCTATCTGGACTTTTCCATGTTCGAGGAGGAGTGGTTCCATCGGCGTTTCCCCAATATCACCAAGACCTTCGAGGCGATCGGCTACCACCTCCCCAAAGACAGAGTTCCCATCTCTCCGGCCTTCCACTATGCCAATGGCGGGATCGTCTGCGACACCTACGGTCGTATTCCGGGGATGAAGGGACTCTACGTTGCCGGAGAGGCAGCGCGGACCGGGGTGCACGGTGCCAACCGTCTCGCCTCCAACTCGCTGCTGGAAGCGGCGATCTATGCCCGCCGGGCGGTGGAGGCGATCCTCGGGTCCCCCATTCACGACGGTCCGGTGCCCCGCTTTGAAAAAGACTACGATACCCAGCTGCACAAAGAGCACGACAAAAGCTACAAACACCAGCTGCGGCAGATCATGTGGAAAGATGTGGGAATCATCCGAACCGAGGCGGGACTGCACGAGGCCAAGAACTTCATCTACGATACCAAAAACCGGGAGATTGGCCGCCTGCTGGAGCTGCGTCTCAATACCGCGGCGGCCATCGTCGAAGCGGCCCTGGCACGCAAAGAGCCCCTGGGCTCCCACTACATTGAAAGCGAGGAGAGCTGATGGAAGGGATGGATCTGACAACCACCTGGGTCGGCTTCCTGGACCTGGCGGTCTTTGTGATTGCCTACCTCCTGGTTGCCACGGAGGAGAAATACGAGATCAACAAGGCCAAGCCGGCGCTTTTTGCAGGAACCTTCATGTTCATGATGATCGGGGTCTACTATGCCCTCAATCATCTCAATCCCGCTCCGCTGCACGAGGAGATGACCAAACTCATCGAAGAGATCGCCGAGATCTACTTCTTCCTTTTTGTGGCGATGACCTACATTGAGACCCTGATCGAACGGGGAGTCTTTGACGCCCTCAAATACAAGCTGGTCTCCCGGGGGTTCAGTTACAAAAAACTCTTCTGGCTGACGGGATTGTTAGCCTTTTTCATTTCGCCTGTCGCCGACAACCTGACGACGGCGCTGATCCTCTCCACGGTCCTTTTTACCATCGACAAGACCAATCGCCCCTTTCTCGTTGCCGGTGCGATCAACATCGTCGTCGCCGCCAACGCCGGGGGGGCCTGGAGCCCCTTCGGAGATATCACCACGCTGATGGCTTGGACAGCGGGCAAAGGGGAGTTCGTCGATTTCCTCTATCTTTTTCTCCCCTCGATCGCCGGCTGGGTACTGACCGCCTGGCTCCTCAGCTTCTATGTCCCCGAAGGGGAACCCCATTTCAATGCTGCCACTACCGAGGTTCCTGTCATCAAGGACGGCGGCATGGCGGTGGTTTGGCTGGGGGCCTTTACGATCTTCATCGCCGTGGTGGGGCATCAGTTTTTCCACTTCCCGGCCATGTGGGGGATGATGTTCGGCCTCTCGCTGCTCAAGCTCTACTCCTATTCACTGGCCAAACGGAAGAACCGTATCGGTTTCGATGTCTTTGTCAACATGAAAAAGGTGGAGAACGATACACTGCTCTTCTTCTTCGGAATTCTCTCCGCTGTCGGAGCGCTCCACTATCTGGGCTATCTGCACTATATCCATCACCTCTACGATCTGGTGGGACCGACGGCGGCCAACATCGGTGTCGGGTTCATCTCGGCGATTATCGACAATGTCCCGGTCATGAGTGCGATCCTGAAGTCCTCCCCCTCGATGGGCACCGATCAGTGGATGCTGGTGACCTTGACAGCCGGGATCGGCGGTTCGCTGATCTCCTTCGGTTCCGCCGCCGGCGTCGGCGTCATGGGGCGGATGCGGGGGATCTATACCTTCGGCAGCCATCTGCGACTGGGCTGGACGGTTCTGGCCGGATATATCCTCTCTCTGGTTCTGTGGTATATTCAGTTCGAGATCCTCGGACTCTATTGATTCAGTGAGGAGTGGAGAGTGAAGAGTGAGGAGTTGAAGTATGCGTTGCTTGGCAACGCTTTCTTTGATGGAGGCGCGACTTCAGTCGCGCAATGCAAATTTCAAATCCAGCCTCTGTTTTATAAATAGTTCAATTTGTCATAAAGGGAAGATGTGAAAAAAGAAGTACCGATAGTCGTTCTGGATTTTGGTTCTCAATATACGCAGTTGATCGCGCGGAAGCTCCGTGAAAGCGGGGTCTATACCGAGGTGGTGCCTTATCGGGAGGATCTGGAGGCGATCAAGGCCCGCAAGCCCAAAGGGATCATCCTCTCCGGCGGTCCGGCCTCGGTCTATGCCGAAGATGCCTACCACCCCGACGAAGGGATCTGGGAGCTGGGGCTGCCGATTCTGGGGATCTGCTACGGGATGCAGCTCATCGCCCAGCACTTCGGCGGAGAGGTGATCCCCGCCGATCATCACGAGTATGGCAAAGCGAAGCTCCATATCACCCGGCCGGAGACCCCGATCTTCCGGGATGTTCCTGACAACAGCATTGTCTGGATGAGCCACGGAGACCGGGTGGAGAAGCTCCCTGAAGGCTTCGAAACCATCGCCGTGAGTGACAATTCTCCCCACGCCGCTATCGCCGATGAAAGCCGGAAAATCTATGCCTTCCAGTTCCACCCCGAAGTGCATCACAGCGAGCAGGGGACCAAAATGCTCAAAAACTTTGCCAAATATATCTGCGGTTGTGAGAGC
>NZ_WFQN01000166.1 GCF_015487065.1 Nitratifractor sp.
AGGTTCATCGTCGCCGCGGACTGATAGTAGGCCCGCAGCATTCGACGGGGATCGGGACGACGCGCCTCTTCGGTGAAGGCGATATCGTTGATGATATCCCCCCGGTAGCTGGGGAGCTTCACGCCCTCTTTCTCTTCGTAGTCGCTGGAACGGGGCTTGGCGAACTGCCCGGCGACCCGACCGATTTTGACGACCGGTTTGCCGCTGGAGTAGGTCATGACCACCGACATCTGCAGAATCAGTTTGAAGAGGTTCTTGATGGTCTCGGCATTGAAGGCGGCAAAACTCTCGGCACAGTCACCCCCCTGGATGATAAAAGCCTCTCCCCGGCCTACCCGGGCCAGATCCTTCTGGAGGTTGCGGGCTTCCCCGGCGAAGATCAGCGGCGGATAGCTCCGCAGCTCCTCCTCGACCGATCGAAGCAGTGCCTGATCCGCATACTGAGGCTGCTGCTTGATGGGAAAATCTCGCCAGCTGCTGGGACTCCATTGCATACTCTATCCTTCTTTTTCACACTGTGAATCATTCGTATTACTTGAGGGGAGATTATACCCAATCTCCCCGGGATACAAGTTTGAAACACCCGAGAGAGTTCGCCCTTTCTACCTCAACGGAAACAATAGAGTAGAAGTACCATATTATGGGAAGTTTACTATATTTTTCGAAGATAATTTCTCCCAAAACTCCCTGAGGATCCATCAGATTGTATAGTGGAAAAAGTTTCTTTTTTGAAGAAAAAACGCTCTATTCACGGGGTGAATAACCCGTGAAAAACTCCTATTAAAAAATATATACCATCAAATGGGGACTGGATTAAATCAGAGTTTTTTTGCCCGAAAAGTGGCGAAGTTGGCCCACTGGAAAATCGTATCGACGTGAGTAAACCCGGCTTCCCGGCAGAGTCGGATATTTTCTTCGATCGTAAAAGGAATCAGCACATTCTCCAGTGCCTCCCGCTTGGCGGAGATCTCATAGTCGCTGTAGCCCTGCCGACGCTTGTAGTCGTAGTAGATATCGATCATCGCTTTGTCCAGATAGCGGTCTTCGAAGACCACCTTTTCGGAGAAATAGAACTCGCCCCCTTCGTTGAGCCCTTCGTAAATCCGTCGGACTAGGGCGGGACGGTCCATGGGCCGGATAAACTGCAGGGTGTAGTTGGCGACCACAACATCCTCCCCCTCTATAGGGAAAGTCCGCAGATCCCCCTCGATCAGCTCGATGCTCTCTGCACCGAAGGCGGCACACTTTTTTCTCGCCCGGTCGATCATGGCGGGTGAGTTGTCGACTCCCCGCAGAGTCAGCGGGGAGGCGGCGGTATTGTGCAGCGCCAGAAGCAAGCGGGCCGTAGAGGTCCCCAGATCCAGAATCCGCAAGCCCTCTTTTTCCCGGGAGAGGATCAGCCGGACGATGAGCTCCATCACCTCTTCGTAATAGGGAACCGATCGATTGAGCATATCGTCGAAGACTGCCGCTACCGTCTCGTCAAACTCGAATTTCTTTCCGGGTGCTTCCTGAAAGACCCTGTCTTTCTGACTCATCGTTTTCCCTTCTTGCTCCGGGACTTTTCGCTGCGGTAGGGAACTCGAGCGCTGGGAGTCTTGCGACTGGTGCCTACCAGATGGACATCCTGATCGTCAAAAAAGATATCCGCACCGAAGGCTTTGACGATCCGACGCTTCTCCACTCCGCCCAGAAAAAAGGCCTCGTCCACCCGCACCCCCCAGGCGTCAAACGTCCGGATCACCCGCTCGAAGGTGGAGAAATTCCGAGCAGTAATCAGGGCCGTGGTGATGGGGGCCTTCTCCATAGGAAACCTCTCTTGAATATGAGAGATCACCTTGAGGAGCTTGGCGAAAGGGCCTTCGGGCAGTGGCTTTTTGGCGTTGCGGCGTTCATGCTCCAGAAAGGCCTCCAACCCCTGCTCCTTGTAGATCCGCTCCGAAGCGTCCGAGAAGAGCACCGCATCCCCGTCGAAGGCGATTCGGACCTCTTTGCCCTTTCGTTTGCGATATTTTTTGGGGATGATCCGGGCGGCGGCCACGCCGGCATCGGTCGCCTCCTGCACATCCGCCTCATGGGCCGAGAGGAAGAGGTCCACGTCAAAGGCCTTGAGGTAGCGGCTGATGGGCCGCCCCGCCGTCCATCCCGCCCGGTCGATGGCCAGACCGTAGTGTTCGATGGATTGCCGGATCCGCAGGCCGGTAGCGGCATTGTTGCGGGAGAGAATGATCACTTCGATGATCGGCTCGTCGAAATGGCGGTTGATCCGCAGCAGGTTTTTGACGAAACCGAAAGCCGCCCCCCGACGCAAAATCCGGTTCTCGTGGCCGATCTGGTAGCGGTAGTACTCCTCGATGCCTTTCTCTTCGAAAAGACGGTTCTCCTCCTCCAGGTCGAAAAGAGCCCGGGAGGAGATGGCGACGACAAGTTTCTCTTTCAGATCATAGGCCATGTATCAAACTTTTTTGTTCCGATTTTAGCATAAGCGTTCAGGCAGGCAGGGTGTAGACCAGAAACTCCTTGTCCGGCTCCTCTGCATAGAGCGTCACCGGATCCCGCTGCGCGATATCAGCCCCGAGCAATCCGGCGATCTCCTCCGGCGAATGATAATACTGTCGGATAAGCTGAGAGGACTTTCGCCAACATTCGCCCTGCTTCTCAAAGAGAGTGAAATCTGCTTCGTAAACCCCCGCCTCGAAATCACTCTCGATTGCGACGAAACGTCTGTCGTCCTCCGCCATAAAAGCCCCCACCGCCACCGCCTCGAAGCCGTAGAGGGTATTGAGGTCGCAGAGCAAAACGCCTCCGGGATTGAGCCGTTCTCTCAGGCAGTTCAAAAAGGCGGGAAGCTCTTCGGGAGCCAGATAGTTGAGCATATCGAAGACACAGGTGATGACGTCATAACGCTCCGTCACGTCGCAGAGATCGATACACCGGGCCTCGCCCCCCTGCCCTCGGGCCCGGCGGACCATCTCGGGACTGAGATCGATCCCCTCGAAATGTACTTCGGGAAAAACCCCTTGCATCTGAAGGATAAAATCCCCGCTGCCGCACCCCACATCCAAAAGTGAACGGAAATCGATCGCCTGCAAAGCCAGCAGATAGTGGGCATAGAGCCGGGGCGCGGCCTCCTTGACACCAAGGAGGTCTTCGACTTTGGCGTAAAGATCGAGAGCCGAAGGGGAATTGGACATTGTTTTCCTTTGGAAAAAGGTAAAAGAGTGAGCGAAGCGAACATACTGCAAACTGGCGACTGACGACTGCCGACTAGTTTCTATCGACTATCGACTAATCTCTATCAACCACCGCTTTGATCTTGCCGTAGAGATCGAGAATCTCCTCTTTTTTGGCGTAGAAGCTATTTTTGTTGGCGATGAGATGGGCGGAGGAGTCCATGATCTCTTCGGCGACCTTGAGGCCGTTCTCCCGCATGGTGGTCCCTGTCTCCACGATATCGACGATAGCGTCGGCCAGCCCCACCAGCGGCGCCAGTTCGATGGAGCCGTAGAGCTTGATCACTTCCACCCCCACCGCTTTGGAGGCGAAGTAGTTCTTGGCGATGTTGACCATTTTGGTCGCCACTTTGATGTCGGGGCGGCTCCAGTCCAACTCGTCTTCGTTGCGGATCCCGATAGCCACCTTGCAGCGCCCCAGCTTCATATCAAGCAGATCGACGATATCGAGCTCTTTCTCGGTGATCACATCGAGCCCCACGACCCCCAGATCCGCCGCGCCGTGCTCCACGTAGGTGGGGACGTCTTGGTTGCGGACGTTGAGGAAACGAAACTCTCCGATCTCCAAAATCAACTTACGGCTTTCGAACTCGAATCCCTCGCCGAAAAGCTCCGAAAAGATCGCCAGCGTCTCTTCGGCGATACGCCCTTTGGGCAGCGCGATGGTCAGCATAGTTGCTCCTTTTTGGAGCAAAAGCTCCGCTTTTGGGTGAATGATGAATGGTGAATGGTGAATAGTTTAGGTATGCGTCGCATTGCGACGATTTTTTTTAATAAATTTTCCTTCATATCACATTTCCTTAAAAGATAAAACACGTTGTGAAAACAACGTTTCAAAAATCATTCACCATTCACTATTAACCATTCATCAAGATGCGCAACGCATCGCCTTCTCCATTCCCTCGAAGACCATCGCTTCATCATAGACCGCGTCGTCGAACCACGAGGCGACGATCCGGCCGTCTCCTCCCGTGATATAAAGAGGCAGATCTTCCCGCTGACGACAAATCTCGTGATAGATGGGTGCAATGATACCATAGCTCAGCTGCTCCGGGGTTCCCTTGGGGGGCTGTTCGGTCAAGATCCCCCAGTCGGGCTCCCGGTCCAGCACCGGTGAAATCTCTGCGAACATTCGACGGTAGCTATGCAGGCCCGGCAGGATCATTCCGCCACGGTATTCTCCCGCTTCCACCCGGTCCATGGTCAGGGCGCTGCCGGCATCCACATAGAGTCCGTCCCCCCGGCTGAGGCACAACGCCCGTCGGTCGACCCCCATCCCCTCGTAGGCGCCGGGCAGATCGATCCGCTCCGAGATATCCCGCCAGTAGCTCTCACGAACGATCGCCTCCCGGGCGGCAGGATTGACGCAGATGTAGTGGACGATCCGCTCCCCAAAGGCATCCAGGGCATCCTCGAGCTCCAAATGGAGCACCCGCCCCTCCTCGTAGATATGCACATGCCGATTTCCCACATCCGCCAGGATCACAGCTCCTCCTTCGCCCGGTGGCGCAGCCAGTAGAAAAGGCTCAGCCCCGCCACGGCGATCAGTGCCATGATCGTCACGTTATGCAGATAGCGGGAGACCTGATCCTCGTGGGTTCCCAGGAAATAGCCCAGCAGCGCCAGAACCGTCACCCAGATCCCCGCCCCCAGGGCCGTATAGAGAGCAAAGCGCCCTACTGGCATCCGGGCCAATCCCGCCGGGAGGGAAATGTACTGACGAATCCCCGGAATCAGCCGCCCGTTGAAGGTCGAGATCTCCCCATGCCGGGTAAAGAATCGCTCCAGCTTCTCCAGGGTCCGCTCGTCAAGAAAGATGTACCGGCCATAGCGCTGCAGAAAGGGACGGCCGAAGCGATGAGCCAGCCAATAGTTAAACAGCGCGCCCGCCACCGATCCCAGAATCCCGGTAAAGATCGCCGCATAGAGATTCATCTCCCCCTTGAAAGCCAGATACCCCGCCGGGATCATGATCACTTCGCTGGGAAAGGGGAAAAAACTGCTCTCGAGAAACATCGCCGTGAAGATGCCGAAATAACCCCAGTGGTTGACGGTCTGGACGATCCAGTCGACTATGGAGTTCAACATTGGTTGAACACCTCAATGGTGAATGGTGAATGATGAATGGTGAATGATTTCGGTATGCGCCGCTTCGCATCGCTTTTTTCAATCAATGGCGTCGTATCACGACGCTTACCAAAATTATTCATTATTAACTATTAATTATTAACTCTCTTCTTTGAACGCGCCGATGGAAATGAGCTTCTCATACCGTTTCTGCACCAGCTCCTCTTTGCTTAGCTCCCTCAGGCTGCGGACGGAGCGGAGGTAATACTCTTTGACGGCTTCGGCGGCGCTGTCCATATCGCGGTGGGCACCGATGAGGGGTTCGTCGATGATGTCGTCGATGAGACCGTACTCTTTGAGGGCATCGGGGGTGATCTTGAGGGCTTTGGTGGCCTGCTCCACTTTGGAGGGGTCGTTCCAGAGGATCGCGGAGCATCCTTCGGGGGAGATGACAGCAAAGACCGAGTAGCGCATCATCGCCAGACGGTCGGCCACCCCGATGGCCAGGGCCCCGCCGGAACCTCCCTCGCCGATGACGACGGAGATCAGAGGGACTTTGACTCCGGAGAGTTCAAAGAGGTTCCGGGCGATCGCTTCACTCTGGCCCCGCTCCTCGGCTCCGATGCCGGGATAGGCACCCGGAGTGTCGATGAGCATCAGGACCGGAATATCGAACTTCTCCGCCAGTTTTACCGCACGAAGTGCTTTGCGGTAGCCTTCGGGATGAGGCATCCCGAAGTTGCGGCGCAGCTTGTGCTTGGTGCCACGCCCCTTCTGCTCGCCGATGAGAACCGTCTTCTGCCCGCCGATCCAGCCCAGATAGCACAGAATCGCCGGATCGTCCCGATACATCCGGTCGCCGTGGATCTCCTGGGCATCGGTCATGAGGCGCCGGACATAATCCAGCGCATAGGGGCGGTCGGGGTGGCGGGCCAGCTGGAGCTTCTGATAGTCACTCAGGGATCCGAAGACCTTTTTGACCTCTTTTTCCAGATCCTTGTTGAGGATCTCGACGGCATCCATATCCCCCCGGGCCTTGGCCGACTCGATATCCTGCTGGATCGCCTCGATGGGCTTTTCAAAATCGAGATAGGTGGCCATCGCTACCGTCTCAGACTCTGCGGAAGATGACGACACCGTTGGTGCCGCCGAAGCCGAAGGAGTTACTCATGACCACATCCAGCTGCGCTTCCCGCGCTTCGTTGGGGACGTAATCCAGGTCACAGTTCTCATCGGGAGTGGTATAGTTGATCGTCGGCGGGATGACTCCGCGCTCCATCGCCATCAGGGCAATCACCGCCTCGATGGAACCGGCGGCTCCCAGGCAGTGGCCGATCTGCCCTTTGGTGGAGCTCACCGGCGGGCAGTTCTCTTTGCCGCCGAAGAGCTCTTTGAGGGCGGCGGTTTCGTTTTTGTCGTTGATGGCGGTGGAGGTCCCGTGGGCGTTGACATAATCCACTTTGGGGTTGCCGGCCATCGCCATGGCTGCCTTCATCGCCCGCAGCGGACCGTCCATGGTGGGAGTGGTGATGTGGTTGGCATCCCCGCTCTCACCGAAGCCGATCAGTTCCCCGTAAATTTTGGCCCCGCGGGCTTTGGCCGCTTCGTACTCCTCCAGGACCAGTGATCCGGCTCCTTCGCCCATGACGAAACCGTCCCGCTCCGCGTCGAAGGGACGAGAGGCGTGCTTGGGATCGTCGTTGCGGGTGGAGAGGGCTTTCATCGCGGCAAATCCGCCGACGCCGATGCCGGTGATGGCCGCTTCGCCGCCGACGACCAGCATGCGGTCAGCCCCGCCCAGCATAATGGTCTTGGCCGCTTCGTTGATGGCATGGGTTCCCGCGGCACAGGCGGTCACGGAGCCGAGGTTGGGCCCTTTGAGGGTGTGGGCGATAGAGACGAACCCTCCCAGCATATTGGCAAGCGCCGAGGGGATAAAGAAGGGAGAGATCCGGCGGGGACCCCGCTCATGCAACACGACGGAGTTCCGCTCGATGGTGGGCAGGCCGCCGATTCCCGAAGCACAGCTGACGCCGAAGCGTTCCCGCTCCACCGAGTCGTCGATCCCCGAGTCGGTCATCGCTTCCGCCGCCGCTTTGAGCCCCAGCTGGATGAACCGGTCGGCTTTTTTGACCTCTTTGGGATCCATGACGGTCTTGGGATCGAAGTTTTTTACCTCACCGGCAATCTGAACCGAGAAGGCTTCCGGATCGAAGAGCGTGATTCGGTCGATCCCGCACTCTCCCCGCACCATGGCTTCGAAGGCACTCTCTTTGTCATGCCCCACACTGTTGATCATCCCCAGTCCCGTCACAACGACTCTTCTCACATCGGCTCCTCATAAACGTAATAGATACGAATCTTCATCCAAAGACTCGTATCTGTCACGCTGCCCCGGCGGGGCGGGCGTAAGGACTCAGGCTTTGTGTTCTTCGATGAACTTGATGGCGTCGGCGACGGTCGCGATCTTCTCGGCCTCTTCGTCGGGAATCTCGATATCGAATTTCTCCTCCAGGGCCATGACCAGCTCGACAACGTCCAGGCTGTCCGCTCCCAGATCTTCAACGAATTTCGAATCCTCTTTGACCTCGTCGGGGCTGACGTTGAGCTGCTCGACTACGACCTCTTTGACTTCATCCAGAATTGCCATGTAATGCTCCTCATAGTTTAAATGATGCTCACAAGTATAGCAAAAGTTATTGAAGATTCTCCCGGCAGCGGGGGGAGAAAAGCTAGCGTATCTGAATCTTTTGTCCCTGGTAGGCAGGGAGTTTGTCCGCAGGACCTTTGTCCCCCTCCTCTTCCGATTCACAGCAGTTCAAAAGCGACTTCTGGGGATGGCGGAGAAAGTCGTAGCCCCGATAAACCGTATAGAGACCGAAGAGTACAACCACGATCGACGCCAGGTTGATCATCATCTTGCGCAGGTTGCTTTTGGTAAAGAGCCCGGTGAAGAGCCCCAGACCCAGCAGCGCCGGCACGGTCGAGAGGCCGAAGATCAGCATGACGAAGGCGCCCCAGAGCGGACTCCCGGTGCTGGCCGCTTCCACGGCGAAGAAATAGACCAGCCCGCAGGGAAGCAGACCGTTGAGAAGCCCCAGAAGATAGAAGCTGTAGAGCGATCGGTCCCGCAGAATATAGCTAAACGCCCGCTGATACCAGCCGCTCCGGGAGAAGGAGTGCTCCAAATGGGTCAGAAAAGGAAGCTTACCCACCAAAGAGAGACCCGCCAGGATCATGAAAACCCCGGCGACGATGGTGAGTATCCCGTTGGCATAGCCGTTGAACTTGGCCACCCCGCCGATGGCACCGAAGACCGCCCCCAGGGTGACATAGGTGGTAATCCGCCCCAGAGAGTAGAGCAGATGAGCAATTACCTCGTGGGTTTTGCTCCAGTTTTTGTCGATCTTAGCGGAACTGTAGGCGATGACGATCCCGCCGCACATCCCCAGACAATGGCCGAAGCTTCCTAGAAAGGCTGCCGTCACGATTGCCAATATATCAATGCCGCCCATCTCAGACCCCCAGAAGTTTTTTGCGGATCTTGGGATTGGTCAAATTCTCGCCCCGCAGCATCCGCAGCTGCATTTCATGGAAATCGATACACTCCTTGCACCGCTTCTCCCGGGCGCCGAAACCGTAGTGCATCGCTGTGGCGTCTTTGACTCCGTACCAGGCTTTGCGGGCGTCGATCCAACGCTTCGTATCGAGGGTATGTACCCAGATTTTCGCCCGGTCCTTCCAGGCTTTATCCTGGAGCCAGAGAGTCATACAGCCCGGATCGTCGAAAAACCAGGTACGCCCGTCGGGGGCGATCACCTCGGCGGCGTTGCGTTCGCTTTTGATGAGCATTTTGCACTGGGTGTCGTTGGTGGCGTTGAGTTTGATGGGCAGCGGTTTAAAGGCTGTGTTGCCCTTGACGATGGTCACCGGCTGCTCTTTTTTGGCCAGGGAAATGAAAATCACGGCCACGATCACCACAAAGAGCAGCGTCCCCAGAATCGGCATCAGTTTTTTCATAGCAAGACTCCGTTTCGCAGATAATAGACCCCCACATAGAGGCTGCATACTAACACAAAGAGGCTAACGAGCCCCAATCCGATCCGCTCCAGGCGGTGGGTGTCAATCCCCAGTCCCAGACGGAGCATGGTCGCAATCAGCCCCAGGAAGTTCCCCCCGAAAAGCGATCCCCAGATCAGGTAGCCCACATAGTGGTAGGGGCGCTGGAACATGCAGAAAGGGCACTTATGGGTAGGAAGCTCATAGACATAGGTCCCGAAAAAATAGACCACGGCATAGTAAGCGACGAAGACGAAGAGCCCGTAGCCCGCCAACTCCAGCCATCGCTGCCCCGCCAGCGTAGCGACGACGATCAGGAGATAGAGGAGATAAAAAAGCAGCAACAGCTTGGGGATATCCAAACCGAAAGGGAGAGGATTAGCCCCTTCCAATTGTCCAAAAAGCGCCGAGCAGCAGCTCACCGGACGGCTCAGATCGAAATGGAAAAAATAGGCCCAGTCCATCCAGAGCTCGACGGAGACCAGGATAAAAAGGAGCACAAAAAGACCCATTTTGAGCCGGAACCAGGGATAGCTCTTCGCCTCCAGATCGTAGTGGTTGAGCACCATCCACAGCAACAGGCCGAAAAGAATCAGAAGCTTGAGAAAGAGCAGCGGCAGGCCGTAGGCGTTGGCGCTGATGACCCCCGCGGCGCACATGGCACCGGGGACCAGATCGCTGAGCCGGTCGATGGTAAAGACAAAAAAGGGCAGCAGCAGAAACTTCAGTACAAAAGCCGCCAGGATGATCGTCATCACCAGATAGGCCCGCCGCTCCAGGGCATACTGCTCCTCACTGGTACTGCCGAAATCCCAGCACCACAAAATATGCACCGAGACCCCAAAGGCGATCGCCAGCAAGCCCCAGACCACGCTTTCACTGAGGAGATAGACCAGGACCTGGGTGTTGAGCAATACAGGAGTCATTTTTGACTCCTGTATTGCTCAGTGATGAATGATGAATGATGAATGATGAATGGTTTCGGTAGGCGTTGCTTTGCAACGCTTCTATACAAACGACAAACGACAAACGACAAACGTCGAATAAAAGCGCCGAAGGCACTCCCAATGACCAATAACCAATGACCAATGACGTTGCCGAAGGCAACTCTACTAGCGACTTGCGACTGGCGACTTGCGACTCCCTCTCTGCCGACTGACGACTGACGACTGATGACGAATTTCAAACGACAAACGACAAACGACAAACGACGAAAATTCACTCTTCACTCCTCACTCGATCGACGATCGCCCCATTCTCCATCTCCACCACCCTCGCCTCGAAGGGCAGCTCTTCGAAGATCGGATCGTGGGTGGCGATGAGGATCGTTTTGCCCATCTCGTGAAGCCGGGAGAGGATCTCCAGGAAACGGCGGGCGTTGGCACGGTCGAGATTGGCGGTGGGTTCGTCGCAGAGGATGATCTCCGGATCGGTGGCTAGGGCCCGGGCGATGGCGACGCGCTGTTTCTCCCCTCCGGAGAGGCGGGCGGCTCGCTGCTCGGCTTTGTGGGCGATATTGGCCCGTTCCATCGCCTCCTCCACCTGGCGGGTGACCTCCCGCATACTCTGTGCCATCGGGATCAGCGGCACGGCCACATTCTCCCGCACACTCAACTCCTCCATCAGGTTGTAGTGCTGAAAGATCATCCCGAGATGCCGCCCCCGGAAACGGCTCAGATGCCGATCGGGGAGTTTGGCGATCGCCTCCCCTTCGACCCGGATCTCCCCGCTGCTTGGGTGATCCAGCCCTGCGATGATGCTCAACAGTGTCGTTTTGCCGCTGCCGCTGATCCCCCGCAGGATCACACACTCCCCCCGATCGACCGTCAGATCGATATCTTTGAGGGCATGGAAACGCTCTTCTCCGCTGTCGAAATGGCGGTTGAGGCTGTGGATCTCTATGACCGGACTCATTGCACACCTCGGAGAATGAGGAACCGAATTATTGTAGAAACTAGTAACGAGTAACTAGTAACTAGAAACCGATCTCGTAGCGTGGGATTGCTATCCCACGATTGGATGGAAGATGGAAGATGGAAGATGGAAGATTTCGGTGTGCGTTGCATAGCAACGCCCTTAATGATAAATTTTGGATTTTGGATTTTGGATGTCGGTGTGTTGCTGAAGGCAACACTACTAGCGACTTGCGACTTACGACTTGCGACGCTCACTCTGCCGACTGCCGACTGCCGACTGCCGACGAATTTCAAACGACAAACGACAAATGACAAACGACGAGAAATCGCCGAAGGTACCCCTAATATACCAATACACCAATATACCAATAACCCGACGCCAGTCGTCATAACATCGCCTCCTTGGGATCGGTCACGGCGATCCGCCAGACGGGGATCAGCACCGCCGCGATGAAGCTGACGCCGTAAAGCAGGAAAATGGAAGCCAGGATCGAAAAATCGATCACCGGCACGAGCCGGATCGGGGCCGTGAGGTTGGCACCGCCCAGGAAGATCTGCCGCAACAGCGGCGCCCCCAGGGCAAAGACGTAGAAATAGGCCGCCACACTTCCCAGGATGAAGCTGCTGATGACGATCGTCAGGGATTCGCCCAGTTTCAGCCACAGCACGTCGCGGATGCTCCACCCCAGCGCCCGCAGGATGCCGATGGAGCGCTTTTCGCTGGAGTAGACCTGGCTGGCGCGCTGATAGAGGATCAGGGCAAAGGCCAGCAGCACGATCAGGAAGAGCACCAGGAAAAAGCCCCCCTTGTAGTTGAAGAGCCGGTCGTAGGCCCCGCGGGTCTCTTTTTTGGAGATGACCCACAGGTCGTAGTGCAGCGCCGAGACTTTGCTCTCGATGTTGGGGCGTTCGTCGTCGTTGGGGACGTTGAAGGTGATGTCGGTCGATTCATCGGGCCCCAGCCCCAGGATCTTGCGGGCGGTTTCGATGGGGACGATGATCATATCTTCCCCCATAAGGGAGCTTTGCCTGGGCAGCGTCGCAAAAAGTTTGAGGGGGATGAATTTCCCGTCGGGGGCCAGGAAATTGTAGTCCTTTTGGTAAAAATGCTTGCGCATCCAGCGGGCCGCCCCTTCCCCGGCGATCATACAGCCGCCGCTCAGGAATTTGCGCAGGTCGGTGCGTTCTACCAGTTTGGCCAGGGCGGCATGGCTCTGATCCTCCAGAAAGTCGATCCCGACGATGAGGAAGCTTTTGCCTTTGGGCCGGGTGTAGTAGCGCCCCCAGACCCGTGCGCTGACCCGGTCCACCCCGTGCAGCGCCGCGATCTCGTCGATCCACGATGCAGGCACCGGCAGCAGATGCTCCCCCCGCACCCGCTGCACGACAAAGTCGGGCTCGCTCACCAAAGCCCGACGCAGGGAATACTGCAACGACGAGGAGATAAACAGGGTCGAAGCCAGCAGGAAAATGAGTACGACTGAAAGCGCCACCACCCCCAGATGCTTGCGTCGCTGGGCAAAAAGACCCAGCGTCAGAAAGTGGAAAAAGGGATTATTTCCCATAGAGATCTCCATAGACGAAATCGAGCCGATCGGGGGGCAGCAGTTCCGGATAGGCCGGGTTGACCGCCGCCTCGTATCGCCGTTCCCTGGGCTCGAACCACGACACGCTCAACGCCGGTGCATCGAGCCCCGTCACCGCCACCAGGGCACGTTGTTTCTCCAACACCCCGTCCCGATCGAAGCGTGCATAGTGCCCCGCGGCCAGGAGGACCAGTCCCAGCAAAAAAGCCATCAGAGTGTAGAAGGGGCGGATCATGATTCCCCCTTACGGGGGAAAATGAGGAATGAGGAATGAGGAATGAGGAACCGAGCAAAAACCAGTAACGAGGAACTAGTAACTAGAAACCGAGAACTATGTAGCGTGGGATTGCTATCCCATGATTGGATGGAAGATGGAAGATGGAAGATGGAAGATTTCGGTGGGCGTTGCAGAGCAACGCTTTGGATGATAGATTTTGGATGATGGATTTTGGATGTCGGTGCGTTGCGTTGCAACGCGATTGAATGGAGGCGGGACTTTAGTCCCGCAATGCAGGACTGAAGCCTTGCCCCCAATACACCAATATACCAAT
>NZ_WFQN01000167.1 GCF_015487065.1 Nitratifractor sp.
GCCGTTCCTACCCGGTAACACTGCACTACCGTGACCCCCGTGCCCCTGCCGTCACGCCGGACAACCTGGCTACCGAAACCGCCCGCACCGTCAAAGAGGCGCTGCAGCGGCACGAAGGCTCCCTGCTCGCCTTCCTCCCCGGCCTTCGGGAGATCCGACAATGTACCCGCCTTCTGGAGGGGGTAGGACCGGAGGTGGAGGTGCTGGAGCTCTACGGAGCTCTGGAGGCGCAGGAGCAGCGCCGTGTCATCCGCCCCGCATCCCCCGGCATGCGCAAAGTGATCCTGGCGACCAATCTGGCCGAAACCAGCCTCACCATCGACGGGATCCGCATCGTCGTGGACGGCGGCTACCGGCGGGAAGTCTCCTACGATGCCGCCGTCGGGATGGAGCGGATGCGGACCCGTCCTATCGCCGCCGACTCTGCCCGCCAACGGGCCGGAAGGGCGGGACGTACCGCTCCCGGGGTCTGCTACCGTCTCTGGCACGAGCACCGGGCATTGGCCCCCCGCAGCACGCCGGAGATCCTTCAGGCCGACCTGGCACCTCTGGCCCTGGAACTGGCCCGCTGGGGAGCCGCCCCGGAGGAACTGGGCTGGATCGATCCGCCGCCCCGGCAGGCGATGGAGGAGGCGATCCGCCTGCTCCGTGAACTGGAGATGCTGGAGGATCGGGGATCCCTCACCCCCCTTGGGGAACGCGCCTTGGATTTGGGGGAGCACCCGCGCATCGCCCACATGCTCCTGCGGGCGGCGGAGATGGAACTGGGCTACGAGGGGGTCCTGCTGACCCTGCTCCTGACCGAACGCCTCCCGATCATTCGCAGTGATGACCTGGCCGAGGAGATGGAGGAGCTCCACCGCCTCCTGTCGGGCTCCTCGACTCCCCCGACGCTGCGGCAGCGTTTCTGGAGCCTTCTCAGGCAGAGCGGTACGGAAGTACAAACCGCGGTCCGCAGCGACCGGGCCGGTCTGCTGACCGCCCTGGCCTATCCCGAGCGCATCGCCAGGCAGCGGGGGAATGACGGCGCCTACCTGGCCGCCTCGGGGCGGGGGATGACCCTCCCGCCCCAGAGCACTCTGGCCCGTCATCCGCTTCTGGCGGTCGCCGAAAGCTCCGGCGAAGGGATGACCCGACGGATCCGCCGAGCCGCACCCTTGAGCCACGACGATCTCCGAAAAGCCTATCCTCACACGGTGCAACGGCACCAAGAGCTGCGCTATAACGACACCACGGGCAGAGTGGAGGCACGGGAAGCGCTGCGCTTTCACCATCTGATCCTGGAACAGCGCCCCCTCCCCCGTCCCGAAGGAGAGGAGGTTTCACAGCTTCTGTTGGAAGGAATACGTCAGCGGGGCGTAGAATCTCTCCCCTGGAGCAGTTCGGCCAGTGCTCTGCGAGAGCGGCTCCTGGCTGCCCACCGGCACCGACCCGAATTCTTCCCCGACTGGAGCGACGAGGCACTCCTGGAGAGCCTGGAGGAGTGGCTGCTGCCCTGGATAGAGGGGATGAACAGCCTGGAAGATCTCAAAAACCTTGACCTGAAAAATATTATGGAGGGCTCACTGAGCTGGGAAGAGCGGCAGAGCCTCGATCGGCTTTTTCCCGCAACGATCGAGCTGCCCACGGGCACCCGGGCGGTCGTGGACTATGCTGATCCTGAAGCTCCGGTATTGGCGGCACGGCTTCAGGAGCTCTTCGGCTGGCGGGAGACCCCCCGGATCCTGGGGGGAGAGCTTCCATTGACACTGCAGCTCCTCTCCCCGACCCGCCGTCCCCTCGCCCTCACCCGGGATCTGGAGAACTTCTGGCGCCGGGTCTATCCCGAAGTGCGCAAAGAGATGCGGGGACGCTATCCCAAACACTACTGGCCCGAGGATCCCTTCACCGCCACACCGACCCGCCGGACCAAAAAGGGAATGGCCCGTCCTTAAATCTCCACGACCGCTCCGACGCCGCCTTGCAGACAATCCTCTCCAAAGGCGGTACGGAACATCTCCGTCGCCCGCTCTCCCGTGCAGTGGGTAGGACAGACCTGTCGAACCCCCAGGGCAACCAATCCCTCGATCGCCTCTTCGATCTCCCACTCCTCACTGCGAAAGAGGTGGAATCCCCCCATCACCAGAGCCAAAGGTTCTCCGGCCATCTCCGTGGCCCGCGCGGCGATCTCCACGATGCCGGCATGGGCACAACCCGTCAGCAGCACCGGCCCGATGGAACTGCGAATCAGAGCCGACTGCTCCCCAATCTCCGCCATCATCCCCGTGGACTCTACCCCGTCGAAGAGGGGCATCGGCTTCTCTCCGACCACGGTCACCCCGCCGCTTAGTCGCTCCAGATCCCGGATCCAGAGCTTGGAGAAGCTCTCGGTCAGGTAGAGTCGGATCGAGGGGGCCAGCTCCAGCACCGTATCGAGTCCGCCCACATGGTCCCAGTGGGGGTGGGAGAGCACCAGCTCCTTCGCCCGGTTTAGCTCCACTCCCGCGATCGAAGCATTTTTGAGCAAAACCCGCCCGTTGCTGCCGGTATCGAAGAGCCAGGGCTCCTCCTTTTCCGGTTCCACCCAGCAGGCAAAGCCCCAAAGCGGTGTCATCTCCTCTCGATGATGCACATTGTCAAACAGAATTGTCAGTTTCATCGTTTTCCCTTTCAGAGACTTTTATTTTATCCCTTATTACCACCGCAGCAAGTAACTATCTCAAACTTATGATGCGGTAATAAACCTTCTAAACTGATTGAGTACTCTGAATAAGCGAAATAATCGCTCCCCGTCATCCTGAACTCGATTCAGGATCCACGGTTTATTAGGCATTCTAAGCCCTGGATTCCGGGTCAAGCCCGGAATGACACAAATTGATCAGAGGATTAAACGGACTCAATACTCAACACTTAACGCTCATCCCCCAGATCCACGATCCACGCCCCGGGGATCTTCCGTTCGATCAGATACTCCGCCAGATCGAACCAGCGCACCCCCTCACTGTCCAGGATCGCCGCATCGGCACTGAGCACCACCCCCTCACAGCGTTTGAGCCGGCCATCCACTCCGTCCACCGCCTCGGCCTCCGCTTCGACCCCCAGCTCCCGGGCCGTCGACTCCACCAACACCGCCAACCGACCGCTGTTGGAGACAGGGCGGTCGAAATACCAGCGGCTCCGTTTCACCCCCAGCTCCCGTAGCCCCTTCAGGGCCAGGCGGATCGCCGCCTCGGTTTCGGCCCGGAGTGCATAGTTGCCGTGCACCGCCGCCAGATCCCGGATCCGGCCGTCGGTCCCACGGATCAGTACCCCGCCGCCCAGGGCTGTCTCCAGGGTGATCAGCAGATTGAAACCGTCCACACAGACCTGCTCTCCCCGCAGCTCCTGCGGACGGAGCCGACCGGCACGATCACTGCGGTCCCAGCTGGCGTGGCTCAGTGCCAGGCGTTCCCGGCCGGTCAACTGATAACGGTTGCCCACCAGCTCGGCGGCCGCTTTGGAGGCGTAACCCCGACGCAGCAGCCAGCTCAGGTCTTTGACCGCCTCCCGAAGCCGCCGCAGCCGCTCCGGATCGTGAAAGAGCCCGTCCTCCGGCGCCGGGCCCCGATGTTTCCTCACTTCTGTCCCTCCGGATCGTCGATCCTGCGCCCCCGGATCACTACAAAGGCCCCTTCGCCCCAGCCGGGACGAATCCCGCCTTCCATCGATTCCAGCCGCTCGCCAAAGAGGGTCTGCACCGCCTCCAACTCCCCGAAGCCCGCTTCCCGCAGCAAGCCGGCCACCTCCTTGGCGGAGAAAAAGGTCGCCGGAGCATAGAAGCGGCTTTCGTTTCGATGCTCCAGATAGTAGCGCCCCAGCGGAGTATCGCGATCCACGAAGCCCACGATAACCCATCCGCCGGGCCGCAGGATGCGCCGGATCTCCCGCAGAGCCTTTCTAGGATCGTCCACGAAGCAGATCGTCGTCACGATCAGAGCGAAATCGACACTCTCGTCGGGCAGCGGGATCTCCTCGGCCGTTCCTGGAATCACCTCAAGCCCCTTCTCCATGGCACGGACTGCCATCTTCGGCGAGGGCTCGATCCCCAGCCGGATCCCCAGCGGTAGAGCGAAACGTCCTGTCCCGATCCCGATCTCCACCCCCTCGGTAAAGGCCGGCAGCAGACGCTCGATCGCCTTGAGCTCCCAGCGATAGAGATCGGGATGCTCCTCAAATCACTCCTCGTACCGGTCCGTATGTTTTTCGAAGGGTTCGATCTTCGCCATTTCTCTGATAAATTTTTCTCCGACTTATATTGAATGAATCATTATATTGAATTGGTTTCCTCTGATCAAGGCTGTTAGTCAAAAGAGGTCAAAGTATCTCAGAGGTCACCTTTTTATGGTAGGATAATGGAAATTTTAGAGGAGCAAAAGGAGTCTGCATGAACCGATCGACACCTTGGATCATCATCTTGGGGGCTGCGACAGCCCTGCTGTTGAGCGGATGTTCCCCCAAAGCACCCCAACCCGGCAATGGAAACGGCAACGGCAGCCAATACGGCACCGAGGTCCCCGGGGGAATCAGCAGCACCGGAAAATATACCGGACAGGACGGCGTAAGCGCCAGCGGAATCAAGATGATCTACTTCTCCTCCGACCGCTATGATGTGGAAGGGGATCAGCTCCAGCGGATTATGAGCGATCTGCCCAAGATCAAACGCCTTGCCGCCGCCGGAAAAATCCGCGTCGAAGGCAACTGCGACGAAATGGGAACCGATGAGTACAACCACGCACTGGGCCTCAAACGGGCCAAAGCCGTCAAATCGATCCTGGTAAGCAACGGGATTCCCGCCTCCAGAATCGACGTCATCAGCTACGGAGAAAGCAACCCCGTCTGCACCGGCCACTCCGCTCCCTGCCATGCCAAAAATCGCCGCGCCGAGATCAACAAAGTCCAATGAGACGCGCCATCTACCCGGGGACCTTTGACCCCATCACCGTCGGGCATATGGATATCGTCCGGCGGGCCTGCAATATCTTCGACGAGATCATCATCGCCGTCGCCGAATCCAAGAGCAAGCAACCGATGTTTGCTCTGGAAGAGCGGATTGCCTTCGCCGAAGCGGCGACCCGGGAGTTTTCCAAGGTGAGGGTGATCGGCTTCGAGAATCTTTTGGTCAATCTCTCCGCGGAGCTGGAGGCTAACATCATCATCCGGGGTCTGCGGGCGGTCAGCGATTTCGAATATGAGCTCCAGATGGGATATGCCAACGCTTCGCTTAAGAAGGATCTGGAGACCATCTACCTCATGCCCAGCCTTGAGCACGCTTTTGTCAGCTCTTCGGTGGTGCGGACGATCCTCCACTTCGGCGGCCGGGTCGAACACCTACTTCCCCCGGCGGTTTATAAGATGATCACACCCGAAGGGGAGTAATGTACGTACTTTTCGAAGGGATCGACACCTGCGGCAAAACGACCCAGATCGAGCGTATCGCCCGCGAACACCCCGATGCCGTCATCACCCGGGAACCCGGGGGCACCGCTTTCGGCGAGAAGGCGCGGGAGATCCTCCTCACCGGCACGATCCGCTCCAAGCGGGCGGAGCTACTGCTTTTTCTAGCCGACCGGGCCGAGCACTACGAAGAGATCGTCCGTCCCAACCGCTCCCGGCTCCTCCTCTCCGACCGGGGCTTTCTCTCGGGGATCGGCTATGCCCTGGCCAACGGTGGGGCGAGCCTTGAGGAGCTGATCGCCCTCAACCGCTTCGCCATTCACGGGGATTGGCCCGACAGAATTCTCTTTTTCGAGACCGACGAAGCGACGCTCCGGGAGCGTCTGGGCGCCAAAAGCACCGACGGGATCGAAGCCCGAGGCATCGATTATCTTCTGACGGTTCAGACGAAGATGAAAGAGGCGCTCCCCAAACTGGCCATCCCCTATCTGACGATCGACGCCCGAGAGGATGTCGATGTGATCCATCAAAAGATCGTAACCTATCTCGGGATATAATCGCAAACAAACTTTGACTGTATTACGTCATCCTGAACTTGATTCAGGATCCAGGGGAGAATAGGCATCTCAGAGCGTGGATTCCGGGTCAAGCCCGGAATGACGAGACATATTCAATAGACACTATTTATCTAGTCCAAATAAAGAAGAAGGCAAAAGTATGATCAATGCACTGCGCGGGATGAAGGACCTGATCTTCGAAGAAGCCGAGCGCTACCGCTATATCACCGAAACCGCGGCGCGAATCGCCCAAAACTACGGTTTCTCCTACATCGAAACCCCGATCCTCGAAGAGACCCGCCTCTTCAAACGCTCCGTGGGAGAGAGCTCCGACATCGTGGGCAAGGAGATGTACCAGTTCACCGACAAAGGGGGCAACGACGTCTGTCTCCGCCCCGAGGGAACCGCCGGAGTGGTCCGGGCCTTCATCCAGGCCAAACTCGACCGCCAGCAGGGGCAGAAATACCGCTTCTTCTACTTCGGCCCCATGTTCCGCTACGAACGCCCCCAGAAGGGGCGCCTGCGCCAGTTTCACCAGTTCGGGGTGGAGAGTTTCGGCGAAGCGGGGGTCGAAGAGGATTTCACTCTCATTCAGATGCTTGCCGACATCTTCGACACCCTGGGGATCCGCTACAGCGTCAAGGTCAACTCCCTCGGATGCAAGGAGTGCATGCCCCCCTATCGGGAGAGCCTCGTCAACCATCTGCAGGATATCAAAGACGGACTCTGCGAAGATTGCCGCCGCCGCATCGCCACCAATCCCATCCGGGTCCTCGACTGCAAAAACGAGAGCTGCCAAAATCTGCTCAAAGCAGCACCCCGGATCACCGACAATCTCTGCGAAAAGTGCGACCGGGATTTTGACCGACTCAGGCATCTGCTCTCCGAGAGCGGCATCCCCTATGAGGTCGATGCCAATCTGGTCCGGGGACTGGACTACTACTCCGGGACCGCTTTCGAGTTCGTCAGCGACGAGATCGGTGCCCAGAGCGCCATCGCCGGCGGCGGCCGCTACGACCGCTTGGTGGAGTTCCTGGACGGCCGCCCCA
>NZ_WFQN01000168.1 GCF_015487065.1 Nitratifractor sp.
CCACGATCTCCTCCAGAGGCTCCCGGTTGATCTGATCCTCACTGTGCCACCCCTCCTCGGGATCGAAGAGGAAGAGCTCCTGATCCTCGCTGCGGCAGGGGTAGTAGCCGTAGAGGATCGTCGGTTCGAAGAGCTCCCGGCGGAGGAAAGTATCTTTGAGCCGCTCCCAGGCGGGATAGACCGTCTTGTCCAGGAGCTTTTGGTACTCCTCTTTGCTCATCCCTTTGCTTTTGTAGCCCCAGTGCATCTTGAAGAGGGTCCGTTTGTTGACCCAGTTGAAGACCATTTCCAGATCGAGATTGCTTCGATCCATTACCCGCCGACCCCAGAAGGGGGGTGTGGGGATCTCCACCTTTTTGGGCATCTTGATCTCTTCAAAGGGAGGGATGATGACCTCTTTCTTCTCCTTTTTCACCCGTTCGGTCATATCCCCGGCCAGACGGGTATCCAGAGGCTGGGAGGGATCCTTTTTCCACTCCTCGATCCGGCTCATGGCCACCACGCCGTCGAAGGCATCGCGGCAGTAGAAGATGGGGCCTTTGTAGAGGGGGCGGCAGTAGTCGTCGACGAAACTCCGGGTCAGCGCCGCCCCGCCCATCAGGATGGGTACCTCAATCCCTTTGGCCGCCATCGTCTCCAGATTCTCCTTCATCACCTGGGTCGATTTGACCAGTAGACCGCTCATTCCGATGGCGTCGGCATTCACCTCCTCATAGGTCTCCAGGAACTGCTCCAGCTCCACCTTGATCCCGATGTTTTTGACCTTGAACCCGTTGTTGGAGAGGATGATGTCCACCAGGTTTTTTCCCACGTCGTGGACGTCGCCTTTGACGGTGCCGATGACGAGCGTGGTATCGGACTCCTTCTCCTGTTTGGTCAGGTAGGGGTTGAGATAATCCACCGTCGCCTTCATGGTCTCGGCGGACTGCAGGACAAAGGGCAGCTGCATCTGCCCGCTGCCAAACAACTCTCCGATCACCTTCATCCCGTCGATGAGGATCTCGTTGACGATCCGGTCGGCGGTGAGTTCGTGACGCGCCTCTTCCACCAGGGGGATGAGCCGCTCCTTGTCCCCGTCCATGAGGAGTTTTTTGATCTTCTCCTCGTTGGAGAGCTTTTCGTACTCTTCGTCGTTCTCCTCCGTCTCCAGGGTCTTGTCGCTGAAGTGCTCGATGAAACGGAAGAGGCTGTTCTCGTCGGCATGAAAAAGGAGCTCTTCACAGACGGCGATATCCTCAGGGGTCATTTTGGAGAGGGGGACGATATGCTTGACGTTGATGATAACGGTGCTCAGCCCCGCCTGGACGCAGTGGTGCAAAAAGACCGAGTTGAGATAGATCCGCGCATGCCGGGCCAGGCCGAAGGAGATGTTGGAGAGACCCAGGGTGGTCCCCAGCTCGGGATGGCGCCGATGGAGCTCCCGGATCGCCTCCAGGGTCTGCACCGCGGCATCCCGGTACTCCTCGTCGCCGCTTCCCACGGTGAAGGTGAGCACATCGACGATCAGCTCCTCTTTGCGCAGGCCATGCAGATTGACCGCCCGTTCGATCATCCGCTCCGCCACCTCCACTTTGCGCTCTTTGGTTTTGGCCATGCCGGTCTCGTCGATGGTGAGCAGCACCAGGGCCGCCCCGTACTTTTTGGCCAGGCGGCAGATTTTGTCGAAACGTTCGATCCCGTCTTCCAGGTTGGCGGAGTTGATGATGGGACGGCCCCCGATACACTGCAGCCCTCTTTCCATCGTATGGACATTGGTGGCGTCGGGCATCAGCGGCAGCGGAATCTTCTGGTTGTAGAGGCCGATCACCTCTTTCATATCCTTGGCCCCGTCGCGCCCGGCGAACTCCACGTTGACATCCAGGGCATGGGCTCCGGCGCGTACCTGCTCCTGGGCGACGTTAAGCGTTCCTTCGTAATCTTCGGCCAGGATCAGCTCCCGGAAGGCTTTGGACCCGGTAGCGTTGGAGCGCTCCCCGATCAGCAGCGGGGCGGGCTCCTGGAAAAGCTCCACGCTGTTGAAAAGCGAGGCGATACTGGGCGCTTGGGAACCGGTGGGAGCTTTGGGTCGGCGCCCCTCCAGTGCTTTTTTCAGTGCCTGGATATGCTGGGGCGTGGTTCCGCAGCATCCCCCCAAGAAGCTCACCCCGTCGAACTCGGTAAACTCCAGCTGCTTGGCGGCGAACTCCTCGGGCCCCATGGGGTAGTAGGTGAAGCCGCCCCGGTTCTGGGGCAGCCCGGCATTGGCATGGATCGAAAGAGGGAACTTGCTCCGCTCGCTGAGGGTCTTGAGGTGCTTTTTGACCTGATCGGGACCGGTACCGCAGTTGAAGCCCAGAGAGAGCAGATCGAAAGGCTCCATGATGGTGGCGATAGTTGCCGCGTCGGTTCCGATGAGCATGGAGCCGCTGAGCTCGATGGTGGCCGAAACCATGATGGGGAGGGCAGCACCCTTTTCGGCATTGGCCGCTTCGCAGGCGTGGAGTGCCGCTTTGATCTGCAGAGGATCCTGGCAGGTCTCCAGGAGAAAAACGTCGCAGCCTCCGTCGATAAGCCCTCTGGCTGTCTCCAGATACCCCTCGTACATCTCCACGTAATCGATGTGCCCCAGGCTGGGAAGCTTGGTTCCCGGTCCGATGGATCCCAGGACGAAACGGGGCTGCTCGGGCGTGGCGTACTCTTGACAGACCTCCCGGACCAGCTCCGCTCCCTTTTTGGAGAGCTCGTAGGCCCGGTGTCCCAGCCCGTACTCCTCCAGCACCCAGGGCATGGCGCCGAAGGTGTTGGTCTTGATCATATCGGCACCGGCCATGGCGTAGCGGGTATGGATCCGCCGGATGATATCGGGAGCCGTGGCATTGAGGAGCTCGTTGCACCCCTCCTGGCTCTCGCCCTTCTCATCCAGCCAGGCCGACTCCGGGATCTCCAGGCTCTGAATCTGGGTTCCCATCGCTCCGTCGATCACCAGATAGCGTTCGGCGGTTAACGCTCGGATCTTTTTCTGAAGAGACACGATATCTGTCCTTTTCTTACTCTTTTTGTCGTAATTGTATCCAAGGATGCGGAAAGGGACAACACCCAACGAGCCAGACCCCTCCTGTTGCATGGGTTTCAAAGTAAATCTGTTCACCTTAAGTCGCGCCGTGGTATGCTTCACACAATTTTTTGTCGCCACAACGCTTTTCCCGGCGTAATCCCGACACGACCAAATCACAAAGATCTACGCTTCCCGGAGCGTCGAAGGAAAAAACCATGTCGAAAGTTGTCAAAAACACCCTGACAGGCGCAACGATCATCAAACCTGATCCCGTCGATGAGGAGGTGCCGTTCGACGGAGGGGTAATGATCACGGAGACCGACCGTTACGGCATCATCACCTACGCCAACAAAAAGTTTCGAGAGATGACCGGGTATAGCAAAGAGGAGCTCATCGGCGCTCCCCACAATATCAACCGCCACCCCGATATGCCCAAAGCGGCTTTCCGTCAAATGTGGGAGACGATCAAAAGCGGAGAGTATTGGGAAGGGTATGTGAAAAATATGCGTAAAGACGGGCGCTACTACCTTGTCATCGTCTGGATCAAACCCAAATTTGACAACGAGGGGAGAATCGTCGGATATATCGCCGGCCGAAAGATCCCGGACCGGGCGAAGATGCAGGCTGCCCTGGCACACTATCGGGAGCTCAAAGCCCAAGAGGGGTGAAGCGGCCTACGAGGGGTGGATTTTTAGAGTGTCTCTTTCGCTTTCTGAAGCGCGTTGATCACTCCATCGATATTCTCTTTGGGAAGATGGACTTTCCAGTCCGGTTCGTCATTGTCGCCGTTGAGAAAAATTCCGATGCTGACCACAGCATCGCTCCCCGCTCCATAGGGCTCCTGAATAACCGCGACTTCGATCTTTCCGCTTTCGGTTCCTGCCAGCGGCATCGTCTCTATCTCTTGAATTTCATGTGCCATGATGACTCCTTCTGCTCAAAGTTGTTGGGAGTTTTATCATAGCGTAAAAGTGCGGGTAAGCCTGTGCAACCTGGATTGCTTTTCACCGAAACCGCCAACGACTTACTGAGAAAATTTCTTCCCTTTCGCCAGGCGCATGAGTGCTGCCTGTTGGCGGCGCCAGAGGCGGATGTCCATGGCGGGGACCCCGGCGTAGACCTTGCCGCCCTCCAGCGACTTGGTGGCGGCACATCGGGCAGCCAGGGTGGCGAAATCCCCGATCTCCAGATGACCCGCCGTGGCACTCTGTCCCCCCATAACCACATTGCGCCCCAGGCGCGTCGAACCCGAAATTCCGGTCTGTGCGACGATGAGAGAGTTCTCACCGATTTCACAGTTGTGGCCGATCTGTACCAGATTGTCGATCTTGGTCCCGTCGGCGATCACCGTATCTCCCAGGGCTCCCCGGTCGATGGTGGTGTTGGCCCCGATCTCCACCGCATCGCCGATTTCCACCCCACCGAGCTGATGGATTTTGATATGCCGACCCTCCCGGGTATGGGCGAAACCGTAACCGTCGCTGCCGATGACCGCTCCGCTGTGGAGAATGCAGTCGTTACCCAGCCGGCAGCCGTGGTAGATCGTCACATTGGGGTGGATCAGACAATGAGCCCCCACGGTGCAATCGTCTCCGATATAGCAGCCGGCCATGATCACCGTCCCCTCTCCAATGGTGACGTTTTTGCCGAAGCGGACGGTCGGATCGATATCGCACGCTCCCAGGAGCTTGGGAGGTTCGGAAGCCGTCGAGATCGGATGGGCGAAGATCGCCGTCGCCAAAGCCAGCTTGAGATAGGGTTCATCGGTGATGAGCGGGAGGACCCCCTCGGGAAGCTCCCCGGCGAAACGCTCCTCCAGGAGAACCGCTGCCGCCCGGGTTTTGGGAAGATCCCTGCGATACTTTTCGTTATGAAAGAAGCTCAACTCGTCCGGAGCCGCCTCGGACAGGGTATTGAGCCCGCGAATGGAACGGTCCTCCCCGCTATACTCCACCCCGATGGTTTCACAGATCTCCCGCAGTGAACGGCTCATCCCCTTCCTTTCATTTGATAGTCGCAAGTCCAAAGCACCGGGCTTTGCCCCTCAACGATCATCGTTCCATCGCTACCACGCCGCTGCGGACGATCTCGAGGGGGTGGTAGCGCTTGACCGCTTCGACAAAGTGTTCGATTCGGACCGATTCGTCCGCCGCCATGGCGATGAACATCTCGGTTCCGACATTGACAATCCCGCCGTTGTAGGCTTGGCAGAGCGCCTGAATATCCGCCAGAGGCTTCTCGATGGGGAATTTGACCAGAACCATCTCCTTCTCCACCATTTGCTCATGCTCGATCACTTTGAAGGTGGGAATGAGTTTGTGGAGCTGTTTGACGATCTGCTCGATGACCCGCCGGTTCCCCCGGGTGACGATGGTCATATGGGAGAGGTCGGTATCGGGAATCGGAGCGACCGTGAGGGAGTCGATGTTGTAGCCCCGGCCGGCAAAAAGGCCGGAGACCCGGGCCAAGACCTGGGCTTCGTTGGCGACGATGACCGAAATGACGCGTCTTACTTTATCCATCTCATTGATCCTTGTGTTCCAGCAGCATATTGTAGAGGGCTCCACCGGCGGGAACCATCGGCAGGACGTTTTCGAAACGGTCCACGGCGACATTGATGAAGGTGACTTTGCCTCCTTCGATGGCCGACTTGAGCGCCTGGTCAAACTCCGCTTTGGTCGTGACGTCGTACCCGGCACCACCGCAGGCCTCCGCCAGCATCTTCCAGTCGGGCTGATAACTCAGGTCGGTTTCGCTGTAACGTTTGTCGTAGAAGAAGGTCTGCCACTGACGCACCATCCCCAGAAAGTGGTTGTTGAGAATCACGTTGATGACCGGAATCTTGTTCTCCGCCGCCGTGACTAGCTCCTGGACATTCATCAGGATCGATCCGTCACCGGTAATGTTGATAACGGTTTTCTCCGGTTGACCCATTTTGGCTCCCAGTGCCGCAGGGAAGCCGAAGCCCATGGTTCCCAGGCCTCCGGAGTTGATCCACTGACGGGGACGGTCGAAGGGATAGAACTGTGCCGCCCACATCTGGTGCTGCCCCACATCGGAGGTGATGACGGCCTCTTCGCCGACCAGTTGACCGATCCTCTCGATAACCCACTGGGGCTTGATGATCTCATCGCTGTCCTGATAACTCAGAGGATGGAGCTCATCGTAGCGCGCCAAGATATCCCGCCAAACCTGATAACGGTCGGGATCGACCTTTTCCCGGATCATCGATTCCATCTTCTCCACGACCGTTTTGACATCTCCGACAATAGGATAGTCCACATCCACCAGCTTGCCGATATTGGCCGGATCGATATCGATATGAATGATATCGGCATAGCGGGCGAACTCCGAGAGCTTCCCGGTCACCCGATCGTCGAAGCGAGCCCCCAGGGAGATGATCAGATCGGTTTCGCTCATGGCCATGTTGGCGGCGTAGCTGCCGTGCATTCCCACCATGCCGACGAGCAACGGATTTTTCGCTCCCATGACCCCCCGGGCCATCAGGGTCTCGACCGCGGGAATCTGTGTTAGATCGGCAAAAGCCCGCACCTCTTTGTACGCGTTACTCAGTACGGTACCGCCGCCGATATACAGTAGCGGTTTCTTGGCAGCCAGGATCGCCTCCACCGCCTTTTTAACCTGTCGGTCATTGCCTTTGTAGCGCGGTTTGTAGGTAGGCAGATCCACACTCTCCGGGTAGACAAACTCCCCCAGTTCCCCGGTGATGTCTTTGGGGATATCCACCAGCACAGGACCGGGCCGGCCACTGCGGGCGATATAGAAGGCCTCTTTCAGAACCCGCGGCAACTCCTCGATGGAACGGACCAGATAGTTGTGCTTGGTACAAGGGCGGGAGATTCCCACCGCATCCACCTCCTGAAACCCGTCCGTTCCGATGAGGGAGAGCGGGACCTGTCCGCTGATGACCACCAGGGGGACCGAATCCA
The DNA here is from genome assembly GCF_015487065.1 of Nitratifractor sp. Classification (GTDB taxonomy): domain Bacteria; phylum Campylobacterota; class Campylobacteria; order Campylobacterales; family Sulfurovaceae; genus Nitratifractor. The sequence goes on from NZ_WFQN01000168.1 coordinate 6,985, forward strand.
TATAGGCCGTCGCCAGCCCGGTGACGGCGTTGGTGAACCCCGGACCGCTGGTGACCATCGCCACCCCGACTTCACCGGTGGCACGGGCATAGCCGTCGGCAGCATGGACCGCCGCCTGTTCATGCCGGGTCAGAATGTGCCGAAAGGCGTTTTGCTTGTAGATCTCGTCATAGACGTTCATGATGGCCCCGCCGGGATAGCCAAAGACTGTTTTGACCCCTTCGGCGATGATCGCCTCACAAACCATCTGAGCTCCGCTCATCTTCATAGGTACAACTCCGCTGCGATTATAATGGTGACGATTATATCAAAAATGCTCGATAAGCCAATTAGTGTTACAATGCAGTTCATTGAGAAAGAAACGGGTCGGCTATGATAGAAAAACCTCTAAAATTACTGTTTGTCTTTATCGCGATCGTCTGGGTCACTACCGCTTGCGACCAGACAAAGCGTTCCAAACAGGAGACTCCCCATCTGATGAACGGGGCGAGCATCGGAACCTCTTTTCAGGGATCGGACCGATACAGTCGGCCCAAAAATCCGATACGCACGCTCAAAGAGATGCAGATGAGCCACGAAGAGAAGATGGCCGCCATCGAGGCGGAAAAGGCCAAAGCCCTCAAACAGCTGGAGCTGGAGAAGACCCGCAGCGTGGAAGAGCTCCGCAAACGCACCCGGGAGATCGAAGCCCAAAGTGCGCTGAAACTGGCGGAAGAGAAGCGCAAATATGCCGCGTTGGTCGCGGCAAAGGAGCAGCGGATCAAGGAGCTGGAGGCGGCAACGGCCCGGGAACAAAGCAGCACACAAAAGGCGGTCGTTCAGATGCAGACCCAGAGCCGTCAGACCATCGAACGCCTCAAAAGCCGATACGGTGAGAAGATCGCCATGCTCAATGCCGAATTGACACAGCGGCGTCTCTGGATCGGTGTGGGGGTCCTGATTCTGCTGCTTCTCTTCTGGTTTTTCTTCTACCGTTACCGCAAACAACTCGAAGCGAAACAGCGGGAAGAAGAACGCCGCCACGAAGCGAGACTCCTGGAGAGTCGCCAGCAGCACGAACGGATCGACAAGATCCTGGAGATCATCGCTTCGGGCGATGCCGATACCGAGGTCAAAGTGGAACTGACAAAACTCCTGCAGCAGGGACTCTCCGAGAGCGATACGAAGCTGATCGAGTATAAAAAGGGGAATTAGTCGTTAGTCGCAAAGCGAAATTGCCACCCCTTCCCTCAGTCCGTCATCGATAACGATACACTCTTCGAACCCCAGCAGATCGAAGAGGGCCTCAAAGATCAGAATCCCCGCTGCGATCAGATCGTCCCGCCCTACTCCGACGGCTTTCTCCCGCTCCGCTTTGTTCATCGCCAGCAGTTTCCGCAGGTAGATCGCCAACTCCTCTCGTTGCAGCCGCGTGCCGTTGATACGTTTCGCATCGTAGGTACGGTAGTTCATTCCCAGTTTCAGGGCCGCTACGGTCGTGGGAGTTCCCGCCGTGGCGACAAAGGATTGCACCCGACCGTACCGGCCATAAACTCTCTCCACAAACTCCCGAAGCGGCGGCAGTTTCTCCGGCAAAAGCTCTCCGACTTTTTCCAGACTCCCCGCCTCTTGAGAGAGGGTAACAATCCCCAGAGGAAAGCTACGAGAAAGCGTCTTTCCCGGATAGCGAAAAATCAGCTCCGTCGACCCGCCGCCGATGTCCACCAAGACGAAAGAATTGTTCGCCGCATGGAGAGCCTTCAGACGTCCCTCCACTGCCAACAGCGTCAACGAAGCCTCTTCGCTCCCCTCGATAATCTCGAAGCGAACCCCCGTCTCTTCCTCGATACGCTTCAAAACCGCCTCCCGGTTCTCGGCCCGGCGCATCGCTTCGGTGGTCACGGCACGCAGCGCCGCCCCTTCAAAGCCGACACATTCACGGGCCTCCTTCAGAGCCTGAACGATACGTTCCACCACCGCTTCGCTGATACGGCCGCTCTGCTGCAGCCCGTCTGCCGTGCGAACGATCTTTTCGTATTCAGCCACAAATTCCCCGCTTCTACAATCGCGTTTGACGACACGCAGGGTATTGGAACCGAGATCGATGCCGATGGAGAATTTTGGATTTTGATTAAATGGCGTCGCCTTGCGACGCTCACCGAATTTATTCATTATTAACTATTAATTATTAATTTGATGCGCCATTACGGCACATCAGTGTTCTTCTCTAAAGGCGAATCCGTGTTCCCGCAACGCCTGGCGGATTGCCTCCTGGTGATCCTCACCCTTGGTCTCCAGGGCCACGCTGACATGGGCGTCTCCGAACTCCAGATCGGTGGAGGTGCGGTCATAACCAATCTGGACAATATTGGCCTGCACTTCCCGCATCAATCCGGCAAAACGCTCCAGGGCGCCGGGTTTGTCGATGAGGGTGACCACCAGTTTCATCTTGCGATAGGATTTGACCATCCCTTTTTCGATAATCAACGAAAGCATTGTCACATCGATATTTCCGCCGCTGAGTACAATCCCCACCCGACTGCCTTCGGGCAGATCCAAATGTTTGTGCAGCACCGCCGCCACGCCGACGGATCCGGCACCTTCCACGGTCAGTTTCTGCCGCTCCAGCAAGAAAAGAATCGCACTGGCGATCTCATCCTCGCCCACCAGATTCATCTGATCCACATAGCGCAAAATATACTCCAGCGTCACGGGGGAGGTGTCCCGTACGGCAATGCCGTCGGCGATGGTCCGCACCGAAGTGGTATCGATGGGCTCTTTGGCATCGTAGGAGAGTTTCATCGCCGGTGCTCCGGCAGAAGCGATCCCGATCACCTCCATCTCCGGAGAGAGGGATTTGGCGGCCACGGCGCATCCCGAGATCAGCCCGCCGCCGCCGACGGGGATCACCACGGCATCCAGGTCGGGCTGCTCTTCGAGCATCTCCAACATGATGGTCCCCTGCCCCGCCATCACCTCCTCATCGGCAAAAGGGTGGACAAAATCTTTGCCCTGCTCTTCGGCATATTTGACCGCATAGGCGTAGGATTCGTCGTAGTTGGCTCCCTTGAGGATCACCTGAGCGCCCAACTCCCGAACCCCCATCACTTTGGTCAAGGGGGTCGATTCGGGCATCACGATCGTTCCATCGATCCCGAAATGCCGGGCAGCAAAGGCCACCCCCTGAGCGTGATTCCCGGCACTGGCCGCCACCACGCCGTCCCGCCGCCCCTCTTCGATAAGCGCGGCGATTTTGTTGAAAGCCCCCCGAAGCTTGAAGGAACCGGTGCGCTGGAGGTTCTCCTTTTTCAGGTAGATCTCGTAGCCGCTCAGCTCACTGAGAATCGGCGCGTAGGCAAAGGGAGTGTGCAGCACCACGTCGGCTATCCGCTTCCTCGCCCGTCCGATCTTTTTTGAGTCCAACATTACCCATGCCTCTATAGAACCCAAAGTATACATTAGTCTGCACGCCATCTGCACCGATCATCGGCGGCATGGGTGATCGAAGCGAATACTCAACGCACTTTCCAAGTGCGCCTGCGCTTCTCTCCGACACCCCTACACACCGAGCATCGATACATCTGACG
>NZ_WFQN01000169.1 GCF_015487065.1 Nitratifractor sp.
AAAGAGCTCATCGACATGATCGTGGAGAAGATCCCCGCCCCTGCCGGCGATGAAGCGGCACCCGCCAAAGCCCTGATCTACGACAGCTGGTTCGACAACTACCTGGGAGCCCTGGCTTTGGTTCGCGTTTTCGAAGGGAAGATCGAGAAGGGGCAGAAGGTTCGGATCATGGGAATGGCCGAGGAGCACCAGGTCCTGGATCTGATGTATCCCCATCCCATCAAGCCGATCAAAACACCGGAACTCTCTGCGGGGGAGGTGGGGATCGTCGTCACCGGCCTCAAAACGGTCGAAGCCCTCCAGGTGGGTGATACCATCACCGACGCCAAACACCCCACCGCCGAGCCCATCGGAGGCTTCGAGCCCGCCAAACCTTTCGTCTTTGCCGGGATCTACCCCATCGAGACCGACAAGTTCGAGGATCTGCGCGACGCACTGAACAAGCTCAAGCTCAACGACGCGGCCCTTACCTTTGAGCCTGAATCCTCGGCGGCGTTGGGATCGGGATTCCGGGTCGGTTTCCTGGGGATGCTGCATATGGAGGTGGTCAAGGAGCGGCTGGAGCGGGAATTCGGCCTGGAACTCATTGCCACGGCTCCCAGCGTCGTCTATCGGGTCCAGCTCACCAATGGGGAGGAGATCACGATCCAGAACCCCTCGGAGATGCCGGACACCTCCAAAATCGAGACCATCTACGAGCCCTATGTCAAGGCGACGATCCTGACTCCCAACGATTACGTGGGCAATCTGATCAAGCTCCTCAACGACCGGCGGGGGATCCAGGTCAAGATGGACTACCTCAACGAAAACCGGGTTCTGATGGAGTATGATATCCCCATGAACGAAATCGTCATGGACTTCTACGACCGGCTCAAGACCGTCACCAAAGGGTATGCCAGCTTCGACTACGAGCCCATCGGCTTCCGCCCCGGAGATCTGGTCAAGCTCGATATTCGCGTGGCCGGTGAAGTCGTCGACGCGCTCTCGATCATCGTCCCCAAAGAGAAGGCGCGAAGCCGCGGGCTGGCCTTTGTGGAGAAGCTCAAGGAGCTGATTCCGAGACAGCTCTTCGAGGTGGCGATCCAGGCCAGTATCGGCAATACCATCATCGCCCGGAGCAACGTCAAATCCATGGGCAAAAACGTCACCGCCAAATGCTACGGCGGCGACATTACCCGGAAGCGGAAGCTGCTGGAGAAACAGAAGGCCGGGAAGAAGCGGATGAAAGCCATCGGCAAGGTCAATGTGCCACAGGAGGCTTTTATGGCAGTATTGAAAATTGATGAAAGTTGAGAGTAGTGCCATGTGTGACGTGCTAAGTGTGAAATGGGGCGAAGTAGCCGGTGTCAAGGTTCATCGATGACTGAATGGGCGTTTCATCTGCATCTGTTGATGGCGATCTCCTGGATCGGTGGGTCGGTTTTTATGTTCGTTTTGGGAATTTCGCTTCGGGACAAAAAGGCGCAACAGGAGGTCTATCCTCATGTCGGGCCGATTTTCGGATGGTTTGAAGTCGCTTCATTGATTATTCTCTTGACGACCGGTTTTATCCTGGGATTTCATTATCATCTTTTCGATCTGTTTCTACATCCCAATGGGAGCAAAATTTCCCATGCGCTGAGGATGAAAGCGATTTTGGTAGCGGTTTTGACGGTGGCAACAGTGGTACATTTCATCATCGCTTACAAGACCAACGGCAAAGAGCGGACGAAGTGGCAGCATTTCTTTTCCCGGGGCTCTTCGATGCTGATTTTTCTGCTCAACCTCTTTGTGATGCACTACGCCATTGTCTTGAGAGATATTCTCTGATCAATCCAGATATTTCTCTTTCTTCAGCTCTTTGTCTTTTTGAAGCTCCCTGAGAATCATCGCGACGATCCCGATGACCACCACCAGGACCGCAGCGGTGATACTGATTTTGAAAAAGAGCTTCCACTCCAGCCACTCATCCCAGACCTGGCCGATGAGCAAAACAGCATAAACAGCCAGGATCAGGGCCACCGCCACTCCTGCGATCTGCATGATCTTCATTGTCTCTTCTCCCTTTTCATGATGACGACATAGCCCTCCCGGCGCCAGAAGAGCAGCATCCGCCGGATATCCTTCTCCATCGTTACCACCTCCCAGCCTTCTTCGGCATTGGCGTTGAGGAACTGGGTGAAACGGATCGGATCGACCTTCGATTGTCCCAAAAGGAGGGACCCGAGCATCCCTTCCCGATAGAGGACGGCTTTGTATTCCAACATCTCGCTAACCCTTTCGTTTTTTTGCTGATTGCGTCCTCTGAAAAACCTCTGTCATTCCGGGCTTGACCCGGAATCCAGGGCTTGAAATACCCATGGGGCCGTGGATCCTCATCGAGTTCAGGATGACGATGAAGAATCTTTTCAGTTTTTCAGAGCACTCGATTATATCCAGAGATTGTGAAGGGATCGTGAGATCAGGGACGCAAATCTTCGCGCATCTGTTCGTAGAGTTTTTGGGGATTGAAACTGGCGATACTCTCGCCGGTAAAGCGGTGGGGCAGGTACTCGAAGAGGAAATAGAAGATCCAGATCATCGGGTAGAAGGCTTTGTACTCACGGCTAAAGGTTCGGAAGGTGTAGCGCTCACGGAACCAGCGAACGGCACTTTCGACACCGTTGTGATAGAGCAGCATCTCGATGGCAAAAACCAGTCCCCAGACCACATAGGTCATCCCGATCACCATCACCCCCGCTTCGACTCCGTAGAGCGAGACCGCCATGGCCAGAAAGAGGGCCATAAAGAGAGCGAAGGAGTGGAAGCCCAGCGCCGCGACGATCACCACAACGGAAAAGACGAAGAGCAGGGCGCCGAACATGACGATCGCTTCGATATAACTCTGCTCCTCTGCAAAGGTGGGGCTGGTCCAGGCCCCGGCCAGCAGCAGAAAAAAAGCACCGACGACAGCGAGGATAAAGTAGAGTTGGTCTTTCTTTTTCATCGGAAACACCGTTTTTGAATGAGGAAGCAATTTTGAGTGCGTAGTGGATGGTGGGTAGTGGGTAGATTTTGGATTGAGAATTGAGGATTGAGAATTGAGAATTTTTGGAAGCGGGACTTCAGTCCCGCACGATACAAGGCTGAAGCTCTGCCCCCAATGACCAATGACCAATGACCAATGACTACGCCAAAGATGCCCTCACTGCCGACTTCGCTCAATCGGCGATTGTAATGTTGAACTTGCTGCCCCCGCATCGCTAAGCCCTTATCCCATAGAGCCGTGTCAGCGACTCCAGCTTCGGTTTGCGTCCCAGCCACTGTTGGTAGAGGGTGCTCATCTCTTCGCTGCCGCCGCGGCTGAGGATATGCTCCTCATAGCCCCTTGCCATCTCCCGGTCGAAGTTACCCTCGTCATCGAGGCAGGCGAAGAAGGCGTCGGCGCTGAGGACCTCTGCCCATTTGTAGCTGTAGTACCCTGCGGCGTAGCCGCCGGCGAAGATATGGGCGAAGCCGTGCTGGAAGCGGTTGTAGGCCGGGGGCTTGAGCAGGGCGGTGCGCTCGCGGATCTCCTCCAGGAGCTTCTGGACCTCCTCACCCTGGTAGAGGCGCTGATGGAGGCGGAAGTCGAAGAGGGCGAACTCCAGTTGCCGGAGCATTCCCAGGGCCGCCTGGAAGTTCTTGGCCGCTTTGATCCTCGCCAGGAGATCCTCGGGGATCGGCTCGCCGCTTTGGTAGTGAAAGGCGAAACGCCGCAGGATCGGGGCTTCGTAGGCGAAGTTTTCCAGGAACTGGCTGGGGAACTCCACCACATCCCAGGCGACGCCGTTGATGCCGCTGACAGAGCGCTCCGGCACCCGGCTCATGAGGTGATGCAGCGCATGGCCCATTTCGTGAAAGAGGGTCACCACGTCGTCATGGCGTAGCAGGCTGGGCTGAGCGTCGCTGGCCGGGGCGAAGTTGCCCACGACAAAGGCGCTGGGCAGATGCTCGGCTCCCCGGCTGTCGACGAAGCGGGTCTCCCAGTCGTGCATCCAGGCCCCGCCGCGCTTGGAATCTCTGGCTTCCAGGTCAAAGTAGATCCGTCCCGAGAGCTCTGATCCCCGGTAGATGTCGAAGGGCCGTACCGTGGGGTGCCAGACGGGAACCTCCACCGCCTCGAAACGGAGGCCGAAGAGCTCGCTGACGATCTCCAGGAGCCCCGCCAGGACCCTTTCGCGTTCGAAATAGGGTTTGGTTTCGCTCTCGTCGAAGTCGTAGAGGTGCTTTTTGAGCTTTTCGCTGTAGTAGGCCACATCGTAGCTGGCCAGATCCTCCAGACCGTCCAGATCCTTGGCGAAGCGGCGCAGCTCCTCCAGCTCCGAGCGCCCCTGGGGCAGGGAGAGATCCACGAGCTTCTCCAGAAAATCGATCACCTCCCACTCGTCCCGGGCATCCCGGCTCTGGAGGGCGTATTCGGCGTAGTTGCCAAAGCCCAGCATCTCGGCTTTGCGCTTGCGCAGTTCGAGGATCCGGTCGATCACGGCGGCGTTTTCGGGAGCCCGGGTGGTATAGGCCCGGTAGAGCTCTTCGCGGAGCTTCCGGTTGGGACCATAGGTCATGTAGGCCATGTAGCTGGGGATCTGGAGGGTGAAACGCCACCGGGTTTTGCCCCCTTCCTCGAAGCGGGCGGCCGTCAAGTCGCTTTCGGGGATCCCCTCCACATCATCAGGATCCTCGATGATCAGCTCATAGGCCTGGGTGGCGTCGAGGAGGTTCTGGCTGAAGCGGTTGGAGAGTTCGCTCAGCTCCAGGTCGATGGCTTCGAGCTCTTTTTTCCGCTCCAGAGGCAGCTCCGCCCCGCTGAGGCGGAAATCCCGGATTTCATTCTCCAGGACCTTCTGCTGCTCGGGTGTGTGGGGACGGAGGCGTTTGAGTTTGGCGTAGAGGGCTTCGTTCTGGGCGATTTCACTGTGGAAACGGCTCAGCAGAGGCAGGGAGGCTTCGTAGGCCTTTTGGGTCGCTTCGGAGTTGAGGACGCTGTTGAGATGGGAGAGCGGCGTGAAGAAAAGGCTGCGCTCCTCGTCCAGATCCTCCATAGGCTTGAGGACCGCTTCGTAGTCGTCGCTCTCGCTCTGTGCCAGCGCATTGATCTGCTCTTTCTGTTGCCGGAGCAGGGCGTCGAGTTCCGTGGGAAAGGTCTCAAGATTCTCTAGGTGAAATTGGGCGAACATCTGCTTCCTTTTTGATGAATAGTGTATGAAAAAAATACTGTTATATGATTCTGATAAATATTGTCGGCATTGTAGCATAGTCGTATCATAGGCTTTGAAACTTTTCCAGACACTTTTCCATCCCTTTTCCTCTGTTTCCGGATGAAGAAAAAGAAAACGAAGATTTTTTCCGTCAAAAACAAGGAGCTTTGGATAGAATTTGAGATCTATTCTCGTTGGAAGTGGGTGTTTGCCGATGCGGACGTGGTGGCGGATCATTGCACTGTTGTCAATCCTGGCCTCGACGCTCTGGAGTACGGAGGAGCCTCATGGCCCTGAGATTCGGGCCGGGAAGGAGATGCTGAGTCAGAGTGAACGGGCCTTTCTCCGCAAAAAGCAGGCGATCCGTATGTGTGTCGATCCCCACTGGATGCCGATGGAGCATGTAGACAGCCAAGGCCGCTACGAAGGGATACTGGCGGACTTTTCCCGCCTGATCTCCCGGAAACTCGGCATCCCTTTCCGTCTGGTCCGAACACCGGATTATCAGACCAGCCGCCGCTATCTCAAAGAGGGACGCTGCGATATCATCATGGGGGAGCAGGCTACCCCCGAGGTGCTCAAGCACTATCTGGCAACCCGCCCCTACTATCGGGCTCCCCGGGCTTTCGTCACCCATGTGGATGCGACCCTGGTGCACAACTTTTCCCAGATCGCCCATTCGGGACCGGTGGGGGTGCTGAAAAACTCCCCGGCCGAGACGCTGCTTCCCAAACTCTATCCCGGCATCCGACTGGTGGCGATGAAAGACGGGGATGCCGGGTTGAGAAAGGTGGCTTCCAAAGAGCTGGTGGCTTTTGTCAATATCATTCCCAGTCTTGTCTATTCGATTCAGCAACAGGGCCTGAGCAATCTCAAGATCGCCGGAACCCTCCCTGACGAAGTGAAGCTCTCGATGCTCGTCAACAAAAACGAAGCTCCCCTGGTCCCCATCCTGAACAAGGCGATCGGAAGTATCAGCCAGCAGGAGCGTCAGAAGATTCTGAGCCGATGGGTTCAGATACGCTACGCGGCCCATCCGGACCATACGGGGCTGATTCGCCTGCTCCTTCTCCTGGGGCTGCTTTCGGTGATTCTCCTGGCCTGGCTCTATCACACCCGCCGCATGCACCGTGCCTTGCAGCAGGTTCACCGTGAACTGGAGGCGAAGTTCCAAAAAGAGCTGGAAAAGAACCGTCAGCATCAATTGATGCTGCTGCAGCAGAACCGGCTGGCTCAGAAGGGGCAGATCCTCAATATGATCGCCCATCAATGGCGCCAACCCCTCAATACCCTCTCCATCGCCTCACAACTCTGTCTTTACCAGATGCGCAAGGAGTCGGGTAACAATGAGATATTGGATCATTTCGAAGAAAAAAGCCGATCCCTGATCGAGCAGATGTCCAAAACGATCGACGCGTTTCGTGATTTTTTCCGCCCGGAAAGATCAAAAGTCCGTTTCAGTGTCAATCAGGTCATCGAAGAACTCTTTCCTATGGTCCAACCCCTCTATGAGCAGCGGGGTATCGAGCTGGAGTGGGAAACCGAAGAGGGGATCTTCTATGTGGGCTACCCCAAAGAGCTGGGCCAGGCGTTGCTGAATATCCTCTACAATGCGTCCCAGGTGATCCGGGAACGCGGAATAGAACGGGGCCGGGTCGAAGTGAGCCTCCGAAGAGAGGAAGATCAGATCCTTTTGGAGATCTGCGACAACGCCGGAGGTATCTCTGACGAGATCATCGGTGAGATTTTCGATCCCTATTTCTCCACCAAAGATTCCAAAAACGGCACGGGATTGGGTCTCTATATGAGCAAATTGATCGTCGAGGAGCATATGGGAGGGCGTCTGGAGGTTTACAACGGTGTCGAAGGGGCCTGCTTCCGGATTCGTTTTCCGCTGATCGAATCTTCGGGAGATTGAACCATCCGGAATCCAGGACCGGGAATCCCCATAGATGCCCTGAGTCCTGAATCGAGTTCAGGATGACGAAGTCATAACGGATAAGGTTCTTTTATCACCGCGTCAAAAGTTTGAGGTAGTTACTTGGTGCGGTGATAGTCATCGGTTGCCTCCAGGAACTTCTCCAAAACCCTCGCAAAATCGGGGTGGGTGATGATGTCGGTGTGGTTGCTTCCGGGAAGGATCCGTACCGTGACTCGGCTTCGGTGCAGGCTGTCGATAAGATGTAGGGAGTTTCGGCGGGGAATGACTCGGTCGTGCTCCGCCAAAAGAACCAGGGTCTCTGCCTTGACCTCCGGCGCGTAACGAAGGCTCTCGAAGGGGTCCTTGATGATGAGGCGGACGGGAAAGAGGGGGTAGCGCCGCTGACCCAGGGCGGCGATGCTGTCGTAGGGAGTGATGAGCACCAGCCGTCCGACGGTCCGACGGGCGGCCAGATAGACTGCGACCCCGCTGCCCAGACTCCGGCCGATCACGTCGACCTGACGGTGATGGGGGGCGAGGGTATCGTAGAGTTTCAAAGCCATCTCAAAAAGAGCTGCCTGGGAGGGGGTGCCTTCGCTGCGTCCATAGCCTGGGTAGTGGGGGAAATAGAGGGTATGTTTCGGCAGCATCGCCGCCAGGGTATCGGGATCTTCCCAGTAGTGTTCCGAATTGCCGGGGAAATAGATGAGGCCCTTCGTTCGCCCTTCGTTTCGCACTTCGATCCGAATCCTCTTGCCGCCTATCTCGAGGAAAAATCCGTGCCTGGCCGGCGTCTCGCCGGTGGGATGAAAGAGAATGGAGCGCTGGGAGAGATAGAGCCAGGCCAGAGCTCCCAGATAGAGCAGGAGCAGGAGGAGCAGTCCCCAGGCCAGCATCTTCATCGTTCGCGTCTCTTCCTGGATAGGTTTTTCCGGGTGGGCGCTGTTTTTCCCTGAGCGCTTTGTGACTCGGTTTTCTTGGAATCAGATTCGGGTTTAGGAGCCAGAGAACGCTGGGCCAGCTCCTCCAGCAGGGTCGTGGCATAGGCCCCGGGAGGGAGAGCGAACTCCAGCTCCAGTGCTTCCTGATCAGGAAGGATCTTTCCGTTCAGATTCTCGGGCCGGATCCAGGCATCCCGCCGGTCGCCGGGCAGGGCGGTGAGCTCCTCGTCGTCCCAGGGGGCCTCCAGGTGTCTTGCGTCGGAGCGGGCCCGCCAGACTTTGGTCCCGGGAAGCAGCCCGGTGACCGTGAGGCGATTCCGGGTGAAGGCATGGGCATCCTGCAGCGGATCACGGCAGCTGAAGAGTTTTTGCCCGTCGGGAACTTTGCGAAGCAGATCCCCCTGAAAAAGTTTGAAAAAACCCGGTTGGGTACGCAGTGCCCGGATCAGCTCCTCGGGCCACTGCAGGCTTTTGGCCGCCTCGGCTTCGCTTTGGGTCGCGATGATTTGCGAGGCGCGAACCCGTTCCGAGAGCCAGCGGTTGAAGAGATAGCTCTGCCAGGCGGCCACCAGGAGCTTTTCGCGGCTCCCTTTGAGCCGTTTGCCGCTTTGGGCGATCTGGCGTCCCTGTTCCCAGCTGCGGCCATCCTCTCCGAAGCGCTGATAGCCGAAGTAGTTAGGGATGCCGGAGCTTTCAAACTTCTTCGCCTGCCCGATCAGCCGTTCCGCTTCTGAGGGGGTGATGCGGTCGAGCAGGATGCGGAATCGGTTGCCCCGCAGGGCTCCCATTTTGAGAGGTGTACGGTCCCTGCTCACCTCCAGTAGCTCGATGCGCTCGGTTTTGAGGTTTTTGAGCTCTTTTTCGTAGCGGGCGGGGAGAGTAAAATACTGGATCGCCGTCGCGGCCTTGTCCTTGAGCCCCGCATAGCCGATCTGGCGCTCCTGCGCTCCCGTGGCCTTTTGCAGGACACTCAGCAACCGCCAGGTGCTCAGATCCCGCTTGAGGATTTTCAGCCGGAGGTATTCTCCACGGCCGGTGGGTGGGTTGAGAGGGATCTCCTCCACATGGAAACGCTCGACACTCTGGTAGAAACGGAATGAGAAGGGCTTGAAGCCCTCGATATGGGTAGGTTGCATGGGGGGATTATACAGGATTTATGATGGAAGATGGAAGATGATATTTTTTCCCTGGTTCCCACCGTCCCCGGTGGGAACTGGACAGTTACTAGTTGCCAGTTACTCGTTCCCCTCCCATCGCCGATACAACTGATGCTCGATCCCCAGCAGGTCATACCATTTGCCGATCCAGAAGCGCTCCATGGCCTCCAGGGAGTCGTGGTCGCTGTAGTAGCCGGGCACCGGCGGGGCGATGTGGACGCCGAGGCGGGAGAGTTTGAGCATGTTCTCCAGGGCGATGGAGGAGAAGGGCATCTCACGGGGAGCCAGGAGGAGGGGTTTGCGCTCTTTGAGGGCGACGGCGGCGGCGCGGGTGGTGAGGGTATCGGATATACCGCAGGCGATCTTGGCCAGGGTGTTCATGGAGCAGGGGATCACGGCGGTGGCGTCCACTCCGAAGGAGCCGCTGGCGATGGCGGCGGCGATGTTGTCGTCGCTGTGGAGAGTGATATTGCCCCTCTCGTGCTGCTGGACGGTCCGGGCGTTGTCTGAGAAAATCACATGGGCTTCGATCCCGTCGGGGAGCCAGCGGACAAACTTCTCCCCCAGCTCCACACCGCTGGCTCCGGAGATGGCGACAGCTATTTTCATCGCGAAAGCTCCGCTTTCGAGTGAATAGTGAATAGTGAATAGTGAATAGTTTTGGTTGGTGAGGAGTGAGGAGTGAGGAGTTTTTGTAGCGTGGGATTGC
>NZ_WFQN01000170.1 GCF_015487065.1 Nitratifractor sp.
CTGCATAACTCATCCTGTGTATCATAATGGCGGCTGCCGCGCTGACATTGAGGGAGTCAAACTCCCGCTTCATCCGGATCGAGATGGTCTCGTCGAGCCGTTCTCTCGCCTTCTTGGAGAGCCCTCGGTCTTCGCTGCCCAGAATCAAGGTACGACGCCGGGCGAAGGTTTTCTCCTCGATGGGCTCCCCCTCCATGGAAGCTCCGTAGAGCCGATGTCCCGCCTGAGAGAGTTCATGCAGGACATCGAGGATGTTCCGGTGCAGGGCAAAAGGCATCTCCAACAAAGCTCCGCTGCTGGTACGGGTCACCGCGGCGAAATTGAGCTGTCCGATTCCGGTCGCCACGATCCCCTCCACGCCCAGTGCATAGGCGCTGCGGACAATCGCCCCGATATTCCCCGCATCGGTCAGGGTGTCCAGGACCAGGACGAAATCACCCGTTTTGATCTCAGCCAGGGGGCTGGGTTCGAAATCGGCGATCTCCGCCAGGAGTCCCTGATGGTTGCCTCCCCGGCTCAGCTGCTGGGCCCAACGGTTTTCGATGAACGTGATCTTCGCTCCGTAACTTTCGAAGAGGTCTTGGGGCAGCACGCCCTTTTTGGCGATATAGATCTTTTCGACACGCTCGGGGTGGTGTCTCAGTGCATGCAGCACCACCTGTTTTCCATAAATAATCATAGGGGATTTTACCATTTTTTCCTGACGGCCCCGCAGAGGGAGGTAAGGCAGAGCCGCTTCAGGAAATCTGTCAGCGTTTCCGGACCAGTCGATCGTACCACTCCGACACGGTGCCGCCCAGCAGGCGGGCGAGAAGCTTTGCCTTGACCTTGGGTGGCAGATCCATCGCCTCGATCTCCTCGGCATGGAGCACAGGGGGCGAGGTCTTCGCCCCGGCCATCACCACCACCCATTCCCCCCGGATCACGCCTTCTGCGCGAAGCCTCTCCAGTAGTTCTCCGGCGCTTCCCCGATAGTAACGCTGATGCTTCTTGCTCAGCTCCTTGGCGGCGAAAATCTCACGATCAGCCTCACGTTCGGCAATAGCCGACAGAAGCTTTTCCAGACGGTGGGGGGCCTCATAGAGGACCGTATCCCAGGGAGAGCGCAGCAGGTTCTCAAGCGCTTCCCGGCGCGGTCGTCCCTGATGGGGCAGAAAACCGTAAAAGAGAAAACGACCCGCTTCGAAACCGCTGGCGGCATAGGCGACCGTCACTGCACTGGGACCGGGCAGGACATCATAGGGGAGCCCCTCTTCCTGACACCAGGCCACCAACAGCTGCCCGGGATCGGAGATGGCCGGCATCCCGGCATCGCTCACATAGACTACCGCTTCGGAAACCAGTCGCTCGGCGATCTGTTTCAAGCGTTCGGGGCCGTTATGCTCGTTGAACGAAAGAAACTCCGCCTCCGGCAGCGCCGTCAGATAGCCACGTTCATGCAGCAGTTCCAAAAGATGACGGGTCACACGGGTATCTTCGCAGAGAAAGAGTTGAGCGGATTCGAAAACGGAGAGTGCGCGGTAGGTGATATCCTGGAGATTTCCCAGGGGAGTGGGGACAAAAGTCAGCATGACAACACCCCCAAAGGGGTGGAAAACTTAGGAGAGCTTGTATTTGTTACGGAACTTCTCGACACGTCCGGTAGCGTCGACAATCTTCTCCGAACCGGTGAAGAAGGGGTGACACTCGTTGCAGATGTCGATGGAGAGTTCGGGCTTGTTGGAGCGGACGGTAAATTCGTTTCCGCAGGCACATTTGACATGGCAGTCCATATATTCGGGATGAATACCTTTTTTCATCGGAAAAACCTTTGTTGAATTTTTGACGATGGGCAACCAACCCATTCCGATATGCCGTAGCATACCCTTCCGCTGCCAAGGGGCAGGGGTCGCTGCAACGCTTCACGCGAGACAACTCTCCCGATTCACTAATGAAATACGGGGAAAATCAGAGCGGTATTTTACCTAGAGTGCTTTAAAAAAAGCTGAAAATCATCCCAGCAGAAAGCGGGCGGCGGCGGCACAGGCGGCACTTTCGCTGCGCAGAATCATCGGCGTGGCCAACCCGACGATCCGCTCTTTGTCGAAACGCTCCCGTTCCGTTTCCGTCAATCCCCCTTCACAACCTACGACCAGGGTCAGCGAATCCCCGCCGTCACAGGCGAGCGGTCGGGGGGAGAAGTCCAGCAACATCGCCTCGGGTTCCTGGGCGAGAAAGGCCTCGAGACTCTCGGCCTCCCTCAGCTGCATCAGCGCACTGCGGCCGCACTGCTGGGAAGAGTTGATCAGGATGCGATGCAGCCGTTCGAAGTCGGGCCGAAAGCTCCGCTGACTCCTTTGGCAGGGGAAAAAGGTGATTCGGGAAACCCCGATCTCGTTGAGGGTAGGCAAGGCCTTCTCCACCGTCTTTGGATCGATCTGGCACCATCCCAGATGCAGCGTGCGCTTTGGAGCGATCCGCAGCGATTGCTCCGACTCCAGACGGAGTGTTGCCCGGCGGCGATCCAGCGTTTTGGTCCGGTAGGTGTAGAGAATATCATCGGTGAGGTTCCGCAGATGCAGAGGTGAATCGGCACGAAGTCTACGGACTTTGAAGAGATAGCGATAGGCGTCCCCCTCCAGCTCGAGCCGGGGTTTTCCCGCTTCGGGGTGATAGAGAAACTGCATCGGCTACCGTCCGAGCACCGCCAGCAGGGTTACGCCGATTGTCAGCGCAAGCTCCAGACCGATGATTGCACTGTTGAATCCCAGACCCGTCGATCCGGAAAGCCAGAGCCTCTTGAGGCGCACAGCCCGATAGATGTCCAGCAGCGGCAGCAGCCCTGTCAGGATCAACATCCCGATCACCGGGAGCGTCAGAGGGCGCCCGGCAAAGAGCCAGACCATCAGACCGCTGAAAGCCACCATCGACCAGAGTGCCCAGAAGGCGAAATAGCCGACCCGGGTATAGAAGATTCGCTTTTCCGGAGAAGATTGCAGTATCCAGGGCAGTGACAGGTTGAGCAGCAGAATGAGCAAAAGCCCCTCCACCAGATGCCGGTGATAGCCGATCAGAACATCCACACCGCTTCCTGTTTCACGGATTATTTCAATGTGGAGATATATTCGGCCAGCGTGGCAATATCGCTATCGCTGAGGCCGGCAGCCTGTCCCTGCATTACCCCGCCCATGCCGTAGGCATTGCGCTTGCCCTCTTTGTAGGCTTTGAGTTTCTGAGCGATGGAATCTGCCGGTTCTCCGGCGATCACCGGTGACTTGCCCAGGGCTTTCATTTTGCCGTCGGCTCCGTGACAACCGGCACATTTGGCGAAGAGTGCCGCACCGTCGGCAGCGGGAGCCGCTGTCTCATTTGCCATCGTTTTTTTGACTTCAGCCGCCTTTTCCTCGACCACTGCAGCGGCTTCAGCAGTCTTAGCCTTGGCTGCCTCGCCCATTGTGGCGGCACTCTTCTTGGCTGTTTCCACTGCTTCAGCCGTTTTGGCCTTGGCCGCCTCTTCCATTTTGGCAGCACTCTCTTTGGCCTTTTCAACAGCTTCGGCAGCAGCCTGCTTGGCCTGATCCATCGCCTCGGAGGCTTTTGCCTGGGCCTGAGAGAGAGCATCGGCGCTCTTTTCCTTGGCAGTCTGGATTGCCGCCGCGGTATCTTTGGCGGCGCTTTGGGCAGCTGCTTTGGCGTGCTCTTTGGTCTCTTCTGAGCAACCGCTGATCAATAGGCCGGCTATCACGGCAATCGCAAAAGTGTATTTCCGGTTCATCATTTTGACTCCTTCTCGGATAAATTCACTCGCATTATAACCAAACCAATGTGGAGTGATCGTGAGCTTCATACCCCTTGGGTCATATCGAAGATCCGAATATGAAGACGATCGGAATAGCGGAAATTGTTTCGGATACAGAAATCGAAGACCGGACGATCATTGTACCGGATCGTCGAACAGCTCTCTCCTACCGGCATGCAGAAGACTTCCGCCTCCGGTACAATTGATCGGATCTCGGCGATCTCCTCCAGCGCCCGGCCCGATTCCACCATCTGCCGATCCAGGGTAAACTTGAGGAAATACTCCTGGCTCTCGGCGGCAATCTTTTTGAGTGCCACGGCATTCAGCCGACGCTGGGCCGGTTCACCACTGTTGGAAAGTTTGACCGAGAGAGCGAAAACCGCGTGACGATAGGCCGGAAAATTTTCGAAATCGAGCTCCACGGTGCCGTTGGTCTCGAATGTCACAGCGATCTGCCGCTCCACAAGCCCCTCGATCACACCGTAAAAGACCGGATCCGTCGCATAGATCAGCGGCTCCCCTCCTGTGACGACCACATGAGGACGATATCCCAGCCGGACGAACTCCCGATCCGCCGCTTCCAGCAGCTCTTCGGCAGATTCCACCGCCTGCCAGCGATCGGCAAAGGCCCGATCTACCGCAAACCAGGTGTCACAGCCTGCCCTTTTCTCACCGTCAACTTCATACTTCGCTCCAAATCCCGGACAATGCAGATTGCACCCGCCGGTCCGCAGAAAATAGGAAGGCACCCCCGCATAGCGCCCTTCGCCCTGAATGGAGAGGAAGCGTTCGGTCAGCCAAAACATGGTTCGCCTTCGGCGAAAATGAGGAATGAGGAATGAGGAATGAGGAACCGAAAATGAAAGCTACGCTTTCGAATGATGAATGGTGAATGGTGAATGGTGAATGATTTCGGTTGGCGTTGCATGGCAACGCTTTTGATGATGGATTTTGGATGTTGAATTTTGAATTTCGGTGCGTTGCTCCGCAACGCGAATTTTTGGAGATAGGACTTCAGACCCGTATACAAGGCTTTAACCTTGTCCCCAATATGCCAATACACCGATATACCAATAACGGCGCCGAAGGCACACTTACTGCCGACTGCCGACTGCCGACTGCCGACCAGTCTCAACCGACAAAGAGGGGCGAAGCCCCGTTCAAACGACAAACGACGGTAACTCACTCTTCACTCCTCACTGAAAATCATCCGCCTGTCTCGTAAAAGGCCCGGTTGGAACCTTCGTTTTCCGTCTCGCTCCAGCGGTTCTCTTTGGGTTTGTCGCGCAGGACCTCTGCCAGGATCTCGGCGGCGGCATCCACATCACCGGCCCGAACCGCTTCGGCGATGGAGCGGGCTTCGTCGAAATAGAGGCAGGGGATCAGATGCCCTTCGGCGGTGAGACGGATCCGGTTGCAGCTTTCGCAGAAGTCATGCTTGTGGGGGTCGATGAGGCCGAAGATGTAGCCGTTCTCCTCGATTTTGTAATTGTAGGAAGGGCTGGCGCCTTCCCGGCCGAGCCGGTGGATCGTATAGCGCTCTTTGATGCGCTCCAGGATCTCCCGGCCGTGCATTCCCCGGATCTCCTCGTTGGCGTGGGAGTTTTCCATATATTCGATGAAGCGCACCCGCATCCCTCGCTCCCGGCAGTACTCCAGGATATCGAGAATCTCGCCGTCGTTGATTCCTTTGAGGGGGACCATATTGATCTTGACCTTCAGTCCTACTTCCCGGGCTTTGTCGATCCCCGCCAGGACCTTCCCCAGGACGTTCTTCTGGGCGATCTGCGCCGCCACGGCGGGCTTGAGGGAATCAAGAGAGATATTGAGCCGTTTCAGTCCGGCGGCACGGAGAGACTCCGCCGTCTCAGTCAACAGATAGCCGTTGGTCGTCAGGGCCAGATCGATGTCAGGCTTGTAGTCATGGATCATCCTGACGAAACGGTCCAGATCCTGTCGCAACAGCGGTTCTCCGCCTGTCAGCCGGATCTTGTCGACCCCTTCGTCGATAGCAATTTTGATAAATTTGAAAAGCTCTTCGAAACTTAGCAGATTCTCCTGGGGTACCCAACTGAAGGGTTTTTCTGGCATACAGTACTGACAACGGAAATTACAGCGCTCCGTAACGGAAACCCTCAGATAGTTGACTCTGCGTCCGTGACCATCGATCAACATATGACTCTTTTCATAGATAGAGATTATTCAGAGGAGTAGAGTAGCGAAAGTGTCTTGAAAAGACAAGGAAAGAAAAAAAATATCTGATAATGAAGGTATCGCCATAGCGATACCAACCTCAACTATTAACTATTAATTATTCACTATTCACTGTAAGAAGAGACGCAAATGCGTCTCTTCTTACTTAAGCCCTTTCCACTGGGATTTGTACCAGAGATAAGCCAGGAAAGAGAAGAGAACGAAATATCCGATGACCCAGGGACCGACTGCTTCACGCTTGGGTTTGCTGGGATCGCCGACCTCTTCCAGGTATTTGAAGACCTTTTCGTAGCCCTCTTTGCTCACACCAACTCGCGGCATTGCTGTTCCGGGAAGCTGCGCCTGAGGATCCTCGACGAAGGTCTTGAGGAAATCCTCGCTGCGAGCACGGACGATAATACTCAGATCGGGAGGCAGTTTGCCCAGGTACTTGACCAGATGATCTTTGTACTGTGCCAGTTTTTCCTGGAACTTCAGCTTCTCCTCATCCATTTTGGTCTGGATATTGGGCTTGGTCTTGGGCTCTTCACCGATCTGGGTCCATTTAGCATAGCGCATTTCATGACAGCGACCGCAGGCGAATTCATATGCCTCTTTCGGAGTAACCTCTTTGGGCGCGATCGATTTGAAATAAGCCACCAGATCCGCCGCACTCTGGTCATCTGTCGCCATGGGAGGCATGGGATAGGGTCGGTTTTTGAACTTGTGCGCCACGACAGCCGTATGAACGGGATCTTTGAGGAAGTGAGCCAGATATTTCTCATCCAATACCGCACCGGCCAGGCTCAGATCGGGAGGATTGACTCCATAGGTCGCCGAAGCGGTGACAGGGTCCATCGGGGCGGGCATCTTCGCCGCTTTGATGGAGTGACATCCGGCACAGGCCGCGGCCAGGGCCTGGCCTTTGGCCGCATCACCTTTGGCACTGATGGGTTTGAGATCCTCATATTTGAAGTTCTTGAACTCCACATGCTTATGCATGACCGAATGGGCGTAAGGCTCCACCCCCCAATAGGTTACGAGGGTGAAGAAGACGACAACCGCTAATACTTTCAACTCTTTCATTTTTGCCCCCTAATCGGTTTTTCCATTTTGGTAATGAACGGCAACGCCACCCAGAGAAGGATGAAAACCCAGGCGGCTACGGTACCGATCGTGGTATAGATGCCGATGGGAGGCACTTTCCCCATAATCGTCAGGACGATCATATCAACCAGAAGGATCCAGAACCAGCAGCGGAAGGGCTTACGGCGGTTAGCGGGCGCTACATTGGGACTGCGATCCAGGAAGGGCAGCAGGAAGAAGATCACCTGAGCAAACCCGAAGGCGATCAGACCGGGATCCTTGGGGAAGGGCCGCAGAATCTCATAGCTCCAGAGGAAATACCACTCGGGATAGATATGCGGCGGCGTTTTCAGAGGATCGGCGGGATCGAAGTTGACCGGATCCATCGCAAACTCGAAATGATAGAAGACCAGGTAGAAGTAGAAGATGAAATAGATCCCCAGCACGAAGGTATCCTTGCTCAGGAAGACCGGATTGAAGGGGATCACCTTCGCCTCTTTGCGCTTGCCGGCTTTCCACTTCTCTGCTTCGGCCTCGAAGTCGATCTCTTCACCGTCTTTGTTGTTGACGTGAGGCAGACGCAGGGTACCGAAGTGCAGCACAATCAGCGCCATGATGATCAGAGGCATTAGCAGCACGTGCAGCATGAAAAAGCGTCCCAGGAAAGCCTGGCCGGGGACATAGTCACCGCGGATCCACTCGACGAGACCCTGGAAGTCCAGAGAACCGAGACTGAAGAGGTTGGTAATAACCATACCGGCCCAGTAGCTCATCTGTCCCCAGGGGAGCATATAGCCGGAGAAAGCTTCGGCGGAGAAGCTGACAAAGAGGAGCATTCCGCTGAGCCAGATCAGTTCACGGCCCCGCTTGTAGGAGCCGTAGTAGATCCCGGTAAACATATGAATGTAGATGATCAGGAAGACGACCGAGGCGGCCACCCCGTGCATATGGCGCCAGAGCCAGCCGTAGCCCACCTCACCCATAATGGTGTGGTTGACACTGTCGAAGGCCAGCTTGGTATCGGGAATGTAGTACATCAGCAGGAAGATACCGCTGATGAGCAACACACCGAAGGTCGCCGCCAGGACCATCCCCATGGCCCAGAGGAAGTTGATATTTTTGGGGATCCAGTATTCCGTGGACAATACCCGCTTGAGGGTATCGACCGCCAATCTGTCATTCATCCACTGATGGGAGAACGGTCGTGCATTGGGATCAAAATGTGCCATGCTCTCTCCTTACGCCACTAAACCGGCTTCTTTGAGCTTCTTGTATTCGGGGCCCGCTTCGCCCAGAACAACCTTCTTGCCTTTCACGGTAAACGGGGGAATCACCAACGGACTCGGCGGAGGAGATTTGAGAACCTCTCCCGCGGCGTTGAACTGTCCACCGTGACAGGCACAGATAAATTTGTGCTTCTCGGGATAGTAGGCAGGAATACATCCCAGGTGGGTACAGAGTCCGATCGCGATGAAGAACTTGTCACCGCCGACCGTGATCAGACGTTTGTCCTCATAGGCGTTGTCCATATCCCCGTTGGGGGCATCGGAGGGCTTGGCGTTTTTGGGGACTTTGATCACGAAGATCGGTTTACCCCGCCACATCTCGGTATAGAGCACGTTCTCTTTGGCCTGGCTCAGATCGATGGTGGTAAAACCGGCCGCTTTGACACTCGGCAGAGGATCCCAGGTGCGCTTGGCAGCATAGAGGGCTCCCAGAGCCCCCAGACCGGCATACGCACCGAGCACCTTGCCGAAGAAATCTCTTCTGTCGCTCATATCGCGTCCTTTGTTTGGAAGATTAAAACGGGTAATTATAGAACGTTAAGGATAAAAAATGATTGACATGACTCAAAGCAAGAAGAAAAAGTCCAAAAACGAAGCGGATTTGTGAAGTTTTTTCCCACCTCATGATTTTTGTCGTCAACAAAGAGGGGAAATAAGCATTTTATCGGAGTATTTTTGTCTGAATTAATCGGCGATCATCCCCGCCCAATCTCCCACAAGATTGGTCAGCGTACTCCTCTTTGCCTCCTCATTCAGAACCGTCTCGAGCCGGCTCCAATCACCCCAGGGGATCCGTACCGCTCCCGCAGCCTCCAGAATATCGGTGGCACACACCGGAGCCCCTCCCCGATCGAGCCAGATCGTTTTCGCTCCGGCGACGATTGCTTCCGCCGCCGTCTGGGGCATGGCCGTCACGACGGTTTCACTCCCTTCGATCAGCTCCCGGTACTCTTCGCTCTCGTAGATCGTACCGAAGCAGCGAGCCAGCTCCTCCTCGTATTTGACATAGAAGTAGCTTCCCCAGTAGAGGTCCAGACCCAGAGCTCCCAAATCCTCCGCCGCGTTCAAGAGACGTTTATCATGATCGGTATCCCCATAGATGAAGACTTTACGAGGGATCTTCGGGAGGGAGGCAGCCGCTTCGTAGACCAGATCGACCACCACTCCCTCCCCGAAAGCCGCCAGAACCGTCTCACCGAAACGGCTCTCCGCTCCACAGGGTTTGACGGTATAAACTCCTGCATACTTCTCCACATAAAAGCCCAGCCGCTCCCCCGGATCTTCGGGAGAGTCGATCACCACTCTGTCTCCCCCGTTTGCCAGAGCATCCAGTTCCATGATGTTCTCGACCGTCGTCGCCGGCGGCAGCCCCAGCTCCCGGCCGGCGAGCTGGGCCCGGTAGTCGTTGACGATCAGCTCGGCCCGAACTCCTCTGGCTTCCAGCACCCGCCAGAGCGCTCCCATTCGTCGCAGAGCCTCCAGGTCGGCCCGATGATTGGTGTAAGCGTAGAGGTAGATCATTGTTTTCCTTTCTGGGCCATCTTGATATAGACGTGGAGGATCTCGATCGCCGCCGGAGTGATCCCGCTGATCCGGGAGGCTTCAAACAGTGTCGGGGGCGTCGCCTTTTCCAACTTCTCCACAATCTCGTTGCTGAGTCCCTGGACCTTTCGGTAGTCGAAATCTTCGGGGATGTTCACCTGATGCATCCCTTTCATCCGCTCGATCTGCTGCTGCTGCTTTTCGATATAGCGGTAGTATTTGGCCTCGATGAGGATCTGCTCGATCGCCTCGTTGCTGTAGCGAACGAAATCGGGCAGTAGCTGCAACAGTTTCTCCCGGCTGGGCTCGGCGATCCGTGCTAACAGATCAATCCAGGCGGTCTTGTCGTTGATCCGCTCCTCACCCATTGTCTCGAGTTGGGCGACAAACGCCTTGGTCGGGGTGGCGTAGTGGGTCCTGAGCCACTCCAGAGCTTCTGTGATCTGAGCCCTGGTCTCCTCTACCCTGTGGCCGAACTTTTCAGGCAGGAGTCCCAGTTTCACCCCGTAGTGAGCGAGGCGCAGATGAGCGTTGTCTTCCCGCAGGAGCAGACGATACTCGGCTCGGGAGGTGAACATCCGATAGGGTTCGTTGGTCCCTTTGGTTACCAGATCGTCGATGAGCACCCCGATGTAGGCTTCGTCCCGTCCCAGGATCAACGGCTCTTCCCCCCGCAGGGCCAACACCGCGTTGATCCCGGCCATGAGTCCCTGGGCCGCCGCCTCTTCGTAACCGGTGGTGCCGTTGACCTGCCCGGCCCAATAGAGCCCCCGGATCTTTTTGCTCTCCAGGGTGTGCTTCAGTTCGGTGGGCTGGATGAAGTCGTACTCGATAGCGTAGCCGTAGCGGACAATCTTCGCATTCTCCAATCCCGGAATGGAGTGGATCATTGCCTCTTGCACATCGGTAGGCAGGGAAGTGCTCAGGCCGTTGAGATAGAACTCATTGGCTTCACGAGTCTGAGGCTCCACAAAGACCTGATGCCGCGGGCGGTCCCGGAAGCGGTCGATCTTGTCCTCGATGCTGGGGCAGTAGCGGGGACCGACCCCTTCGATCTGGCCGCTGAAAAGGGGAGCACGATAAAAATTGCTCTCGATGATCCGGTGGGTCTCCTCGGTCGTGTAAGTCACCCAACAGGGCAGCTGCTCCGGTGCGAAGCTCTCCCGGTCGGTCCGGAAGGAAAAGGGGATCGGCCGTTCGTCTCCGGGCTGTACTTCCATGACCGAAAAATCGATGCTCTCCCCGGCGACGCGGGCGCAGGTTCCGGTCTTGAGCCGGCCAATCTCGAAGCCCATGCTCCGCAGCTGCTCGGCCAGGGTGATCGAGGCGAACTCCCCCTGGCGTCCCGCCCGCTGGGTCCGTTCTCCGATGTGGATCAGACCATTCAGGAAGGTACCCGAGGCGATGATCACCCTGGGGGCTTCATAGCGGTTACCCAACTGGGTCTCGACTCCCCGGACCTCATCCCCCTCGACGATGAGTCCTTCCACAATCTCCTGGCGCACCTCCAGGTTGGGAGTATTGAGGCAGACATTCCGCATATGGATCCGATAACGGTCCATATCGATCTGGGCTCGGCTTCCCCGTACGGCAGGGCCTTTAGAGGAGTTGAGGAGGCGAAACTGCAGACCCGTGGCATCGGTGCAGAGCCCCATCTCGCCCCCCAGAGCATCGATCTCTTTGACCAGATGCCCTTTGGCCAGGCCACCGATGGCCGGGTTGCAGCTGCTGGCACCGATTTGTTCGGCCAAGATGGTGATCATGAGGGTCTTCGCCCCCATGCGGGCAGCAGCGAGAGAGGCTTCGATCCCCGCATGCCCACCGCCGATTACAATCACATCGTAGTTCATAAAAACTCCGTTTTTATGACAGTGAGGAGTGAGGAGTGAGGAGTGAGGAGTTTCGGATGAAAGCTTTGCTTTCTTCTTTTACACTACCCACTGCGCACTACCCACTTACCCACTCTCTTGTTATAATTGGCGAATTATATCCAAAGGGGATACCTGTGTTTACCGGATTGATCCGCGAGATCGGAACCGTCATCGACGACCGAAACCATATTCTGACCATCCGCTCCTCGCTGAAACCGGAGATCGGGGACTCCATCGCCGTCAACGGCGTCTGTCTGACCGTCACCGAAGTCCTGCCGAACGGTTTCCGGGTCGAGGCGGCGGATGAGACCCGTCGAATCGTTCCACCCGAAAAGCTGAAAGGACAGGTTCACCTGGAGCCGGCAATGCAGATGGGGGACCGTTTCGAAGGGCATATCGTCCAGGGACACGTCGATACCGTGGGGACGATCCGACGCATCGAACGGGGAGAGAACGCCGTGGAGTACTACATCGCCGTTGATCCTGAGCAGATCCCCTACCTGGTTCCCAAGGGCTCAGTAGCTGTCGACGGCGTGAGCCTCACGATCAACGAAGTGGGTACGGACTGGTTCCGCCTGACCCTCATCCCCCACACCGTCGAAAACACGCTATTCAAAACGTACCGCCCCGGCACCCGGGTCAATATCGAAACCGACCTCTTTGCCCGCTACGTCGATCATATCCTCCGCCATCGGGAAGCGGGCAAAAAAAGAATGAGCTGGGACGAAATCGACGCCATCTCGATGAGTTTCTAAAAAAGAAATTGACCCTTCATAATCACATACGCTATAATCCATAAAAAAAATATGGGGAAAAAGTATGGCTATTTCCTACAGTGAACACTCCATCGAAAAAGTGACCTTCAATCTTGATAAAAATCTCAAGGAGAAGGTGATGGCTTTGAAAAAGGAGATGGGGGTTTCACTCTCGTCAATCTATAATGAAGCGATTGCCGACTATCTCAAACGAAAAGAGCTTGAACGCTGGGAAGAGGCGGCTTCCAAGGCTGTAAATGACCAGGAATACCGGAGCTTTGGCGAAGTGGTCGGTGAAGATGACGGCGGATTCCATGAATATTAAGCAGGCGGAGATTTGGCTGGTGGAGTTTTCACCCCAGCGAGGCAGCGAAATCGCAAAACGCCGACCCGCTATTGTTGTCAGCCACAACAGCATCGGTAGGCTTCCACTCAAAACCATTGTTCCTATCACCGATTGGAAAGAGCGGTATGCGAATTATCCCTGGATGCTTCCTATCGATTTCGACGCCTCAAACGGTCTGCACAAACGCTCCGCCATTGACTGTTTTCAGATCAAAAACCTTTCCAATGCCCGTTTTATCAAAAAGCTCGGCGCAATCGATGCCGATCTGCTTCGAAAAATCCATGAAACGGTCGCCAAAACACTCAATCCGACCTACACTCTCCTATGAATCTCTTTGATAGCATTCCGCCTCAAAACGGTGAAAGCTTCACCACCCTCCTGGAGCACAAAAACGTCAGGATCGTACGAATCCTCAGCTCCGATACCCCCGATCAGAGAGAGTATTGTCAGGAGGAGGATGAGTGGGTCGTTGTCATAGAGGGGAGTGCTCAGTTGGAAATCAAGGGAGAGGCCCGTTCGCTGAAACGTGGTGAAATGATCTTCCTCCCCGCCGGAACCCCGCACCGAGTCCTCGAGACCGCTCCCGGCACACTCTGGCTGGCGGTGCATATCTTTTAATTTTATGGAAAAATTTTATCCTTTAATTTGACTCTCCGTACCAATCCCGTTATACTTTCGGCAATTAAACCCCATTTTGGGTTCACAACAGAAAGGAGGATAGATCCATGGTCTACAGCATCAACCGATTCGACCGCCACTTCAACAAAAAGAGCTCTATCCTCCTGCTGCGCTTCTGAATCGAACTTTTCATTTTTTTCCGTCAAATCAGTTTACTGTGCCGATTTAGCCCCTTTTGGATAAAATCGGTTCAATTTCGTCTGTTTTAGCACCCAAAGGTACAAGTATGAGCAAAGAACGCATTATCATATTCGATACGACCCTTCGCGACGGGGAGCAGAGCCCCGGCGCCTCCATGAACACCGAAGAGAAGATCCAGATCGCCAGCCAGCTCGAAAAGCTGGGCGTAGACGTCATCGAGGCGGGCTTCGCCGCGGCAAGCCCCGGGGATTTCGACGCCATCCGCCGCATCGCCCAGCGGATCGAAACTTCTACCGTCTGCTCTCTGGCAAGGGCCCTGGAAAAGGATATCAAAG
This sequence comes from Nitratifractor sp., assembly GCF_015487065.1. GTDB lineage: Bacteria > Campylobacterota > Campylobacteria > Campylobacterales > Sulfurovaceae > Nitratifractor. The sequence continues at coordinate 14,012 of NZ_WFQN01000170.1, forward strand.
CTGCCGGTGAAGCCATCGCTCCGGCACCCAAAAAGCGGATCCACACCTTTATCGCCACCAGCCCCATCCACATGGAGTACAAGCTGCGGATGAAACCCGAAGAGGTCGTCAAGCGGGCCGTGGAGGCGGTGGAGTATGCCCGGACCTTCGTCGACGACGTGGAGTTCAGTCTCGAAGATGCGGGGCGCAGTGAAATGAGCTTCATGAAAGAGATCATCGACGCCACCGTCTCCGCCGGAGCCGGCACCATCAACATCCCCGACACCGTAGGGATCCTCCTGCCTGACGAGGTGGGCGCGCGGATCGCCGAGCTCAAAGCTTTCATCGGTGACCGGGCCATCATTTCGGTCCACAACCACAACGACTTGGGCCTCGCCGTCGCCAATTCCCTGGCCGCCATCCAGAACGGCGCCCGCCAGGTGGAGTGCACCGTCAACGGCCTGGGAGAGCGAGCCGGCAATGCAGCCCTGGAAGAGATCGTCATGGCGCTCAAGGTCCGCAGCGATGTCTTCAGCGACGTGGAGACCGGCATCAATACCCGGGAGATCTACCCCACCAGCCGGCTCATCGCCTCCATCACCGGGATCGAACCCCAACCCAACAAAGCCATCGTGGGCAAAAATGCCTTCGCCCACGAGAGCGGCATCCACCAGGACGGCGTGCTCAAACACAAGCGCACCTACGAAATCTTCTCCCCCGAAGAGATCGGCCTGGATGTCAACGATACCCTGGTATTGGGCAAACATTCGGGACGGGCGGCCTTCAAGGACAAACTGGAGAAGCTCGGCTTCACTCTCAGTGAAGAAGAGCTCAACGAAGCCTTCGCCCGCTTCAAGGAGCTGGCCGACAAGAAAAAAGAGATCTATGACGATGACCTGAGAGCGCTGGTAACCAGCCAGATGGCCAATGTGGAAAAGACCTGGGAGCTGGTGGCCCTGCAGCTGATGGACTCCACCGGCGGCGTCCCCAGTGCGGCGGTAACGATCCGCAAAAACGACGGCACAGAGGTCACCGACGCCGGCATCGGTGACGGAACCATCGACGCGGTTTTCAAGACTATCGACCGGATCACCGGCTACCATGGCCAGCTCATGGACTACAAAGTCAAATCGGTCTCCCGGGGCAAAGACGCTCTGGCCAACGTCACCGTTCAGGTGCAGTTCAACGACGACGAACCCGCCGTCATCGGACACGGCCTGAGCATCGACACCATGTTCGCCAGCGCCAAAGCCTATCTGGGGGCGCTCAACAGCTACATCAGCATGGAGGGGATGCTCAAAAAGCGTCACAGCGGCAGCGAGTGTAACGTCTGAGATAGAAAACAGTCGCAAGCACGGCCCTACGGGCCTCAAGTCGCAAGAAATATTCGTCGTTTGTCGTTTGAACGGGGCCTTGCCCCCTCTTTGACTATCGTTTTGTGCTAAGTGCTATGTGTTAAGTGCTACGAAATTACGCCGCTATGCGGCGCACTGAAATTATTCATTTCCATCTTCTCATGTCTCATTCAAATACTCATGGCACCTTTGTCGGGACGTCAGTAAATCGCGTTTTCTTTTTCTTTGCTTCGTTTCCTTTTTCTTTGTCGCGAAACAAAGAAAAAGAAATGAAGAGGATTCTGGAAAACATCAGAACCAAATATCATCTCAAGCATTTTAGAAGTATATTTCCGCTAAAATATTTGCTCCAAAATTCTTGCTCGTTTTTGGCCGGCCCCTGGGGGTCGGGAGAACGGGCTATCAAACCACAAGAAGGACTTCAATGAACTGTTACGAAACACTGTTCGTCGTCAAGCCCACCCTCACTGCCGAGGAGATCGAAGGGCAGATCGCACGGGTCAAAGAGATCATCGCCGAAGAGGGCGGAGAGCTCAAAGCCACCGATGATATGGGAATGCGCCGTCTGGCCTATCCCATCGAGAAGCAGGAGCGCGGGTACTACACCGTCGTCTACTACACCGCCCCCGCCGAGCTAGTGGGCGAGCTGGAGCGCCAGCTGCGCTACAACGAAGAGATCCTCCGCTTCATGACCGTGAAGTACACCAACAAAAAAGAGCTGGCTGTCTTCGACAAGATGGTCGAAGCCGCCAACAAAAAGCCTGCCGCCGAGAAAGCCGAGGCTCCCGCAGTTGCCCAGGAAGAGGCCCCTGCCGAGAGCGAAGCACCCGCTGAAGAAGCGGCCGCAGAGAAGAGCGAGGCGTAAGCCCCTCACCAACCCAAGGAGCTTCCTATGTACAACCGCGTAATTCTGGTGGGAAATCTCACCCGTGACGTCGAGATCCGTTACACTCCCAGCGGGAGTGCCATCGGCAAGGTGGGTATCGCCACCAACCGCCGCTTCAAAGCCGCCAATGGCGAGCAGCGGGATGAGACGATGTTTATCGATCTCACCTTTTTCGGACGCACCGCCGAGATCGCCAACCAGTATCTACGCAAGGGAAGCAAGGTTCTCGTGGAAGGACGCCTGGTTCTGGAGCAGTGGACCGCGCAGGACGGGACCAAGCGGAGCAAGCACTCCGTAACGGTCGACAACCTGCAGATGCTCGACCGCCCCGGTGAGAACAGCGGCAGCGGTTACGGCGGAAATGAGGGCGGCTACGGTGCGCCCC
>NZ_WFQN01000171.1 GCF_015487065.1 Nitratifractor sp.
AGCCGTTCTCGTTCGACTTGCATGTGTTAGGCACGCCGCCAGCGTTCACTCTGAGCCAGGATCAAACTCTCCATTAAAAATGGACAATCAAATCCAGTGTCTCAAGATGAAATCACTTTCGTGTTTTCTATCTCGATAGTTTTTTAAAAAAAACCCATCGGATAGACGGTTGATTGTTTACTTATATTCGGTTGTCAAAGATCACGCACAAACTTTAAATCAAGTCCCATACATTGGGCGCTCTCTCAGATCGCTTCGTTGAGCTCTCTGTGTTTGTGGACGCGTATTATAGACAAAAACCCCACCTCTGTCAAGGGTTTCTCCGGGAAAATTGCAAAAATTTTTGATTTTTTTTATTGCTAACATTATATATAGCTTTCTCGCGTAAGCAACTACCCACGATATCCCTCTATCTGTTTATTCATCGAGGTTTGTCCATGCCTTAAAGCTCTCTACTCTTATTCGAGTAAGTTACCGGCTGACGCAATTAGAGTATTTTACTCCGATTTCTATATACCTATTAACCTTGACGATAAAATTCCTGCTATAGTACGTCAAAACATATTCCAAAGGAGTAGCCATGGCTCTGTACGATCGTGACTATGCCAAAAACCTCACAGTCGAAGGTTCCACCGGTGCCCTGGAGGCCAGCCGCGTTGACTTCATGAAGAAAACCTATCAACTCTTGGCAGCCAGTATGCTTGCTGCTGCCGTAGGCGCTTACGTCACCATGCCCTTTGCCGCAGCAGTCTACCAATATAAATGGTTCATTTTCGGAGCCGAACTTTTAATTCTTTTCTTCGGCCTTGGACTCTCCCGCGGCAAGCCCGGACTGAATCTGATAATGCTTTTTCTCTTCACCTTCCTCACCGGCGTTTCCCTGGTGCCACTGCTGGCATCGCTCATTGGACTTGGGAAGGGTGCTGTGATCGGTAATGCCTTTTTGATGACCTCGGTCCTTTTTGGTGCTTTGAGCCTTTTTGCCATTAACAGCCGCAGTGACTTCTCCAACTGGGGCAAACCGCTCTTTATCACCCTGATCATCGTCATCGTCGCTTCGCTCATCAATATTTTCATCCTCAAAAGCCCGATGATCGACGTAATTATCAGTGCCGGAGTGATTCTGCTCTTTAGCCTCTTTACCATCTACGATACCCAAAATATCGCCAACGGTGCCTACGACTCCCCTATCGATGCCGCCGTCTCCCTCTATATCGATTTTCTGAATATGTTCACAGCGATTCTCCAACTTTTGGGAATCTTCGGAAACGATGAGTGATCCTACTCGCCGGCTCCAACGTCTGATCGATGCCAACCTCAACCGCCTCAGAGAGGGGTTGAGAGTTCTGGAGGATATCCAACGCTACCTTTTCGATAATGAAGAGACAGCGCTGCGCTTCAAACATCTTCGCCACTCTCTTCAGAAAGCTTATGATCCCTCCCGCCTGATCCATCGCGATATTCAGGGTGATGTCTTGAAAGAGTCCACAAAAAGCGAAATGAAACGTACCGATATCCGTGATCTGATGATTGCAAACTTTTCACGGGCCCAGGAGTCGGCACGGGTTCTGGAGGAGGCTTTCAAAATAGAGGGTCAGGGTCTCTCGTCGCTTTTCAAAAATGTACGCTATGAGCTCTACGCTTTGGAAAAAGATCTTTTGGGCCGTCCGGAGAAAAAGAGCAGTTCAAACTCCAGATAGTCCAGCGGATAGCTGTCGATCAATCGGCGGATCTGCCGATAGGTCAATCGCGGCTCTCCCCCGCTGACACCGCTGCGTTTGATATAGCGAAAGATCGCCCGGGGGTCTTCAAAACCAAGCCGGTACTCCATCTTTTCGATTCTATCGATTTCATAATATTGCTGCAGAATCGCTTCGACTGTTTCATAGGAACGAATCGGAGAACCGGTTCCGGCACAGTGATGTAGTGTTCGGAACGTTCCGGAGGTAAAAATCGCAAAGGCAGCCCGATTTCCAATGTTGGAAAGTGCCTCTGCCGTCTGTCCCAGGTCCCGGGACCACTGCAACGCTGAAGCGGAGAGGACAGTGTCAATCTTTTCTCTCTCCAAACTTTCAAGAAAACCGGGATCATCAAAATCTCCCTGAAGAAGCTGTACCCGCTTATCCCTCGGGTGAAGCTTGAGCATCTTTTGGGAGAGATCCACAGCGAAAAGTCGGCCGAAGGGAATCTGCCGGCCGCAGAGTTGCCGAAAGATCTCTCCCTCTCCGCATCCGAGATCCAAAAGCCGCCCCGGGTCTCGAGGCATAAAATCACATACCAGTCGCCTAGCGACTTGCCGCTGAATGATATTGTATCGGCCGTAACTCTCGGCAAAACGGCTGAACTCTTTGACAGCTCTCATCAGGCGGCAGGCCTTTTTCATAGGAATTTGGGTATAATCGCGCCAAATTATACCGAAAGCCGCACATTCCGGCATTCAGTGAAGAGGCCAATATGACATCGACACTTATGATCGTACAGATTATTCTTGCTATTCTTATTACCATTGCAATTTTGCTTCAAAAGAGCTCCAGTATCGGTCTGGGGGCCTACAGCGGCAGTAACGAATCCCTCTTCGGAGCCAAAGGTCCCAGCGGCTTCTTGGCTAAGGCGACCTTTACCCTCGCGCTGCTTTTTGTTATCAATACTCTGGCGCTAGGCTATCTTTACAACAAAGAGAGCAGCCGTTCTGTTGTTGACACCCTTCCGAAAAAGGAGGCGAAAGCTCCCGCACCCACTCCGGCACCGGTACCAGCCACCCCTTCGACTGCTCCTTCAACAGAAAAAAAGCAGTAAATCACCAGGAGGTGAATCCCCTCTTGCCCCCTCCATCTTCTCCATACTACCTCTGACGATGTAAGCAAAAAGAGGTTAGAATAGCTCCATTAAATTAATAACCCATCCAAAGGATTCCCAGATGCTTGAAGAGATTTTTGAAGAAACAAAAGATCACATGTCCAAAAGTATCGACGCGATGAAACGGGAGTTTGCCACCCTTCGAACCGGCAAAGTCACTACCCAGATCGTCGACAATATCAAAGTGGACTATTACGGGACCCCCACCCCCCTCAATCAGGTGGGGAATGTGGTTGTCCAGGATGCCACCACCATCGCCATCAACCCCTGGGAGAAGTCTATGCTCTCCGAGATCGAGCGGGCGATCCAGGAGGCCAATATCGGGGTCAACCCCAATAACGACGGGGATTTCATCAAGCTCTTCTTCCCCCCGATGACGGTGGAGCAGCGCCAGGAGATCGTCAAGCAGGCCAAGCAGATGGCGGAAAAAGCCAAAGTGGCCATCCGCAATGTCCGCAAAGAGGCCAACAACAAGATCAAGCGGCTCGAACACGACAAAGAAATCAGCGAAGACGAAATGAAGCGGGCCCTGGATCAGGTCCAGAAGCTCACCGACGAGTTCATCGCCAAGGTCGATGAATCCCTCAAGGCCAAAGAGGCCGATATCCTCCGGGTCTGATCGCCATGAACGTCGAAAAAATCTACAAGGATGCCGGCGCCCTCCTAGAGGGGCATTTTATTCTCTCCAGCGGCAACCACTCCAACCGCTACCTCCAGAGTGCCAGAGTGCTGGAGGATCCCAAACGGACCGAAATGCTGGCGACGGAATTGGCGAAACGCATTCGGGAGAGCGGCCTGGAGATTGACACCGTCTGCGCTCCGGCTCTGGGCGGTGTATTGGCAGGCTACGAGCTGGCGAGGGCGCTGGGAATGCGTTCGATCTTCGTGGAACGCAAAGAGGGACGGATGCAGCTTCGCAGGGGCTTCGAAGTCCGGCCGGGAGAGAAAATCCTTATCTGCGAAGATATCATCACCACCGGCGGGTCGGCCATGGAGGCGGCGGAGATCATCGAATCCCTGGGCGCTGAAGTCGTCGGTTTCGCCGCGCTGGCCAACCGGGGATTCTGCGCCCGGAGCGGCAGCGGCAAAACCCCCAAGGATGAATGCAAACTCCCTGCCGATAAACCCTTCTTCGCTCTGGCCGATTTCGAATTCGAGATGTACACTCCTGAAGAATGCCCCATGTGCAAAGCGGGAAGCGAAGCAGTCAAACCGGGAAGTCGGGGGAATTAGCGCTGGCCCAAAACGGGCCAGTGAGTAATTGGTTATTGGTAATTAGAGGAGGAGAAAGTGTAATACTTTCTCCGATGGGAAAGATCTATTTGTCTTTTTTGGGTGTGACATACATGGAGATGTAGCGTCCCTCTTGATGAGGGGCTTTCTCCAGTGTGCCCAGATCTTCGATCATGGGCCAGACACGGTTGAGGACCTCGACCCCCAGTTCGGGGTTGGCCATCTCACGGCCTCGGAGGAAAACCCGGAGCTTGACGTGCTTGCCTTTCTCCAGGAATTCCCGGGCGTGTTTGACTTTGTAGGCGATGTCGTTGTCGGCGATCTTGCAGGAGAATTTGACCTCTTTGACCTCGATCTTCTTCTGATTCTTCTTCGCCTCTTTTTTCTTCTTTTCGAGCTGGTATTTGTGCTTCCCGTAGTCCATGATCTTGGCCACGGGAGGGGTGGCATCGGGAGAGATCAGGACCAGATCCAGTCCCTTCTCCTCGGCGATCTTCAGCGCCTCCTCACGGGGAATGATCCCGTACTGCTCTTTGTCATCTCCGACGACGCGAAGTTCTCGTGCCCGAATGGCGTCATTCATAATGACGCTATCCTCTCTCCTTTTTCCCCGTGTGTTGCGCTGTTGTTTGCTCAAATTTTCCCTTCTTGAAGTTGTTGGCTCAATTGTAGCATAAAATCGTCAGCCGACAGGTTATACTGTTCCTTTTTACGGCGGTCCCGGATGGCGACGCTGCGCTGTTTGACCTCCTCGTCTCCCACAATCACCACGTAGGGAACCTTCTGTTTCTCCGCCAGGCGGATCCGTTTGTTGAGCGAGTCGTTTCGATCATAGATCTCGCTGTCGATCTCCCGCTCCGTCAGCTCCGCCGCCAGTTCCCGGGCGTAAGCAGTATGTTCCGCTGCAATCGGGACGAAGATCACCTGGGTCGGAGCGATAAAGAAGGGGAACTCCCCGGCGTAGTGCTCGGTCAGGATCGCAATAAAGCGCTCAAAACTTCCCAGGATCGCCCGGTGGATCATCACGGGGCGCTGGCGGGTGTTGTCTTCTGCTACATACTCCACATCGAAGCGCTCGGGGAGGTTGAAATCCACCTGTACCGTTCCGCACTGCCATTTACGGCCGATGGCGTCGGTGATCTTGACATCGATCTTGGGGCCGTAAAAAGCACCGCCTCCCTCGTCAATCCCGTATGCGAGGCCGTTTTCATCCAAGGCCTCTTTGAGCGCGTTGGTGGCGATCTCCCAGACCGCGTCGTCCCCGATGGCCTTTTCGGGTTTGGTGGAGATCTCCATCGTGTACTCAAAACCGAACTTCTTCATCACCGCATCGACAAACTCCACCACCTCCAGAACCACCGGTTTGATCTGCTCGGGGGTACAGAAGATGTGGGCGTCATCCTGGGTAAACTCCCGTACCCGCAGCAGGCCGTGGAGCACCCCGCTCTTTTCGTGGCGGTGAACCACACCGTACTCGAAATACTTCAGGGGCAGATCCCGGTAGCTTTTGGTGGAGTGTTTGAACATCAGGATATGCCCGATGCAGTTCATGGGCTTGAGGCCGTACTCCTGCCCGTCGATCTCGGTGAGGTACATGTTCTCCCCGTAGCAGGCGTAGTGACCGCTGGTGCGCCACATTTCGGCCTTGAGGATCTCGGGACCCCGTACCGGCTCGTAGCCCCGGCGACGATGGGAACGCCAGAGGATCTGCTCCAGTTTGCTGCGAAGCCGGGCCCCTTTGGGCAGCCAGAAAGGCAGCCCCGCGCCCGCCTCCTCGTCGAACATGAAGAGATCCAGCTCTGTCCCCAGTTTGCGGTGGTCGCGCTTTTTGGCCTCCTCCATCATCTGGAGATAGTTTTTCAGTGACTCTTTGTCGGCAAAAGCCACCCCATAGATCCGGGTCAGCATCTCGGCATTTTCATCTCCTCCCAGGTAGGCCCCAGCGATACGGGTCAACTTGAAGTTGTGCAGATAGCGGGTATTGGGCACGTGAGGGCCGCGGCAGAGATCCTCGAACTCCCCCTGGCGATAGATCGAGACCGTTTCGGAGGGGATATTTTTGAGTACCGCCTGTTTCAGATCGTCGTTTTTGAACTTTTGTGCCGCCTCTTCTTTGCTGATCTCATATTTTTCGATGGGAATCTTCTTTTTGACCAGCTCTTTCATCTTCTTTTCGATCTTTTTGAGATCCTCTTCCCCGATCTTTTCGGAGGTCCGGAAATCGTAATAAAACCCTTCATCCACGACCGGTCCGACGAAGAACTGGGCGTCGGGGTAGAGCTCCCGGATCGCCTGGGCCATCAGGTGGGCCGTCGAGTGGCGGATAATCTCCAGAGCTTCGGGAGAGTTGTCGTAGGCTATCTCCCGACATCCTTCACAGGAATCCCCGACACTCTGGGTATCCACAATCTCTCCATCTGCTTTCACGTAGCCGATTATATTTTCGCTCACAGCTATCCTTTTTGATGCGACAATACTGCCGTAATATAATGAGGCAAATTATAGCAGATTGGGATTAGAAAAGTTCCTCTCTCAAGTGGCTATGTTATACTATAAAACTGTGCAAACAGATATATATCAGGTTGGAAGGACAAGAGAATGAAAAAAACCGCTTTATTGGGGATGTTTTTACTTCTTGCTGCAGGAGTTCTGCTCTTCGCACAGGGGAACGGCACCGTTTCGGAACCGGCTCAAAATTCATCCGATGCTGCTGTCGGATCGACCGTTAAAGTAACCGAGGGATCTCAAATACAACAATCTTCCACGGCGACCGCCTCTGCCCAAGCAGTTCAAAACGGTGCCGATGAAACCGCCCCCGTCACAACGTATACCCAGAAGGATCTCGATACAACATTGGCTTCCATCGCTCTCTATCCCGATCCTCTCCTGGCCCAGGTCCTGATGGCTGCCACCTATCCCGATCAGCTCTTGGCAGCGTGGGAGTGGCGGAAGGCCCAGGGGGAGCTCCCTGCTGACAAAATTCTCGAGAAGGCGGGCAAGCAGCCCTGGGATCCCAGTGTTGTGGCGCTGACAGCCTTCCCGGATGTTCTGGAGATGCTTGCAAGCAAACCGACATGGACCCGGCAAATCGGCGAGATGTTCCTGGCCGATCCGGACCGGGTAATGGATACGATCCAGAAACTCCGCAAAAAGGCCCAGGAGGCCGGCAATCTCAAAAGCACCAAAGAACAGACGGTGAAGGTAGAGAAAGAGACGATTATCATTCAACCGGCCGACCCCGAGGTCATCTACGTCCCGGTCTACGATCCGGGCTGGATCTTCGGCCCCTGGTGGTATGATGAACCTCCCTTCTTCTACTATCCGCCCCACTACCATCCCCACGGCGATCATTTCTTCGGTCTCTATGCGGTGCTGGGGGCCTTTCACGCGCTCTGGTGTCATTGGGATTGGCACCACCATGATATCTATATCGATCATCACCACCACTACTATCCCCATCCCATTCCCGGACACGCCAAACCTCTCTCATGGCGCCATCAGCTCCTGCCCAAAAATCCCCACCTAAACGCAGTGCGTAAAAAAGTCGCTCCGACAGCGGTACGCCCCGACAGCAGGGAGATGCGTCGAAAAGCAGCGCAGGAAAAGCTCGAACAGCGAAGCGGAGCCCAACTCAAACAGGCGCAGGAGGCCCTCAGAAAAAATCCGGAAGCCATCCGACAGCAGATCAGCAAACCGGCCGCTCAACCCAAGCCGGCACCCAAGCCTGCTGCCCGGCCCAAGCCAACGGCAAAGCCCAAGCCCGCTGCCAGACCGAAACCGGCGGTCAAACCTCAGCAGCGTCCGTTACCGAAACCCAAGCCCAAACCTTCCGTTCGACCCAAACCGATGCCGCGGCCTATGCCCAGACCCCGACCCATGCCGGCCATACGCCCATCCATGCATATGGCACCGCACTCGATGGGCGGCGGTGGAGCCCGTGTCGGTGGACTACACCGTTAGGGATAGGCTGTCGCCTAGCCATTTTACAGTTTCGTCAAGTTTTATCAGAGAAGAAAAAGAGGGCATTCAGAAGATTTTTGAGGCCTGTCGCCTCTTTCAACCCAAAATTTGCATTAGTCAGCACGTCATCTGCATCGATTATCGGTGGCATGGGTGATCCGTCCAAAGCCTCGACGCACCCTCCGGGTGCGCCTACGTTTTGGACGAACACCACCTACACACCGAGCATCGACGTACCTGACGAACTTTCTACTGCAAAATTTGGGTTCAGGAGAGCGTAACGCCCCGCTCTCCGGCCACCAGTTCACCGATCACATAGGCATCGGTCGCTTTCAGCACGGTATCCACCTCCTCCGCTTCGACGACCCAGACCATTCCGACCCCCATATTGAAGGTCCGGAACATCTCCTCCTCTTCCACATAGCGTGCCATAAAGTCAAAGACCGGCAACGTACGGATCTTGGAGCGGTCCACCACGGCACGGACATTTTCGGGCAAGACCCGGGGCAGGTTCTCTACGATTCCCCCACCGGTGATATGGGCAAGGGCCACGATGTGCTCTTTGTTGGCCTTGAACTCCGGCACGTAGATCCGGGTGGGCTCCAGCAGTACTTCGATCAACGGGCGACCTTCAAAATCATCTTCGAAGGACATTCCCAGCTTCTCAAAAAAGAGTTTCCGTACAAGCGAATAGCCGTTGGAGTGCACACCGGAGCTGGGAAGGGCCAGGAGAATCTGTCCCGGTTTGACCCGGCTGACACGGTCCATCTCTTCCCGTTCGGCGATCCCCACGGCAAAACCGGCCAGATCGAAATCTTTCTCGCCGTACATCCCCGGCATCTCCGCCGTCTCACCCCCGATCAGGGCGCACTGGCTGCGGCGGCACCCTTCGGCAATCCCGCCTACGACACGCCGGGCTTCTTCGGGCAGGAGTCTGCCGGTGGCGTAGTAGTCGAGGAAGAACATCGGCGTTCCGAAATTGCAGATGAGATCGTTGACACACATGGCCACCAGGTCGATCCCCACGGTATCGAGACGGCCGCTGTCGATCGCCAGCTTGAGCTTGGTCCCTACCCCGTCGGTGGCGGAGAGGAGGACCGGTTCACGATATCCCGCGGGCAGGGCGTAGGCACCGGCAAAAGAGCCGATCCCGCCGATGACATGCTCGTCGAAAGTCGATTTGACCTCAGCTTTAATCGCTTCGACGAAGGCATTGCCGGCGTCGATATCGACCCCCGCCTCTTTGTAGCTGACTTTTTCCCGGCTCATGAACGCTCCTTGCCCGAAGCGTCACAGGGAGGCAGAAACTGCCGCAGAATCTCCAGCGAAAGGCATTTGCCTGCAAAACCGCCGATGAGCAGGAGAATAATCACGGCCAGCTGAACCAGAAAGGCAATCTGGGGCTGAGTGGCCGCCAGACCCATGTTGATCCCCAGGATAATAGCGAGGAAGATTCGCTGCATTCGTTCCGCACACACGATGGACGCTCCTTGATAGTTGATATTGGTGCGATTATAGCGAAGCTATCCGTTGAGCTTCCTGCCCAGCTTCTCTTCGACCGAGGCGATCTTTTTCTCCAGACGCCCGATAGGGCCTTTGCGGTAGTCGATTTTGATGACGCTGTAGATCCGGTTGCAATCCTCCGCCAGATCCTCGTAGGCCTGTTCGATCAGTGCAAAGATTTCACTGACGGTCTCCGCCTCGATGATGGTTCCCATCGGCGTCAGGCGGTAGGGGAGGCCGCTGCGATCCACAAGATCCAGAACCCGGGCGACAAAGGCGCTTTTGGATTCGGTCTGATCGGTCGGGAACATGGCAAATTCAACCAGTGCGGACATAAAGACTCCTTTTGCAGTTTTGGCTCTGTATAATGCCATATGACTTCGATAATTTTGGATTTTGGATTTTGTCCTCGTTCCTGCGGGGTTGTCGCTTCGCTCGGACGGATTTTGGATGAAAAGGACGCCTCCGGCGCTTTATATTTTAAAAGAAGCGTTGCAGCGCAACGCATACCGAAACCATTCACTATTCACTATTCACCATTCACCATCCGAAAACAGAGCTTTCGGCCCTTCACTTCTCACTCCTCACGCCTCACTTCAGCATTGGGAAAATCCCAATGCTGATTGTCGTCGGTGCGGGAGCGGCAGGGTTGGCGGCGGCGATCACGGCGGCCCGGCGGGGGATCGAAGTCCTTCTCCTGGAACAGAATGACCGTCCCGGTAAAAAGATCCTCGTCAGCGGAAACGGACGTTGCAATATCGCCAACCGCCGTCCCGACCCTGCCCGCTTCCACAGCACCCGTCCCGAACTTGTCAAAAAGACACTCCAGAGCTACGATGCAAAAAGGATCCTTGACTTTCTGCGCTCTGTCGGTATCGAAACGGAAGAGGAAGAGGAGGAAAAACTCTTCCCCATGGGGCGCCAGGCAGCCAGTGTCGTCAAGCTTCTGACAAGAGAGTGTCAACGCCTGGGTGTCAGGATTGTCACCGAGTGTCAAGTAACCGGGATCCGGCAGGATCAGAAAGAGTTTGTTCTGGAGAGTTCCAAGGGGAGCCATCGATGCCGCCAACTCCTTCTCACCACCGGCTCTCCGGCCGCTCCCCAGCTGGGAGGCAGCAATGCGGGGATGTTCTTTGCCCAGAGCCTGGGACATCGGCTGATTCCGCCCCGACCGGCCCTGGTGGCCCTGGAGAGCGGGGCCTCCTGGACAAAACAGGCGGCAGGAGTCAAACTCCCCGCCAGAGTGGGACTCCTGGCCTCGGGCAGTCTCGTGACGGAGCGGGAGGGGGATCTACTCTTTACCGATTACGGCGTCAGCGGACTGGCGGTGCTGGATCTGAGCCGGGAAGCGAGTCTGCGACTGGCGGAATGGGAACCCTGCGAACTCTCTATCGATCTGATGCCAAATTGGAGCAAAGAGCGTTTGAACAAACTGTTGACAGCACGGATCGATCCGGAGCGCAATCTACCTCTGGAACTCTGGCTGGAGGGGGTTTTGCATCGGAAACTGGTCCCGATCATTCTAAAGATCGCCGGGATCAAAACTGCATCCGAAAGAGATCTCAACCGCAAAATGATCGGCCGACTCGTCTATACGATCAAGCATCTGAAACTCCCTATCCAACAGACCCGGGATTTCCGCTATGCCGAAGTGGCCGCCGGAGGGATCGACCTGGCCGAGATCGATCCGGAGCGGATGGAGTCCCGCAAGGTCCCAGGACTCTACTTCGCCGGAGAGATCCTGGATGTGGACGGGGATCGGGGAGGATTCAACTTCCACTGGGCCTGGACAACAGGAATGAGGGCAGGGATGTCAGTTAGGAGTTAGGAGTTAGGAGTTAGGAGTTAGGAGTTAGGAGTTAGGAGTTAGGAGTTAGGAGTTAGGAGTTTGACACACCTGACAGTTTCTGTCAAGTGCTGTCATTACGCCTGTGCAGCGTTTTTCTTGTCCCGTTGGGAGCGGCGGCGGGCGGCGGGATCGAGGTGTTTTTTGCGGATACGGATGTTTTCGGGAGTCACCTCCACCAGTTCGTCATCTTCGATCCACTCCATCGCCTGCTCCAGGGTCAACTTGCGGGGAGGAACCAGTTTGATGGCATCGTCGGCTCCCGCAGAGCGCATGTTGGTCAGCTGCTTGCCTTTGAGAGGGTTGACCTCCAGGTCGCCGGGGCGGGCGCTTTCACCGATTACCATCCCGTTGTAGACCTTGGCCTGGGGTTCAATGAAGAGAATGCCTCTTGCCTGAAGGTTGTAGAGACTGAAGGCCACCGCTTCGCCGTTGTCCATGGAGACCAGGGCTCCCTGGGTCCGACTCTCGACGGTACCGGTATAGGGGCGGTACTCCAGGAAGGAGTGGTTCATTACTCCCTCTCCTTTGGTGTCGGTGAGAAACTCGCTGCGGAAACCGATGAGACCCCGGGCGGGGATTTCGAACTCGATCCGCACGGTACCGTCGGGCATGGGGGTCATGGAGGTCATCTCGGCTTTGCGCTTACCCAGCTTTTCGATGACGGTCCCCTGGAACTCTTCGGGCACATCAATCACCAGATGTTCAAAAGGTTCCATCCGCACACCGTTCTCCTCTTTGATGACCACTTCGGGACGGGCCATAAGGAACTCGAAGCCCTCCCGGCGCATATTCTCCGCCAGAATCCCGATCTGCAGCTCTCCCCGTCCGGAGACTTTGAAGCTGGCGTCCCCCAGAGGTTCCATCCGCATAGCGATGTTGGTCTCCATCTCCTTCTCCAACCGCTCCCGGATCTTGTTGGAGGTGACGTGCTTGCCCTCGGTTCCCGCCAGGGGGCCGTCGTTAACACTGAAGATAACGCTGAGGGTAGGCTCTTCGATATGGAGAGGATCCAGTGCCATCGGCTTCTCGGGATCGGCCAGGGTATCCCCGACGTCAATATCACTGAAGCCGGCGACGGCGACGATATCTCCCGCTTCGGCCTCGTCGATCTCGATCCGATCCAGTCCCCGGAATCCGATCAGTTTGCTCACCCGACTCTTGACTTTTTCACCGTCGGCTTTGATCAGGAGATACTCGTCCCCTTTTTTGACCCGGCCGTTGAAGATTCGGCTCACACCGATCCGGCCAACGAAGTTGTCATAATCGAGGGTAAAGATCTGGGCCTGGGTCGGCGCCTCGGCGGAACCTTCCGGATAGGGAACATGCTCGATGATCGCTTCAAAGAGCGGGGTGAGGTCTTTGTTCTCATCCTCCAGATTCCATTTGGCGTAGCCGTCTCTGGCGGCCGCGTAGAGCACCGGGAACTCCAGCTGCTCGTCGCTGGCCTCCAGGGCCACCAACAGGTCGAAGACCTCATCCACCACCCGCTCGGGCTCGGCGGCGGGTTTGTCGATCTTGTTGACGACAACGATGGGCTTGAGGCCCAGTTCGATCGCCTTTTTGAGGACGAATTTGGTCTGGGGCATGACCCCCTCCTGGGCATCGACGAGGAGCAGAACACCGTCGACCATCTTGAGCACCCGCTCCACCTCGCCGCCGAAGTCGGCGTGGCCCGGGGTGTCGATAATGTTGATCTTGTGGTCACCGTAGGTAATAGCGGTGTTTTTGGAGAGGATCGTGATCCCCCGCTCTTTTTCGATATCGTTGTTGTCCATCACCCGCTCGTCCACCTCCTGGTGGGCGGCAAAGGTGCCGCTCTGCTGGAGCAGTCCGTCGACGAGGGTGGTCTTGCCGTGGTCGACGTGGGCGATGACGGCGATGTTTTTGATCTTTTGCATGAAGTTTCCTAACAGTGTATTCTTATGAAATTGCGCGCATTATATCCAAATGTTTTCCATCGTGCCTGCGCAGGTCCCGGATAACGAGATTTTGAGGAAAGAAAAATCGGGGAAAGAACAACGGTGAAGAAGCTTAAACCCCTTTACAACTACTTTAGAGAGATCCCGTAGATCTGATGGTAGCTTTTCAGGGCATAGCGATCGGTCATGGAGGCGATGGTGTCGACAATGACCCGATGAACCGGCCGGCGGGCGAAGAGCGCTTTCTGGGATTCGGGGAGCAGATCGTGCTCCTCGCTGTAGGCCCGGTAGAGGGCTTCGACACATCGTTTGCCTGCGTACATATTACGAACGATCTTTTCGTGGCGGTAGAGCTTGAGATAGAGGCGTTTCTTCAGCCGCTTGAGTCCGGTGGCCACCGAAGCGGAGAAACCGACGGGCAGAGGCTCCTCCGCCGGAAGCGTGGCACAGAGCGGCCGGTCGGAACGGTGAGCCTCGGCCCCCGGGCGGGAATGCTCGATGAAGTCCTCCACCAACAGCCGGATCAATGAAGCGACGAAACGGTGGCGGTAGAGATACTCACCGGGAACGACTCCTTCAGCCCGCACCCTCCGGTCCACCTCCTGCACGATCTCCAGATCCTCCAGATCCGAAAAATCGATCAGGCCGTATTTGATGCCGTCGTCGATATCGTGGCTGGTGTAGGCGATCTCATCGGCATGATCGACCACCATCGCCTCGAGGGAAGGATGGCGATCCAGAGCGAAGGCCTCCCGGATCCAGTCGGGAAAGAAGGGTTTATCATAGGGGTAGGAGTGTTTGAGCACCCCCTCCAGGGTAGCAAAGGTAAGGTTGAGCCCGTCAAAATCTTTGTAGCGCTTCTCCAAAGTCGTCAGGACCCGGAAGGACTGAAAATTGTGTTCGAAACCGTTGGAATGACCGTCGGCTTTGAGCAGGGCATCGAGACGGTCGCCTCCCACATGCCCGAAAGGGGTATGCCCCAGATCGTGGGAGAGGGCGATTACCTCCGCCAAGGTCTCGTTGAGCTCCAGCATCCGCGAAAGAGTCCGGGCGATCTGACTCACCTCCAGGGAGTGGGTCAGGCGGGTACGGAAATAGTCCCCCTCATGGTTGAGGAAGACCTGGGTCTTGTACTCCAGCCG
>NZ_WFQN01000172.1 GCF_015487065.1 Nitratifractor sp.
CCGCAACAGCTCGAGGGAATCGCCCGCTGGATCCTGCAGCAGAAGAAATAGAGGGTTCAGGCCCTTATTTCCCTTGCTCCCCACGTCCCCGTTGGGAGCGTGCCACACCCAATGGAACACTCTATTGCTATTTGCCGCTTCGTTCCAGAGCGTATTTGGTCAAAAAGGGCCCCAGAAGTTCATGCACCATCGTGGTGGCGATGATGACATTGAGCATCAACGGTGCCATAATCCCGAAACCGGCCTGCTCCTGCAGCGAGAGTGCCAGCCCGATCGCGATACCCGCCTGGGGGAAGAGCGCCAGTCCAAGATATTTCTGCACCGTTTTTGAAGAGTGCGACACCCGCGCACCGATCCAAACTCCGGAGACCTTGCCGACAAATCGGACGATGATATAGGTCAGGACAACCATCGGCATACTCAGGACGAAACGGATATCGAGGTGCATGGCCGAGAGGGTAAAAAAGAGCATAAAGATGATGTCTTTGAGATGAAAATCGAACTCCCGTTTGACCAGATAGAAATCCCGCGTCGAGATATTGGAGAGGGCAATACCCATCGCCAACGAGGCCAGAAGGGGCTCCAAGCCCAAATATTCACTGAGACTGTAGACGATAAAGATCATACCCAGTGTGGAGGTGGTTTTGATACTGCGGTGGTTGCGAAAGACCCGGTCGATCCCTTCAGAGATCACCGCACCGACGGTACCGACCACCAGCGTAAAGAAGAGGGTCGGAACGATCCGGACACACTGATCAAAAATATGGCCCGTCGTTTCGAAGTTCGCCCCTGCGACGATCAAAACAAAACTGAAGAGAACCAGGGTGATGGCGTTATCCATGGCGACAACCCCCAGTAAAAAGGCACTGAATCGGCTTTTGATCTTCAGCTCGTGGATGACCGCCAGAATCGTAGCGGGGGCCGTCGCCGAAGCCAGAGCCCCAAAAAGCAGAGAAACCGCCAGACGATAGTGGGGCGAGAGACCGAAATCAAACAGATGAAACATACTGTAAAGGACGCTACCCATCAGGACAAAGGTGAAAAGTGCCTCAAAAACAGAGATGACGGCGATCTGTTTCCAGACACTCCAGAGCACCTCGTATTTGAGATTGGCCCCTACCAGCACGGCAATCAACGAGAGGGAGATATCGACAATGATATGGCTGTTGTCGATGAAAGACTGGGGAACGATGTCGAGCATATGAGGGCCGATGAAGAAGCCCAGAATCAGGTAGCCGACCACATTGAGCAGCTTGAACTTGTAGCTGACCCATTTCATAAAAGCGCCAAGTACGAAGATCAAGCCGACATAAAAGAGCTCCTGCATCCGCCCCCTTCATTTTATAAAAGTTATAAGCTGCATTATAGCAACCCCCAAAGGATCTTTCCTGCTATTTGTAGGGTGGAGCCCTATGGGCCCACAGGGGCCACCCTATCCCATTCAGCCGGGATACTTCGGTATCCGCCGCTCCCCTTCGCGGGCCACATCTCCCTGCTTGTCCAGATACTCCAGATAGGCGATGCAGTATTTGCGGCTCATTCCGGTTTCGGCTTTGAAGAGACGAATGTCGAGGTAGCCGTGCTTGACCATCAGCTCCCTCATCAGGGCCAGGGCCCGACGGAGGTTGGCATCGGTGACGAAGAGGTTGTGGGCCAGGCGGATCACCTTTTTGGCCCGGGTGAGAGTCTTGAGGGCTCCGTCGCCCCGTTTGCGGTCCAAGTCGAGGCGGTCGTAGAGATCGTAAGGGGCTTCGGGGGTCAGTCCCTCCTCTTCCAGGATCCGGTAGAGCTGCTCGGGCAGCGCGTCGATCAGCTCGGCAGGGTCCCGATCGGCCCGCAGCCACAGCCCCTCGGCCTGCCGCAAAAAGCCGCTCTCTCCCAGACGCTCCATCACCTCCGCCGCCAGCTTCTCGCTGGCCCACTTGATCCGCAGCACCACGGAGGCGGGAGAGAGGAGCGCGTTGGGATTGTTTTCGTAGATGCGGCGGATCGCCGACTCGACCTCCTGCAGGGCCTCCTGGGGGTAGAGCACCAGCCCCTCCTCGTCCACATAGGCCCCGGCGATACGGCGGGCAACGGCCAGCGCTTCGTCGTGATTCATCGCGAAGCGCTGCTGGCTGGCAATCAGCCCGAAGCCCCGCCGGTGGTTGGCCAGCAGGATCGAAAAGGCGATCTCGAAATCCCTCTTCTGCAGCGCTTCCAGCAGCGGGAGCCTGCGATTTTTGCGGATCGGTTCACTGATCGACACCAGGATCTCCCCGCCGGCGGCCACCCGCCCCGAAGCCAGCAGGAGATAGGGATCGCCGAAGCGGGTGTAGACCTTTTCACCCAGGTGCAAGGCGGCGAAGCGGGCATCGGCATAGTAGAGGATCTTTCCCTCCACCCGTTTGGCTCCGCTGATGAAGAGGACTTCGCTGCCGTGGGGCAATTCCTTCTCTCCCAGTTGCCGCACCGACACGTCGATCCGCTCAAAGCCCCGAAAATAGCCCCGACTCGCCAGGAGATACCCTTTGCGCAGCTTGGTATGGGGGAGGTCGAGATTGAGGGCGACCCGCTGATGGGTAGTGGCCTCCTCGCGATCTTCGCCGTGGACCTGGATATTGCGTACCGTGACCGGCTTGCCCAGCTCGGCGATGTTGAGCTTCTCCCCCTTGCGGACCCGTCCCGCCAACACGGTGCCGGTAACGACCGTCCCCACCCCCCGGGGGCTGAAGACCCGGTCGATGTAGTAGCGGAAAAAGGGAGCATCCCCCGTGATCCGCGGCGGCAGGGCAAAAAGGATATTCCGCAGCCGCTCGATGCTCTCGGGATCGCGGATCGAGGTGGGTACCAGGGCCTGCAGCTCCATCGCAGGGTACTCTTCGCCCAGGAACGTGAGAATCTCCTCCTGCCGCTTTGCGACCTGCGCGGCATCGGCCCGGTCGTTT
Organism: Nitratifractor sp.; assembly: GCF_015487065.1. Classification (GTDB taxonomy): domain Bacteria; phylum Campylobacterota; class Campylobacteria; order Campylobacterales; family Sulfurovaceae; genus Nitratifractor. Next base: position 2,928 of record NZ_WFQN01000172.1, read on the forward strand.
TTGCTCAGCGCCACCACCAGACGCCGCACCTTCAGCAGATCCAGCACCGCCAGATGCTCCCGGGTCTGAGGCATGATCCCCTCGTCCGCCGCCACCACCAGCAGCGCCGCGTCGAAGCCGAAGGCTCCCGAGGCCATCGTCTTGATGAGCCGTTCGTGCCCCGGCACGTCGATAAAGGCGACGTTGACCCCCTCCCGGCGCATATTGGAGAAGCTCAGATCAATGGTGATCCCCCGCTCCTTCTCCTGGGCCATCTCGTCCCCGTTGTAGCCCGTCATTGCCTCGATCAGCGCCGTTTTGCCGTGATCGACATGGCCGGCGGTACCGACGATAACATCTCTCATGCGGGACTGCCTGAGGGATGAGTGGGTAGTGGGTAGCGGGTAGTGGGTAGAATTTTAATGGAGAATTGAGAATTGAGAATTGAGAATTTTCGGGCATCACTTTGTGACGCGTTCAATAGGAGGCGGGACTTCAGTCCCGCAATGCAGAGCTGAAGCCCTGCCCCCAATACACCAATACACCAATACACCAATAACAGCGCCAAAGGTGCCTTTAACTCCTCACTCCTCACTCTTCACTCCTCACTCGATATCATCGATGCCGCCTCGATAATCGTCTCGAAATCCTCTTCCCGAACTGTCCGCATATCCAGCACGAAGCGGTCCCTTTCGATCCGGCCGATGATCCGATGTGCCCGGAAGGCGACCTCCAGCTCCTGCGCTTTTCCCTCCAGGGCCAGGATGACGGTGGGAATCTTCCGGTTGGGCATGGTGCCGCCGCCGACGTAGGTCTGCGAATCCAGAATCTCCGCCGGGATCGGCAGTCGCTTTCTTAGCGCCTCGGCCCGGTTTCGCAGCTGCCCTGGGGTGGCAAAGAGCATCCGCAGGACGGGGATTTTGTCGGTCTCCCCCCGGCGGTAGGCCAGCACCGTCCGCTCCAGCAGCGCCAGCGTCACCTTGTCCACCCGGAACATCCGCAGAATCTGATTCTTTTTGAGCCGGTCGATGAGGGCCTTGCGCCCCAGGATGATCCCCGCCTGCACCCCTCCGAAGAGCTTGTCGCCGCTGAAGCTCAGCAGCGACGGGGGATCACGCAGAATCCTGGGCAAAGAGGGCTCCGCCGCCCCCAATCCCCAGGGCAACTCCGGAAGGTAGGCGCTTCCCAGATCGTAGTAGTCGATCAGCCCCCGTTCACGGGCCAGGGCCGCAATCTCCTCCATCGCTGCCTCGGCACTGAACCCCTCGATGGCGTAGTTGGATTTGTGCACCTTCATCAGCATCGCCGTTTCCTCACCGATGGCCGCTTCGTAATCGGCAAGTCGGGTTTTGTTGGTGGTGCCCACCTCCACCAGCTTCGCTCCGCTGGCCGCCATCACCTCGGGGATCCGGAAACTCCCGCCGATCTCCACCAGCTCTCCCCGGGAGACCACCGCCTCTTTGCCCTGGGCGAAGGTGTTGAGGATCAGGAAAA
>NZ_WFQN01000173.1 GCF_015487065.1 Nitratifractor sp.
CTGCTGGCGGCCCGTCCCGAGCTCTGCCTGGTCAGCGGCGACGACGCCATCGACTACCCTCTCCTGGCCAACGGGGCCAAAGGGATCATCTCCGTCACCGCCAACCTCCTGCCCGATCTCAAATCGAAGCTGGTCCATACCGCCCTCTCGGGAGACCTGGCCGCTTCCAAGGCGATCAACGATTCGCTCTATCCCATCAACAAGGCGATGTTCGTCGAGTCCAACCCCATTCCCGTCAAAGCCGCCATGTATATCGCCGGCCTCATCCCCAGCCTGGAGTACCGCCTGCCCCTCGTTCCTCCCGGTGCCGAGAGTATGAAAAAGATCGAAGCGGCCCTTGCCAACTACACCATTCCGGGAGTCAAATAAGATGTACGAAAACATGAAAGGTAAAACCCTGGTCATTACCGGGGCCACCAAGGGCATCGGCAAAGCCACCGCCGAAAAGTTCGCCCGCAACGGCGTCAACGTCGCTTTCACCTACAACTCCAACAAAGAGACCGCCGAGACCTTCGCCCGGGAGCTGGAAGAGAGCTACGGCGTCAAAGCCCGCTGCTATCCGCTGGATATCCTCGATACCGATCAGTTCAAACCGCTTTTTGAAGCGATTGACAAAGATTTCGACCGGGTCGATTTCTTCGTCTCCAACGCCATGATCTACGGCCGCCCCGTCGTCGGCGGTTACGGCAAGTTTATGAAACTCCGTCCCAAAAAGGGCCTGGCCAATATCTATATGGCCACCGTGGGAGCCTTCGTCGCCGGCAGCCAGGAGGCGGCCAAACGGATGCAAAAGGTGGGAGGCGGTGCCATCGTGACCCTGAGCTCCACCGGCAACCTGATCTACATCGAAAACTACGCCGGACACGGCACCAACAAAGCCGCCGTCGAAGCCATGGCCCGCTACGCCGCCGTGGAGCTGGGGGAGTGGAACATCCGAGTCAACGCCGTCAGCGGCGGCCCCATCGAGACCGACGCCCTGCGGGCCTTCACCAACTACGAAGAGGTCAAAGCCGAAACCGTCAAACGCTCGGCGCTCAACCGCATGGGCACCCCCGAAGACCTGGCCGGCGCCATCCTCTTCCTCTGCAGTGACGACGCCGGCTGGATCACCGGCCAGACCCTGGTCGTCGACGGAGGAACGACGTTCCGCTGATCTTCGCTCAGCGGAATGGAGGATTGAGAATGGGATTGTTTGTATATTGGTATATTGGTATATTGGTATATTGGTTAGAAAGCCACTTTATAAGCATTATCCTACAATTTATTTTTCAATCCAAAATCCAAAATCCAAAATCCAAAATCCACGTTATACATCTGCACAAGGGTGCAGATGTATAACGTGCCCAATCTCCTCGCCTTCATCCGCCTCTTGATGGCGCCGCTGATGTATATGCTGCTGGTCGATAGAGACTGGAGCATTTTCGCCGGGATCCACTACAGCTGGCTCGACTATGCGGCGGCTTTTCTCTTCGTTCTGGCCAGCGCCACCGACTTTTTTGACGGCTATATCGCCCGGACCTTCGACCAGGTGACGATCCTGGGGAAGATCCTCGATCCTCTGGCGGACAAGATGCTCACCCTGGCGGGCTTTCTGGGGCTCATGCTTCTGGGGCGGGCCGATCCCTGGGCGATCTACCTGATCCTGACCCGGGAGCTCTTCATTACGGGTCTGCGGGTCTCCGCCGTCAGCCAGGGGATCGACATCTCCGCCAGCTGGATGGGCAAGGTCAAGACCGTCAGCCAGATGTTCGCCATCGGCTTCCTGCTCATGGAGTGGCCCGGCGGCACCCTGCTGCTCTGGATCGCCGTCGCCCTGACCCTCTACAGCGGCTATGAATACGTCCGGGACTTTTTCCGCAAAACAGCGATCTGAAACATTGGTTTTTTTGTCCATCACTTTCTAAGCCGCTCCGTTCTACACTATCATCACCATAAGGAGTGTGTATGAATACAGAGAAGGTTATCTCCGGATTTTTCTTTATCCTCGCCATGACCATCAACTTCGGTTTTGTCTACGGCGACCCCTCCAACCTGGAGTACCACAGCGGCTACGAACTCTTCGCCGCCATCGTCATCAACCTGATCGCCACGATCCTCAAGCTCGGAGACAAGACCCAGCTCGGTTCGGTCCTCCTGGCCACCAGCCTCGTCGCCGATATCCAGCTCATCGCTTCGGCAACCGTCTGGGCCTTCGCCGTCTATGTCATGGGCGGGATGAATCTCGAGAGCACCGTCGCCGTCGTCTCTCTGGCCGCCGGGGCCTTCATCGCCAACATCGTCTCGGTGACCCTCTTCATTGGCGACACCCTCAAGTCCAAGCGATAGGAGACTCCCCGCGGGGACCCCATGGAAACCAACAACACCATCTGGATCATCATCCGCCGGATGCGGATCCCCTTCCTGGTCATCATCGTCACCTTCTCCATCTCGATCCTGGGGCTGACACTCATCCCCGGGATGGACGATCAGGGGCATCCCTACAGGATGTCCTTTTTCGATGCCTTCTATTTCGTCAGCTACATGGCCTCCACCATCGGCTTCGGCGAAGCCCCCTACACCTTTACCTATCCCCAGAGGATGTGGGTCTCCGCCTGTATCTACCTCACCGTCATCGGCTGGTTCTACGGCATCGGGGCCATCGTGGCCCTGGTCCAGGACAAGCGCCTCGCCCGGGAGATCGACATCGCCCGCTTCCGCAAAAAGATCCAGGAGCTCCGGGAGCCCTTTACCATCATCCTGGGCTATAACAACATCACCCACCTGATCATCGACTGGCTCAACCGGGAGGGAATCCGGGTCGTCGTCGTGGACCGGGACCCCGAAAAGATCGAAGCCCTGGATCTGGAGAACTTCATCCCCGAGGTCCCCTCCCTCGCCGCCGATGTCACCACCCCCGAGACGCTCAAGATGGCCGGCATCCATCAAAAAAGCTGCCAGGCCGTGGTCTCCCTCTTCGAAGACGATATCAAAAACACCAAGATCGCCCTGCTCTGCAAACTCCTCAACAAACGGATCAAACTGGTCATCAAATCGACCACCCAGACCCAGAGCGAACACCTCCACAACCTGGGAGTCCGCTATATCGAAGATCCCTTCCAGTTCGTCTCCAACCGGATGTATCTGGCCCTGACCTCCCCCAGCCTCTGGCTCCTGGAGATGTGGACCTTCGGTCATATCCTCAGAGTAAGGGATCGGGAGCATCTTCCGAAAGGCAAATATATCATCTGCGGCTACGGACGCATGGGACACGCTCTGGAACGGGCCCTGAAGAAAGCCGGAATCCCCTACAGTTATGTCGATATCAAGTCCACTGACTACAAAGAGGAGAAACAGAGCGCCGTTTTCGGCGACGGAGAGGACTACAACACCCTGATCGAAGCGGGGATCAAAGAGGCCGAAGCCATCATCGCCGCCACCAAAGACGACCTGATCAACCTCACGATCCTGGCCACCGCCAAAAAGCTCAACCCCGAAATCTATACCATCGGACGGGAGAACACCCTGGATGACCTGAGTATCTTCCGGGCCGCCAGGATCAACCGGGTCTATATTCTCGAACACATCCTTGCAGAGTTCACCTACCTCTTCATCGCCCGGCCTCTGGCCTACCGATTTGTCCGGCTTCTGCATACCAAGGACGAAGCGTGGGGGGCGAAAGTGGTGGAACAGATGCACGCGACCCTGGGGGAGAACCCGATGCACTTCGAGATCACCATTGACGAGGATCACGCCTATGCCCTGGCAAAAGAGTTGAAGAAAGGACGGCAGATTCCCCTGGGAGCCCTGCGGCGCTCCCGGGCCAATCGGAAGGAGAGACTGCCCCTGCTCATTCTGCTCTGCAAATGGGATGAAGAGCATATCGAGCTCATGCCGGGAGACGACCTGCCGTTGGAGGCAGGAATGCGGCTTCTCATCGCCGCCACCGAAGAGAGCAAAAGCGACTTCGAATATATCGTCAACAACTACTACGAGCTGGCCTATGTCCTGGGAGAAGATCTCTAAAAGCCAAGCTTCTCTTCAAGGCGGTCGAGAAAGGGAAGCTGGCTTTTGACCAGGATTTTCCGCGCTGCCTCCGGGGAGACCCAGGTGGCGCGATCCGCTTCGGGAAACTCCTGTTCCCTACCGCTGTGGGGCGGCCATTCGATGCTGAAAGTGTTGGAACGGATCGTTTCGGAAAGCTGCGGTGCCTCGACGGCGAAGATCCGCAAACGCTTCGAGCCGCTGCGTCCCTCTCCCAGATCAATCAAGGGCCCGTCAATCCTCTGACCCGTCTCTTCGACGAACTCTCTGCGGGCTGCCGCTTCGACACTCTCCCCCTCTTCGACGATCCCTTTGGGGATACTCCAGGAGCGCTCCTTGTTCTTCCAATAGGGGCCGCCCATATGGATCAGGAAGAGTTCGATCCCGTTCTTTTTCCGACGATAGGGCAGAATTCCCGCACTGACGGTCATCTTTTCTCCTTTGGCTACCTGGGTCGCCCTCGAATATCTAAAACTCTGCTATAGTATTAAATACCTATGAAAAACACCCGTCATTCCGGACTTGATCCGGAATCCAGGTCCTGGAAAACCCATTATACCCTGGATCCTGAATCAAGTTCAGGATGACGCAAGGATACCCGGCGGTTTTTCAAAGGGGTCAAAAGCCTATAAAAAAGACGAGAAAGGAGCGCAGTATGGAACTATCGATTCATCTGGAAGGGACGACAAAAAAAGTGGGGCTCTACAATCTGGATCAGCTGGAACTCGAAGGGATCGAAAGCGATGCCTATGACCTGACGGATCGGGAAGATCTGCTGCGGTATATGGAGGACGTGGATGCGCTGGTCGAAAGCGGAGAACTGGATCTGCTGGAAGCGGCAGAGGTGGTCACCGGGATCGATCCCGAATCGCTGGATGTCCTGACCGTCACGGTCGACGGCGCCGAAGAACAGGCGCTCGACCGTGACGCGCTGACGCTGAAGAACATCCCCATTACCGACCCTCTGGCCATTATCCAGCGGGCGGAACCCGGAGAGATCTTCTATCTGCGCAGCGAAGAGGGACTGGGAGTCTGGGATCTGGGGGCCGAGAGTGACGAAGAGACCTTCCATGCCGAGGAGACGGAGCTGGGCTATTACGACTGCAGCATGGATCTGGATACCTATGCGATCCTCACCGAAAGTTTTTTCGACACCCTCTGCGATACCCTGGTTCCCACCCGGAGCCGGTACGGAAAGATTCCGCTGGAGGTGGAGAGCTTCGATTTCAAACCCGCTTTCATCCGCGGCGCCCTCTATCGGGTGATCCTCGATCCGCAGACCGGAGACAAAACTCTTGAACGCCTCCCCTGCCCCGACAGAATCTTCCTCGACGAGAGCGAAGAGGAGATCTGAAGCTCCCGGAGAAAGCCCTCTGTCCCGAGTGTAAGGAAAAAAGGATAAAATACGCTCCGAAATTATATCGGGGTGTGGCGCAGCCTGGTAGCGCGCCTCGTTCGGGACGAGGAGGTCGCAGGTTCAAATCCTGTCACCCCGACCATTCACCACATTTCAAAGACGATCTTTCCTGCATATGCATCACCAAACCAGAGTCAAAAACCTCTTTTTTCTCCTTTCTATAACACTCCTGAACCATCCATCCCTCTATGCGCACTCCTCCACCCCGACGGCAAAACCAAACCGCAGCGATACAGAACATCCCCTATGCCGCGGGGATGAGCAGACCCTTTGGCGCTGTGTCAGCGGCACAAAAGTGTATGCGCTTTGTGCCTCCCCACAATTCAACAAGCTACAAGGCTACCTCCAATTTCGCATCGGAAAGCATGGAACGGTCCTCCTCAGATATCCAAAAGGGAGAGTAGAACCCAAAGAGAGATTCCGCTATAGCATCGACGCTGCAGGAAACGCCTCGATCACTTTTCGCAACGGTCCGATCAGGTATGATCTCATCGATTCGCTTCGTGGCCGCTCACTGATCCGTCTCTACAAAGAACCGGGGAATAAAATGCTCACACAAATCCGTTGTGAGAACCCCAATCAGACTCTCCAGCTCAATACAAC
>NZ_WFQN01000174.1 GCF_015487065.1 Nitratifractor sp.
CCCCACTGGATATCCTCCAGCATCTGCTCGATCGCCTGGGTCACCATCGCCCCCTTCCAGATCAGCGACGCATCGGGAGCGATGAGGGATCCCATACTCATCACCTTGAGGCCGTGGGCGGGAATCGGTTTGATCTTGTTTCCCAGAAAGACCGGCTGTACCCCTTCGATCCCCATCATGCGCGGGATGTTGGGGCCGTAGATGTCAGTATCAAGCAGCCCGACCCGTTTGCCCTGCTGTGCCAGAGCCAGGGCCAGGTTGACGGTGGTGGTCGATTTGCCCACCCCCCCTTTGCCGGAGCTGACCATGACGAAGTTGGCGACATTGGGCAGGGCGTTACGTCCGTCGGAGCTGGTCTGGCGGGGCTTGGGAGGCTGGCGGATCTCCACATACTCCAGAGCAATCCCCGCAACTTCCAGCCGTTTGCCGATCTCGAGACGCAACTGCCCGGCCACCTGCTCGGAGGCGGAGGGAATCTCCAGAACGATCTGTACCCCCGCCGATCCCGCCTCCACACGGCGGATGAAACCGTAATCTTCAATGCTTTTGGGAAAGCCCGGATAGAGGACTTCTCCCAGAATCTTTCGGGTCTGTTCAATCATAATAATGCGCCTTTGATGATTTTTTGAATTTGAAAAGCTATTGATCTTTGATTATTATTTGAAATTGCCGAAAACCAGGGGCGCTTTGAGATCCAGCGTTTTGACCGCGGCGATGACCTGCTGCAGATCATCGATCTTTTTGCCGCTGACCCGGATCTCGTCACCCTGGATGGCGGGGGTGACTTTGAGTTTGAGGGCCTTGATGGTTTTGACGATCTCCTTGGCCTCCTCTTTGTCGATGGCATCGACGATTCGGTAGATCACCTTGACGTTGCCGCCGCTGATTCCCTCTTTTTTCACTTCGTCCAGGGATTTGGGCGAGAGCCCCCGTTTGATCATCCTGGAGAGCAGGATATCCTTCAGGGCGTCGATCTTGGAGTCGCTGGAGCTGACCAGAGAGAGGGTTTTGGCCTTTTCGTTGAGCTCGATCTCCGTCTGGATCCCTTTGAAGTCGAAACGGGTCGTCACCTCTTTTTTGGCCTGTTCGATGGCGTTTTTCATCTCCATCATGTCCAGCTTCGCGCTGATATCGAAATAGTGCTCTTTGGCTTTGGCCATGGTTGCCTCCTACTTTTCGATCCGGATCATCGTTACCTGCTCGTCGACCACTTCCAGAGACTTCAGGGCGGCGATCGCCTCGTTCATCTTGCGCTCCTCGCAGCGATGGGTGGTAAAGAGCAGCCGGACCCGGTCGGCATAGCGGGAGGGTTTCTGGAGCATCGACTCGATGGAGATGCCGAACTCTCCCAGGGTGCTGGTGACCTGGGCCAGGACCCCGGGGCGATCCAGGACCTTGAGCTTGAGATAGTACTGGGAACTGATCGCTTCGGGAGCGACAAGAGGGAGGCCGCTCTCGAGCCCCTTCTTGTAGCCCAGCATCGGGCCGCTGTTGCCCCGGACAATCTCGACGATATCGGCGATGACCGCACTGGCGGTCGCGTCGCCGCCGGCCCCGGGGCCGTAGAACATCGTCTCCCCGACCCGGTCCCCCACAACGCTGACAGCGTTCATCACGCCGTCGACTTTGGCGATCATGCTCTCGGCGGGAATCATCGTGGCATGCACCCGCATCTCTACCCCCGCTTCCACCTTTTTGGCAATGCCGAGCAGCTTGATCTCATAGCCGAATTCCTGAGCGAACTCCACATCGGTGGCGGTGATCTTTTCGATCCCTTCGATGATGATCTCTTCAGGCTTGGCGTCGATGCCGTAGGCGATGGAGCCCAGGATCAGCAGTTTATGCGCCGCGTCGTAGCCTCCCACGTCAAAGGTGGGATCCGCTTCGGCGTAGCCCAGCTCCTGAGCCTCTTTGAGCACCGCCTCGTAGTCGGCTCCCTCTTTGATCATCTTGGTCAGCATGAAGTTGCAGGTACCGTTCATGATCCCCTTGATCGACTCGATGTGGTTGGCGCTCAGCCCGTTGCGCAGCGCGCCGATGATGGGAATTCCCCCGGCGACACTCGCTTCGTAAAAGAGCGGCGTCTCTCCGGCGATCTCCTGCAGTTCGTAGCGGTGATAGGCCAGCAGAGCCTTGTTGGCCGTGACTACCGGTTTGCCTGCCTCCAGCGCCTTGCGTACCAGGCGGTAGGGCTCTTCCACCCCGCCCATGAGCTCCACGACGATATCCACGTCGGCACTTTCGATCACTGCCATCGGGTCGTCGGTCAGGGGAATCTCAACCTGACGATCTTTGGAGAGATCCCGCACCGCCCCGAGGACCGGGACGATCTTCTTGCCGGCACGGGCTTCGAGGATGTCCGCATTTTCCAACAGGATTTTCGCCACGCTTTCGCCGACGGTTCCGACACCGAGAATCCCCACTTTAACCATGCTTTGCCTTCTCCTCTTTGAGTTCGTTGAGATACCGTTTGATATTTTTGGCCGCCTGCCGGATCCGCTTTTCGTTTTCGATCAGTGCGATACGCACATACTCGTCGCCGTACTCCCCGAAACCGATCCCGGGACTGACGGCCACATGGGCTTTGAGCAGCAGTTCTTTGGAGAACTCCAGCGAGCCCATCTCCCGGGCGATCTCCGGAATCTTCGCCCAGACGAACATGCTGGCATTGGGGCGCCCAACTTCCCAGCCGGCTTTGCCGAAGGCGTCGATGAGCACATCCCGGCGTTTCTGATACTTGGGGATGACGATCTCCTCTACCAGATGCTCATACTCGTCCAGGGCTACGGTCGCTGCCACCTGGATCGGGGTGAACATCCCGTAGTCAAGCCAGGATTTGATCTTTTGCAGGGCGCCCACCAGCTTAGGGTTACCCACGATAAAACCGACCCGCCATCCGGCCATGTTGTAGCTCTTGGAGAGGGTAAAGCTCTCGACCGCCACATCTTTTGCCCCCTCAACCTGGAGGATCGAGGGAGTTTTGTACCCGTCGTAGGTGATGTCGGCATAGGCGATGTCGCTGATGATGTAGAAGCGCTCCCGCCGGGCGATTGCCACCAGCCGTTCATAAAAGTCCAGCCCGACCGTGGCGGTGGTGGGGTTGTGGGGAAAGTTGACCACCAGAAACTTGGGCTTGGGGACCGAGTTGCGCAGGGCGTGTTCCAGATCGGTAAAGAAACGCTCCTCGTCAACTTCGAAAGTGGTCTCGTCGAAGGTCAACTTCATCTTCTCCACATTGCCTCCCGCCAGGATAAAGGCGTAGGAGTGGATCGGATAGGTCGGATCAGGCACGATGGCCACGTCGCCGGGATTGGTGATGGCCTGGACCAGGTGGACGTAGCCCTCTTTGCTCCCCATGGTCGCTACCGCTTCGGTCTCGGGATCCAGGACCACATCGTATTTGCGCAGGTACCAGTTGGTGATGGCCAGTCGGAGCTTGTAGATTCCCTTGGAGGCGCTGTAGCCGTGGGTATGGGGTTTGCGGGCGGTCTCCACCAGCTTCTCGATCACCGGCTCAAAAGCCGGACCGTCGGGATTGCCCATAGAGAAATCCACCACATCGGCCCCGGCGCGGCGCTCCGCCATCTTCAACTCGTTCACGACGGCGAAGACATACTTGGGAAGCCGATTGATTTTATCAAACTGTATTTCGTCAAACATTGTTTACCACACCTTACTTTTGTTGAGTCGTTGGAACGCTTCATGGGAGATCTCCCGGACTCCCCCTTGAGCGATCATAAAGAAGTGCCGGGAACCGTCGGCGAGTTTCAGGCTGTTTTTCCCCCGAAACTCCACTCTGCCATGTCCTGTCGCCAAAATATAGTCCCCCTTGGAGGTATCGAAGGTGATATCTTCATTGGTCACTTTGGCTACCCGTTTCATCGTTCTTAGATCGGTATAGCCGACCCAGACTTTGGAACGGGGATGGAAAATCACCAGAGCATCGGTCACCGCCGTTTTTTTCGCAGCGGGCTTCGGGGGCGTTGCCGAGGCAGCCGCCGCGCTTTGGGGAGCTTTTGCCGCCTTGGGAGCGGAAACGGTCTTCTGATCACTTTGGGATGCCGGCGCTTTCTTCTTCTCGGCATGCTGCTCCATCGAAGGCACGGTGGGAGCCAAGGCTTTTTCCTGCGGCGGTTTCGCTTCACCGTTACCGGCCGTCGCCGCCAAGATCATACGCGAAAGATCGGAGAGATTCTCTTCGGCGGACGTTGCCTTGGGCTCTGCGGCACTCTGCCGGCGCAACTCCTCGGCTTTTGCCTGTTCCTTTTTGACCTGGGTGATGATCTTGGCCTCTTCATTCTCTTCACCAGCCGCCGGCGTAGGTTTGGGCGTATGCTTCTCCTCCGAAGAAAGATTCTCTTCGGAAGTGGCAGCTGAGGACGGGGATGAGACCTGGACCGTCTGATTCTTTTCGCTCTCGTTCTGTTCCGCCCAGGCTCCCGAAACAGCCGGAGGCTCCGATGAAGCAATCTCCGTTTCCTGAAGCGACGGCTTTTCCCCGCCAAACCACCCTTTCGTCATGGTAAAGACCGAGTCAAAAAAGCCTCCCCCTTTCCGGCTTGCCGTTGTAGTCGTCACATTGCTTTCCGAACCTGCCGGTGTCGAAAAGTATCTCCACCCCCCAAAAGCGGCAATCAAGACCAAAATCAGAAGAAGAATACGCCAACCTTTCCCCTGCTCCTCCTCGGCGGCCGGGGTAACAATCAAAGGCGGCGCCTCTTCTACCGGACCCGCCTCGGCGAAGTAGGCCCGACAGTCGGCCTTGAGATCGCTCAGATCGACGTGGTACTCCCGCTCCAAAATGGAGATAAAGCCCAAAGCCTGCACCTTTTTCAAGCGGGACCAATCCCGATGAAGCAGGGCATCCAGATTCTCGACAGCAATCCGGGTTCGTCGGCTAATCGTCGGGAGCGTATTCTCTTCGATAATTTCATTCAACTGCATAACTCATCCTGTGTATCATAATGGCGGCTGCGGCACTGACATTGAGAGAATCAAACTCCCGCTTCATCCGAATCGCGACAGTCTCATCCAACCGTTCTCTCGCCTTTTTGGAGAGCCCTCGGTCTTCGCTGCCCAGGACCAGGGTCCGGCGTCGGGCGAAGGTTTTCTCTTCGATGGGCTCTCCCTCCATGGAGGCTCCGTAGAGCCGATGTCCCGCCTGAGAGAGCTCATGGAGCACATCGAGGATATTCCGATGCAGAGCAAAAGGCATCTCCAGTAGGGCTCCACTGCTGGTGCGGGTCACGGCAGCGAAATTAAGCTGCCCGATTCCGGTCGCCACGATCCCCTCCACTCCCAAGGCATAGGCACTGCGGACAATCGCCCCGATATTCCCCGCATCGGTCAGTCCGTCAAGAACCAGGGCAAAAGCCCCCTCCTTGATCTCAGCCAACGTCGCGGGTTCAAAATCGGTAATCTCCGCCAGAAGGCCCTGATGGTTGCCTCCCCGGCTCAGCTGCTGAGCCCAACGGTTTTCGATGAACGTAATCTTGGCTCCGTACTTTTCGAAGAGATCCCGGGGCAACACGCCTTTTTTGGCGATATAGATCTTTTCGACACGTTCGGGGTGGTATCGCAGTGCATGCAGTACCACCTGTTTTCCATAAATAATCATAGGGGATTTTACCATTTTTTCCTAACGGTCAAGCAGCAAAAGAGTTCCGGGACAGTCACCGGAAATCTCAGCGCTTCCGGGCCAAGCGGTCGTACCACTCCGAGACGGTACCGCCCAGCAGGCGGGCGAGAAGCTTGGCCTTGACCTTGGGGGGCAGATCCATCGCCTCAATCTCCTCGGCATGGAGCACCGGAGCCGAGGTCTTCGCCCCGGCCATCACCACCACCCATTCTCCCCGGATCGCGCCTTCCGCACGCAAGCTCTCCAACAATGCTCCGGCAGTGCCGCGATAGTATCGTTGATGTTTCTTGCTCAACTCTTTGGCGGCAAAAATCTCACGGTTCGGATCCCGCTCGGCAATAGCCGATAGAAGCTTTTCCAGACGGTGGGGAGCCTCATAGAGGACCGTATCCCAGGGAGAGCGCAGCAGGTTCTCCAACGCTTCCCGGCGCGGTCGTCCCTGATGGGGCAGAAAACCGTAAAAGAGAAAACGCCCCGCTTCAAAACCGCTGGCGGCATAGGCGACCGTCACGGCGCTGGGACCGGGTAGGACATCATAGGGGACTCCCCGCTCCTGACACCAGGCCACCAGCAGCTGCCCGGGATCGGAGATGGCCGGCATCCCGGCATCGCTCACATAGACTACCGCTTCGGAAACCAGTCGCTCGGCGATCTGTTTCAAG
>NZ_WFQN01000175.1 GCF_015487065.1 Nitratifractor sp.
CCCCTTCTCGTCAGCCACCATCGCCTGGGTAGTGTGCAGCCAGACCCGGGCGAAGCCCTCCTCTAATGCCGTTACCCTCCCACAGAGGGATTCGTCGATCTGTCGATGTGTCCTGAGATGCATAGCTCTCTCCTTGCGCTTTTTGACATCATAGTCAAACAAGGCCTCTGGGAAACTGACTGGACATCATTTCGTCATCCTGAACTTGATTCAGGATCCACCGCTTTATGAGCATTCCGGGCCCTGGATTCAGGTTCAGGTCCGAAATGACGTGAATTTCCGGGGGGATCAATTCAGAAGAGAAAAAGAGAAAAAAATCAGTAGGAGAATTTGTAACCGCGGCGGCGTACCGTGTGGATCACCTGGAATCCCAGGATACTGCGCAGGCGTTTGCGGATCTGGTTGATGGCCACTTCGACGGTGTTGTCGCTGACATATTCGGGCTCTTCCCAGAGGGCGTTGATGATCTCGTCCTTGGAGAAGACCCGCTGTTTGCGCAGGGCCAGATAGGCCAGGATATCGAAAGTCTTGCCGTTGAGAGAGACCACTTTGTCGTCGTATTCGATCTTTTTGTTGACGATATCGATACAGAGTTTGTCGATATTGACCTTGGTACCGTAGAGATTGCGCATATTGGCCAGGACCCGGGCGGCGATCAGATCAGGCTCGTAGATATGGTTGAAGACTACATCATCAACCCCCAGCGCGAAAAAGGCCCGCTGATGCTCCGGCTTTTCGGTCAGGAGGATGATCTTGGTCTCTTTTTTCTTCTTCTTGATCTCGTTGATGTAACGTTCCAGGGAAAACTGGACCCCCTCATCCACGATGATGATCAGCTCATAGTGACGAAAATAGGTGAAGTTGCTCGCGTCATAGAGATCCCGCGCGCTGTCCACAATGCAGATAAAATATTTTCCGATCTCCGCCTCGACCTCTTTGGAAAACTCTTCGTCAAATCCGACTGTCAATATCCTCATACCGTATCACATGCCCAATCAAAAATTGTAGAGGAAGCCCAAAAAATGGATTATTTATCGACACACTCCCTCTTTTCATAGCGTATTTATACCGAAAGCATGCTTATTTAAAAATAAAACTGAATTTCAGGATTCTTTGGCTATTTTATTTCCCTTCACGCCCATCGCCGGAAAAACGAAGCTATCGGATACACCGGATATAGAGACGGAGGGGAGCAGGATAGCCTTCTACCGTTCTGGACGGATCATCGGGATCGAGAAAATCCTCCAGGCTCTGGGTGGCGATCCAGTCGGTCTTGCGCTGTTCGGTCGTATCGGTGGGCCGAAGGGCCAGCACTTCCACTTCGGAGAAACCGGCCCGGCGACACCATCCCTTCAGCGCTTCTACCGTCGGTATGAAATAGACATTGGGAATCTTGCCGTAGCGTTCGGCAGGACTGAGGCAATACTCCCCCTCCCCTTCGATCATAAAGGTATCCAGAAAAAGCTCTCCCCCTTTTTTCAGCCCGCTTTTGAGCGCCTTGAGCGTCGCGATCGGGTCGGTCCGGTGGTAGAGAACCCCCAGACAGAAGAGGGTATCGAAAGGCTCTTCGTAAAAGGGAAGATGTTCCACCCCCAGCAGCTCATAACGGATTCCGCTTCGCAGAAACCGCTCCAGAAAACGGAACTGGGAGTAGTAGAGAGCCGACGGATCGAATCCTACGAGTTTCGCCGGATTCTGTGACTGCATCCGGAAGAGGTAGTAGCCGTTATTACAGCCGATATCGCCGACGACCTTCCCTTCCAGATCGAAATGGGGTTCGAGGAGATTGTATTTGATCTGGCTCTGCCACTCAGTATCGATCAGGAGCTCACCCAGACGAAAAGGGCCTTTGCGCCAGGGCATCAGCATTCTGGCCGTCGTTTCAATCTGCGGCGCCGTCTCGGCTTCGTAAGCCGGCTCCAGCTCCACCGAGACGACATCGCCCAGCTCGATCCGGCGTACTTCAGGTTCGGGCAGGGCCGCAATCGCCTCCTGCAACGGGGCGATATTTTTCCAGCGCAGCCAGCCCTGCCGTTCCCCGCGCAGCGCCTCCAGATCCATCTCTACTTGACGACCGCTTTGAGGATCTTCTGTTCTTTGAGGGGCCGATCGCCGGGCCCGGTAGGGGTCCGGTCGATGGCATCGACGACCTTCTGCCCTCGGATCACTTCGCCGAAGATCGTATAGCCGCCGTTGAGCCAGGGGGCGGGAGCCACAGTGATGAAGAACTGACTGCCGTTGGTATTGGGACCGTGGTTGGCCATGGCCAGGAGATAGGGACGGTCGAAGACCAGGTTGGGAGCGTATTCGTTTTTGAACTCCTTGCCCCAGATCGAGCTGCCACCCCTTCCGGTTCCCGTGGGATCGCCCCCCTGGATCATAAAGCCTTTGATGACCCGGTGGAAGATCGTGCCGTTATAGTAGCCTTTCTTCGCCAGTTTGGTGAAGTTCTCCACCGCCAGAGGAGCCGCTTTGGCATAGAGCCGCAGGGTAATATCCCCCCGGTTGGTTTTGAGAATCACGACAGGATCCTTGGCCGAGGCCAGAAGAGTGGTGGCAATAAGGAGTAAAAGAAGCAGGAGACGTTTCATCAGTCATCCCTCGGGCAAACGACGTTGAGCTTGTGAAGCACCCGGTCGAAGAAATCCCCGGCGTCACGCTGCGCCTCCTCGTGAAACTCCAGATAGATCCCCTCTTTTTCGGGATGCTCTTTGTCAGGGTTGTCGAAGATCTCCGGTTTCAGACCGGTCTCTTTGATGGTCGCCTCCACCGCCTCGAAGACCTC
>NZ_WFQN01000176.1 GCF_015487065.1 Nitratifractor sp.
CCGCCGGGGCCCGGCCTTTGCTGACCCACTACTCCCGTCCCCTGCTGCAGATCGTCACCAAGACCAACAAGCGCTCCAACAACCTCTATGCCCGCCACATTTTTCTCCTCCTGGGGGCCAAACGTTTCGGAGCCCCGGCCACCGAGGCCAAAGGGCGCAAGGCGGTCCGGGAGATCCTGGGAGCCCGAGGAATTTTGGGTGAGGAGACGATCCTGGACAACGGCTGCGGTCTCAGCCGCCGCACCCGGACCACGGCGAGGGCGCTGCACCGCCTTTTGGAAGATGCCCACCGGCGTTACGCCTGGACCTGGATGGGAACCCTGGCGATCGCCGGGATGGACGGGACGGTCAAGCGGCGCTTCCGAAACTCTCCCGTCCGTCGTCGCGCCTGGGTCAAGACCGGGACCCTCAAAGACGCCAAAAACATCGCCGGCTACGTCAAAGGACGCTCCGGTAAACTTTACATCGTCGTGATTCTCTACAACGGTCCTGAACGCTGGAAAGGCGCCCTGTTGGAAAATCAGATTCTGGAGTGGATCGTCAAAAACAAATGAGGAATGAGGAACGAGGAATGAAGAATTGAGTGTTCTGTAAAACAACCGTCATTCCGGGCTTGACCCGGAATCCAGGGCTTTGAATACCCATTAAACCGTGGATCCTGAATCAAGTTCAGGATGACGTAAGCGTAACTCTTAGGTTTTTCAGAGAGCTCAATTGATCAACCATTAATTTCTAGTTACTAGTTTCCGATTTTCTCCCCAAGGAAAAAAATGCAGTTTGAAACCTACCCGTTCGAAAAACTGACTCAGCTACTGGCAGATGTGACGCCCAACGGCGACTATACACCTATGAGCCTCACCATCGGGGAGCCTCAGTTCGAGACACCGGAGTTTATCCGGCGGGAGCTCTGCGACGCGGCGGCGCTGCTCAACAAATACCCCAAGACCGCGGGAGAAGAGTATCTCAAAGAGGCGATGCTGAGCTATCTGCGGCAGCGTTTCGGGCTGGAGCTGGGGATGGATCAGCTGATCCCCAGTTTCGGGACCCGGGAGCTTCTCTTCAACTTTCCCCAGTTCTATCTGCACGACAAGTCCGATCCGATCATGGCCTTTCCCAACCCCTTCTACCAGATCTACGAGGGGGCAGCGATCGCCAGCCGGGCCAAAATTGTTCATCTGGATCTGACCCCGGAGAACGGCTTTCAGCCTCCCATGGACGAATCGCTCCTCTCCCGCTGTGATCTGGTGATCCTCAACACCCCCAACAACCCCACCGCTTCGGTGATGCCTCTCACACAGATGCAGGCCTGGGTGCAGCTGGCCCAAAAGCACGATTTCCTGCTGCTCAACGACGAGTGCTATATCGATCTCTGGCTCGAGCGTCCTCTCCCCTCTCTGCTGGAGGCGAGTATTGCCGCAGGCAACCCGGAGTTTCATAACGTCCTGGTGATCAACTCCGTCTCCAAACGCTCCAGCGCTCCGGGGCTGCGCAGCGGATTTATCGCCGGGGACCGAAAAGTACTGGAGGCGTATCTGCGCTACCGTACCTACGTGGGCTGCGCCTCCCCGCTGCCGCTGCAGCGGGCGGCGGCTAAGGCCTGGGAGGATCAGGAGCATGTGGAGGGTTTCCGTCGCAAGTACCGCCGCAACTTTGAGCTGGCCGGGGAAATCCTGGGGGTGGAGCCTCCCGAGGCGACCTTCTATATCTGGATGGAGGTCGGGGATGAGCTGGCCTTTACCCGGGAGCTCTATCGACGCTATAATCTAAAAGTCCTGCCCGGCTCCTTCCTGGGCCGAAACGGGGTGGGCAAAGGCTATGTCCGTCTGGCGCTGGTCTACGAAGAGGCGCCGATGCGGGAGGCGCTGGAGAGAGTGGCCGCCTTTCGGCGAGATTTTGGATGATGGATTTTGGATGTTGGATTATGGGGTGTTGCTTTGCAACACGAATCTGAATGAAGAGGAAGGAATACAATGAATACTGAGAACAACAACGACGAGGCGATCGATCTGGAGGCGTTGAAAAACGACCCTCAGTTTCAGGAGAATCTGAAACTGCTGGAGAAGGAGATGCGGGCCCAGCGCTCCATCGCCAAAGGGTATCAGCTCCTGGATGCCAAGCTGCTGATGGAGGCGGAGCAGGAGGAGATCAACGAGCTCTTCACCTTCATCGTCAACGAAGCCTTCGACCGGCTCTCCCAGACCCTGAGCGAAGGGGGGCGTTTCGATATGAGCGATCCCGAGCAGTGGGCGACGGCGAGGGCGGTCTATGAACACGGGATCCAGCGCTACAGTGAAAACGATCAGAAAGGGGCCAGAGAGATCTTTCTGATTCTCTACTATCTCATCACCGAAGAGGAGCTGCGTGACGCCATGATGATCCACGCGGCCGCCGTGGCGGCGGGGCACGATTTTGACAGCTTCATCGAGAATCTGGCGGATGTGAAGTCGATCGATCCCAATGATGCGAGCGCCTTTTTTATCACCAGCTTCGTCCAGCCCCAGGATATTCTCCTGCAGATGTTTGCCAAAGAAGTCGCCGAAGGGAAGGCGCTGCTGGCGAAAATGGAGGAGAACAGCAAAACGACGGGTGAATAGTTGATGGTGAATGGTGAATGGTTTTGGTTGGCACTGCTTTGCAGTGCTTTGATATCTGAAAGAGAATGAGGAGTGAAGAGTGAGGAGTGAGGAGTTTTGGGGCGTCGCTTTGCGACGCGTTTTTTATGGAAGTGGGAATTTATTCCCGCCATACAGGGCGTCAGCCCTGCCCCCAATAACCAATAACCAATATACCAATAACGCTGCCTCCGGCAGCAGGCCGGAGGCGCTATGAAAATCCATTTCATCGGCATCGGCGGGATCGGGCTTTCGGCGTTGGCCAAGTTTCTGGCGGGGCGGGGGCACAGCATCAGCGGGAGTGACATGCGCCAGAGCGAGATCACCGATGATCTGGCGCTCAACTACGGGGCCAAGATCACCATCCCCCACCACCCCGACGCGGTGGAGGGGGCGGACCGGGTGATCTACTCGGCGGCGGTACGCCCCAGCAATGTGGAGTATCAGCGGGCCAAGGAGCTGGGGATCGAGTTGCTCAGCCGCAAGGAGGCGCTGAAGTTCATTCTGGCGGACAAGGAGGTCTACGCCGTTGGTGGGGCCCACGGCAAGAGCACCACCTCGGCCATGCTGGCGGCACTTCTGCCCGAGACCAACGCCCTCATCGGGGCCATTAGCAAGCAGTTCGGTTCCAATGTCCGCAGTGCTCCCAACGACCGGGTGGTCTTCGAAGCGGACGAGAGCGACGAGAGCTTTCTCAACTCCAATCCCCGCCTGGCGATTGTCACCAATGTCGAACCGGAACATATGGAGTATTACGAATACGATGAGACTCGCTTTTACAACGCCTACCGGAAATTCCTGGAGCTGGCCGAGATCCGGGTCCTCAACGGGGAGGATCCTTTCCTGGCTTCGCTGGGAGAGGCGCTTCCTTCGACCTATCTCTACCCTTCCAAAGATCTCGAAGCTATCGAGTTTGTCTTGGTGGAAGGTGAACCCCACACCCGCTTTACCCTGCGGGGAGTCGGGTCTTTTGAAGTCTTCGGCTTCGGGGAGCATATCGCCCTCGATGCGGCCCTGGCGATCCGGGCGGCGATGGAGCTGGGGGAGGTGCCCGAGGCCCTGCGGGAGCGTCTGCGAAACTACCGGGGGATCAAAAAGCGTTTCGATATCATCCAGAACGATGCGGAGTGTGTCGTCATCGACGACTACGGCCACCATCCCACCGAGATCGCCGCGACGCTCAAAGCGCTGAAAACCTTTCAGCAAATGCGGGATCTCTCCCGCCTCAAAGTGATCTGGCAGCCCCACAAATACACCCGGACCTTAGACAACCTCAAAGGCTTCGTCGAGTGTTTCGAAGGGGTGGACGAGCTGGTGATCCTCCCCATCTGGTCCGCCGGCGAACTGGAGATCCCCATCGACCTCAAAGGGGCCTTCAGCCGCTACGAGCCGATCATGGCCCAGCGGATCACCCGCGAAGACGGCATCGTCAAGATCCTGGACGAGAAGGGGCAGGTGATGCGGGAGTTCCGCGAGGGGCTGATCACCGCCTTCGGAGCGGGGGATATTACGTATCAGATTCGGGGAATACGATAGACGTCTGGAAGGAAGTTGATATTTCTTGAGGAGGCGAAAAGGAAAATGGCCTTACCCCACCATGGGTCATATTAGACGAACAATGCGGACTTTTTCTCTACCATTTTTAGCCAACTCATCATGGAGTTCTTCCAGTTTTTTTTCTGCCTCTGTCCTGGAGTGTGTTTTCAGGACGGAAACGAATGTCTTTTCATACCATTTGGGATCTTTGAGAATGACAAAACCCACCTGATAGGCCCGCCCCGTGTAAATACCCCATCCGATAAGACCAAGACCGGCGATGAAAATAAATAACAGTGTAGGGGAGAGGTCGAATCCTCCGATAGCAAGTGCAAGAAAGATCAGTGCCGCTCCTGCGACAATCTGAATAGTTCCGCTGGGGGCTCGATCCAGGGTGATCTGCATAACGGCATTCAGTGGGAAGCGAAAATCTTTGGTGAAATATATTTCAGTAGGTGAAATCATATATTCCCATTCTTTTTTCATTTCATCGATCCTCCTTCATGGTTATCCCAGCCATCCAGTCAGTATATGATGTGCTGGCCAATATATGCTTTGATTTTATATTATATAGATAATCTAGCCATTTGCAAATATATTTTCTAAGCTGCATCTATTGGCTGAACTTTTTGATACATAATCAGTTTGAGTGAATGCTATAATCCGAGAATCAAACGTGACGATCTTAGGGATTTTAATGAATTCTTTTTTTTGGCAGTTGACATTAAGCAAAAGAGGGAGATAGAGGATTGTGAAAAAAAAAGGCATAGACTTCGGAAAACTCCCCGAAAAACTCGATCTCAACGACTACCTCCAATCCTTCAGCTCCTTTTTCGCCCGGCCCAAGCCGGTGGCGATGGAGGGGGATACCCATCTGCATCACCGTTTCATCACCGCCCTCTCCAAGGCGGAGATCCCCGAGCCTCCCCAGGTGCCGGAGCTGACGGATCGGCTGATGCGCCTGGAGAAGCAGGGGGTGCTGGGGCTGGAGGAGATCTTCGATTTTATCCGGATGATCCGCTACTTCAACCGCCTGCGGGCCATGGGCCTGCCCGAGCCGGCGGGGAGCTGGATCGCCGAGATCGAGGTTCCCGAAGAGGTGGCGCAGATCGGCAGCTTCTTCACCGATGAGGGGGAGCTTAATCCCGAGAAGGAGCCGGAGCTGGCCGACATCGCCGAAGCACTGCGCCGGAACCGGGAGGCGATCCGGGAGACCCTCTACGGCCTGACCCGTTCCGAGCGCCTGCGGGACTATCTGGTGGATCAGCAGCTTCATCTGCAGAACGGCGAAGAAGCCCTGCTGGTGCGGGGCGGCTTCTCTTCGGTGCTCAAGGCCACGGTGGTGGGACGCAGCTCCGGAGGCTTTTTCTACGTGATCCCCGAAAAGGTCCGTTCCCTCAAGGAGCGGGAGTCGGAGCTGCTGAGTCGTCGGGAGGCGATCCACTGGCGCTACGCCCGGGAGTTTTCACAGGTTTTGCACCGCTGGGAGCGCTTTTTGCGCTATCTGGACCGACAGTTTGACCGCTTCGACCACTATCAGGCGCGGGTCCGTTTCGCCCGGGCGAAGGATTACGAGTTTGTCTTGCCGGGCAAGGGACGGGAGGTGATCCTGCGGGAGTTTGCCCATCCCGCCTTGGACAACCCGGTGCCGGTGAGCATCGATATCCGCCGCCCCATCGTCCTGATCACCGGGGTCAACGCCGGGGGAAAGACCATGCTGCTCAAGTCGATCCTCTCGGCGGTCTGGATGAGCCGCTATCTGCTCCCCTTCCGATGCAACGCCGCCGAAACCAAGGTCAGCCACTATCGCGACATCGAGGCGATCATCGACGATCCCCAGTCGGTCAAGAACGACATCTCCACTTTCGCCGGGCGGATGCTGGAGTTCTCCCGGCTCTTCCGGGAGCGGGAGGCGCTGGTGGGGGTGGATGAAATCGAGCTGGGAACCGATGCCGACGAGGCGGCGAGTCTCTTTCGGGTCCTGCTGGAGGAGCTCAAAGCGCGGGAGATGACCTTCGTCGTGACGACCCACCACAAACGCCTGGCCTCCCTCCTGGCGGGGGAGGAGGATGTGGAGCTCATCGCGGCCCTCTATGACGAGGAGCGGCGCCGGCCCACCTTTACCTACCTGGAGGGGACCATCGGCAAGAGCTACGCCTTCGAGACCGCCGAGCGCTACGGGATCCCCCGGTCGATTGTGGCCAAGGCGAGGGAGCTCTTTGGGGAGGACAAGGAGCGGCTCAACGAGTTGATCGAGCACTCCACCCGCCTGGAGGCGCAGATGCGCTCCCGGATCGCCGAGCTGGAGCAGAGTACCGAGGAGATTCGCCGCAAAGAGGCGCGGCTGCGGGAGCTGGAGGAGAAGATGCGCGAAGAGCAGCGCAAAGTCCTGGCGACCCTGGAAAATCGCTACAACGCGGCGACCAAACGGGCCCTGGCAGCGCTCAAAAAGACGGAGAACGCCGAGGCCCGTCGCCTGCTCAACGAAGCCCACCGCCACAAAAACCGGGCGAAGCTCCGGGAACCG
>NZ_WFQN01000177.1 GCF_015487065.1 Nitratifractor sp.
AGCCGCTCTTCGGCAAAGAGCTCAGCCCCAAAGAGGCGGCAGCCCTGCTGCATCTGGGTAAACTGACCTCTCAAGCCAAGAACTGTATGGATTGTCATACGCTGCTGGGTAACGGTGCCTACTATGCGCCGGATCTGACCAAAGCCTGGCTCGATCCCATGTGGGAGAAAACTCTGCCGGCGATGACCGGCAAAAAGACCAAAGAAGAGGCGATGGTGGCGTTTCTGATGCATCCGGAGCAGTATCCTACCCACGCACGGATGATGCCCAATCTGGGGATCACCGAGCAGGAAGCCAAAGGGCTGGTGGCGTTTTTGAAGCATATGTCTTCTATCGACACCAACGGCTTCCCGAGAGGCTTCTCCAAAACGATAAAAGACTATGAGACAGGAGGGACCTATGCTAAATAAAACCGCACATCTGTCGCCTTCCAAACAGCTGGCGATGAACTATTTCCGGGTGGCGATCGTGCTCTTCGGCGCCCAGTTGCTCATGGGATTGATCGCGGGACTGCAGTTCCTCTATCCCAGCTTTCTCTACGGTATTTTTGACTTCAGTGTCGCACGGATGGTTCACATCAATGCTCTGGTGGTCTGGATGCTCTATGCGATGATCGGGTCGGTCTACCTGATGTTGCCCGACGAGACCGGGATCGAAAATCCCGTCGCCATCGGTTTGGGCAAACTGGCCTTCTGGGTTCTGACCGCTGCTGTTGCGGTGGTTGTCCTGGTCTATATCTTTATCCAGGTTGGACCCGGCAAAGAGAGTACTATCTGGTTTATCAATGAAGGTCGTGAATATCTCGAAGCACCCCGCTGGGCCGATATCGGCATCGTGGTGGTGGTCCTGATCTTCTACGCCAACGTCTTCTTTACCTATATGAAAGGGAAAAAGACCGGCATCATGACCGTCATGGTGGCCAACCTGATGGCCCTGGCCGGTCTTTATCTGGCGGGAATGTTCTTTACCGACAACATCTCCATGGATCAGTACTGGTGGTGGTGGGTTATCCACCTCTGGGTTGAAGCGACCTGGGAAGTCTTTGTCGGTACGCTGGCCGCTTATGCATTGATCAAGATTCTCGATGCCAAACGGGAAATCGTCGAGATGTGGCTCTGGATCGAAGTGCTGATGCTCTTCGGTTCCGGTATTCTCGGTTTGGGACACCACTATTTCTGGATCGGTACGCCCGAGTACTGGTGGGAGATCGGAGCGCTCTTCAGTGCGCTGGAACCGGTGCCGCTGGTGGCGATGTTTGTCCACGTCCTCTATGACTGGGGCAAGGAACAGGGGCAAGTCGAGGCGCATGGCGAGAAATCAGCGATCAAAAACGGTCCGGCCATGGCCTGGATCACGATCAATGCTTTCGGAAACTTCCTGGGAGCCGGTATCTGGGGATTCTTCCATACCCTGCCTCAGGTCAACATCTATACCCACGGTTCACAGTTTACGGCGGCGCATGGTCACCTGGCTTTCTTTGGAGCCTATGCGACGATCCTGATCGGGATGATGTATCTGGGTATTCAGGAGAGTTACGGCGTCAAGCGGATGAAGGCGACCTTCAACTCCAAAATGGCGATCTTCCTGATCACCTTCGGGGTCCTGGGAATGACGGTGGCACTGACCATCGCCGGCTATGAGCAGGTCCTGGTGGAGCGGGCCGAATTGGGGGCAGGCTGGCAAGCTTTCTTCACCGCGCAAAACCTTCCTTGGTATATCCAGGCGCAGACCTGGCGTGAGATCATGGGGATCGTTACCTTCGTCGGCTTTGTTTATCTGGTCATCGATCTGTTGACCATCGGCAAAAAAGAGGCGGCTCAGGCCTGAGAAGCAGTGCGAAGTTCCGACTTCGCCCTTGAGATGAAAGGAGTCAAAATATGAATTTTCATATGTTCGAAAGTTGCGCCGATGTTTCCTGCAACAACATCTTTGCCTGGCTCAATCAGGGTCCATTGACACTGACAATTGTCTTGCATACGATCATTATTCTTCCGATGATCTGGATCTATTTCAGTGAAAAGAAGCGTCTGGAGAAGTGATCGGTTGACCAAGATCATTTTTTTTGAAGAATCATTTCAATAAAATACATTCAATGGATTGGAGTCTGCCGGCAGAGCCGGCCCGTTTGTTTCATTCACCATAAAGGAGGAGAGATGAAATTAGCAACAGCATTGAGTTATGTCGCCGCCGCGTCTCTGGCCGTCACAATGGCCCAGGCCGGCACATCCAAGATGGATTTTGCCAAAGTCTATGAAAAAGAGTGTCAGGGATGTCACGGTCCGATTCACCAAGGAGGTGTGGGGGCCGACCTGCGGCCCAAGGCTCTGAAAAAGAAAAACAAGCAGATGCTTGTCGATACTATTCTGGAAGGACGGCCCGGTACCGCGATGCCCGCCTGGAAATCCACATTCAGTCGGGACGATGCGGCAGGGATGGTCGAATGGCTGATGAACTGGAAAAACACCGTCGAACTGAAACTCTCGCTTGATGAGGTTAAAAAAACCTGGAAAAAGTTGGCGGATCGTGAGGCACTCTTCAAGAAATATCCCAAGCCCACCGATGTCAAGAGCGTCAAGGATATCGTCTTCGCTACCGAGCGTGACGCCTCGCTGGTTGACTTCATCGACGGAACGACCGGCAAGGTCCTTTCACGGCATAAAGCGGGCTTCGCGGTTCACGTTACGGTGACCAACAAGCGGATGCCCCGCTACGCCTACTCCATCAGCCGCTCCGGCCGTCTGACCATGTTCGATCTCAACGCTCCCGGCCAGCCGGCTATCGCCAGTGTCCAGGTCGGACAGGAGTCCCGCGGTCTGGCGGTCTCTCCTGACGGCAAATATGTCATGGCCGGAGACTATAACCCGGGCGGTGCCGTATTGTGCGACGCCAAGACGCTGGAGCCGCTGAAGGTCTATCCGACCGCCAGCGTCATCGATCCTGACGGCAACATCGGACCCAGCCGTGTCGCCTATATTGCCGATACTCCCTATGCTCCCTACTTCAGCTTCGCGCTCAAAGACGGGGGCCATGTCTATATCGTCGACTACAGCAAACCCGACTTCCCCATCGTCGGAGATGTTCCCAATATCGGAAAGATCCTGCATGATGCCTTCGAGAACGAAGGAAAGCAGATGGGTCGCTTCGTCTATGTCGCGTCCCAGGGTAGCGACCTGATGGGTGTCGTCGACCTCAAGACCAAGAAGCTGGCCGCCAAGATCTATACCGGTCCCGGCACCAAGCCTCACCCCGGTCAGGGAAGCTCCTGGTACAACGACAAGTACGGGCAGCTCAACGCCACCAACAGCATGAACGTCGGTAACGTCGTCATCTGGGATATGAACAACGAAGTGGTTGCCAACGTACCGACAGCCGGCGGCGGACTCTTCGTCGGTACCAGCAAGGATACCCCCTACATCTGGTCCGACTGTGTTCTGGGCGGTCCGGCCAACTATAACAAGGTCTATCTGATCAACAAGCAGACCCTCAAGACCGATCGAATCATCGAAGTCGGCAAGACCAAAGGTCACTTGATCGATGCCCATACCGGCAAGATTCTGCAGGAGTGGGATGCGACCCAGTATCAGACGGTCAAAGGCAAAGAGGTTGATTCCAAAATCTCCAAAGAGAAGCTGGTTACCTATACCGCCAAGCACGGTCCCAAGGTCAAGAAGCCTGTCCAACCCCGCCTGCTCCATGCTGAGCCTGCCAACCACGGTAAGTGGACCTTCATCTCTGAGTGGACCACGGGTCGGATCGGCGTCTACAAGTCCGAAACGGGTGAGTTCGTCAAGTACATCTACAACATGACGACTCCGACATTTACCTACTCTGTCGAGCATCGGCAGGAGGTTCCCGGAGCGTAAGCCCGGTGTCTCACTCTCCGTCGGAGGGTGATGCCTTGAAATTTTCAAGGAAGTCTCAATGCATCATCTTCTAAAATTTGTATCCGTTTTTTATTTGCTCACGATGGCGGCAGTTGCAAAGCCCTACATTCCCAACAGCAAATGCAAAGAGTGTCATGAAGAAATTTATGACGAGTATCAACACTCCGCCCATGCAAAAAGCTATTTTACCGACGAACTGCATCGTAAGGTAGCCAACGCCTCCAATCCCAAAACCTACGCCTGTGCCCCCTGTCATATGCCGGCAGCCGGTAATGTGGAAGATCTTGTCTCCGGTAAATACGGGCCTGATTCCAGGGATGTTCGGGAACGTGACGGAGTCTCTTGTTTCTTTTGCCATACCATCGCCTATGTCAAAAAGGCCCATCGATTCAATCTCAATCTGCCTGCTAAACAGGCTGAAGGGTACAAACCTTCTCTTTTCGGTTCCTTGGTCAATCCGGATGATAGTGACAAACACTCTTCTCTCAACAGTCCTATCTATCTGGACAATGTCTGTATGGGGTGTCATAGCCACAAAGTCAACGAAAACAACGTTACGATCTTTCGGGCAATGCATTCCACCGACAATTCCCGCGGTTGTGTCCGGTGCCATATGCCCAAAGTTCCCGGCGGTGCGGAAAAACATAACAACCGCAATCGGATGGAGCACCACAGTCACCGCTTCCTCGGGATCCGGGATCCGAAGTTTCGAGCCGGCGGCTATGAAATTTCCTTGCAAAAACGTAAGGGAGGGATCGATCTGACATTGAAGAATAAAATGCCCCATCCCATGATTATTCAACCCGCCAGGGCCAAATATCTGGAGATTGTTGTGACGCGCAACGGCCAGGTAATCTGGCGCAATTATCGGCAGCGACCTTCAGAGGATCGGCAGGGCTACTTTGCTTATAGATTCTTTAAAGCGGGGCATCCTATTGTCATACCAACTCCGGCTACTTCGGAAAAGGTCAACAACCTCCAAGGTCACGAGAGCCGGACGCTGCACTACACTATTCCGGGACTCAAAAAAGGGGACAAAGTTACTGTCACTCTCTACGCGCGTTTGGCCAAAGCAGAATGTCTCAAAGCGATCACTCTTGAGGATAACAGCTATACGAAACCGATGATCATCAAAAAGGTCCAATGGACCGTGCCGTGAGAACGTGGCTATTTCTTCTCGTCGTTCTTCAAGGGTTGGGAGCGGGAACGTTCGTCCATTGGCGCGGTGCTTACGAAGCTGCCCGAGCCGAAGCGGTCGAGGAGGGGAAACGACTTCTGTTTTTACTGGCCGGCACTTCTGATGACGGACGAAAACTTCTTGCCGCCATCGGAAAAGATTCCGAACTGACCCGAAAAATATCCGATGACTATGTAGCCGTGATCGTCATCGCCGATGCCAAAGCGAACTATCCCATTGAACTTTATTATACGACGAAGTATCCGGCGATTTTTTTGGTGGATGCGAAACGGGAGATTCCATTGGGGGCTCCCTGTATGGGAAACGCAAGCTTCGCTTGTCTTCGAAGGAAACTTCTTTTCACTTCGACGGGTGAACATCCCGGAGCGGAGGGACGTTGATGGGACCAAACATTCTGATCACCGGTGCCTCCAGCGGGATGGGCTACGAGACGGTGCGGCTCTTTGCCGAAAAAGGATACCGTGTCTTCGCTACGACCCGTGATCCAGGACAGCTGCAAGAGAAACTCTCAGCAGAAGGCATCGAGGGGGTCGAGGTTCTGCTGGCGGACCTTCACTCCTACGCTTCGGCCCGTGAAGCTGTCGCAACCGTTCTGGACAAAGCCGGGACGATTGACATCCTGGTCAACAATGCCGGCTACGGTCTCGTCTCCACCCTCGAAGAGGTCACAGAGGAGGAGATGATCGATCAGTTCCAGATTAACCTCTTCGGCCTGGTTCGTATGACTCAGGAAGTGCTTCCCGCTATGCGGGAAAAACGATCCGGGATTATTGTCAATATCAGTTCCTTCCTGGGTCGGGTGGGATTGCCGCTTTTGAGCTTCTACAATGCCAGCAAATATGCCGTGGAGGGAATGACCGATTCTCTGCGCCTGGAGCTGGCGGGATGGAACATCCGGGTCCATTCGGTAATGCCCGGATTTTTCGACACCCAGTTCGCCCGGAGAAATCTCCGGGTCAATGCGGCGATCCGGGATCCCGATTCTCCCTATGCCACTTTGACCGAAACGCTGGCTCCCCGGGTGATCCGGCAGATCAATGAGGGCAATGATCCCCGGCTGGTCGCCGAAGCGATCCTACAGATTGTCGAGGATCCCGATGCGCCGGTTCGCGTGGCGGTAGGAGAGATGGCGAGGAGGTTTCTGACGATGCGCCGGGAACTGAGCGACAAAGAGTATGAACGTCGGGTCATGGAGTATTACGGGATCGGGGAAGCATGAAGAGCCTCTTTTTCAATGCCGGAGAGAACCGATGTGTGGTGACGTCGCTTTCGACACCTGCGGGAGCTTCGATCCTGCGGATGGATGTCTCCAACGGCCTGGTGCTTTTGGAAATCCGGGTCGGAAAAGGGCAGAGCCTTCCACCGAGAGCAGGGAAGAACTGGGACCGCATGATCGTGTTGCCGTTGTTGATGCAGGGAGAGTTTCGTTTTCGGGGAGAGGACGAGGCGCTTCAGAGATGGAGTGAAGGAACAGGGAGTTTGATCCTCGCCGGTCCGGGTAGGTTCCATCTCGAGAGGATCGACGGCCCAGCTCATCTCTTTTTGCTTTTTGTCGCCGATTTTTTTCTGGCGCGGTATCGTCAGGGAGATGCCAACGACCCGATCGATCGACTCCACACGCTTTTGGAATGCGCCAAAGGGTTTACCCCTCTTGCGACCCATCCGATGGACGCCTACGGCGACTATCTCTTGGAGAGAGTCCTTCGATCCAGCCGCCGAAAAACCATGAGTCGGCTGGCGACGGAGCATCGGGTGGTGGAGCTTTTTCTCCATCGTCTCGATCTTCTCTCTTTTGAAGACGATCGTGTCACACTTACCGATGAAGAGAGACGGATTACGGCACTGGCGAGAGATCTTCTGATTCGGCGATATGCCGATCCCCCCACGATTCCGGAACTGGCCCGGCTTTGCAGTACCAACGATTTCCGGCTCAAACGGGCTTTCAAAAAGCGTTACGGTACGACGATCCACAACTACGTGAAGCGTTTGCGCCTCGAGGCGGCCAACCGCCTGCTCAGGGACGGAGACCTGAGTGTCGGTGAAGTCGCTGCAAGCGTGGGCTATCGCCATCAGGGGCACTTCAGCCGACTCTTCTATCAGCACTACGGTATCTATCCCGCGGCGGTGGCGGCAAAAAATCCCTCTTATGACGAAAAATGATCCTGTTTGTGATCAAAAGGCATTGATCGATCTCTCCAACTCCTCTATAATGATTGTATTCTCTGAAAAACGGGGTTACGCTCTATTCGCTTTTCAGAGAGTTCTGTCGCGAGGAGGAGAAGATGAAACCTTTATTGATTACCTTGGCGGTGGTGACGGGTATTTTGATACTCCCTTATTTCATTCCCCAAAAACCGATGAAATATCCTGATGACAAGACCCTGAGAAAAGAGGCGCTGGAGGGGAATCTCAAACCGGTTCCTACGACCCGGGAAGGATTGCTTCGTGTGGTCAATACGCCCCAAAATCCGCTGACGCCCGAAAAGATCGCTCTGGGCAAGCGGCTCTTTTTCGATCCGATTCTCTCCCGGGACCGCACGGTCAGCTGTGCCAGCTGCCACATTCTGTCGGAAGGGGGAGACGACAACCGACCCGCCGCCATCGGCTACAAAGGACGGGTCAACCCCCACCACCTCAACTCTCCCACGGTTCTCAACGCGGCGTTGGAAAAGTTCGAGTTCTGGGATGGGCGGGTCCATACGGTGGAGGAGCAGGCGGGTGGGCCGATCCAGGCGCCTTTCGAGATGAATCTCACCCC
>NZ_WFQN01000178.1 GCF_015487065.1 Nitratifractor sp.
GGTCTGCACGAGCGAGACACCCTCAAGCTGATCCGCACACTGCAGTCCCTACGGGACAAGGGCAACACCGTCATCGTCGTGGACCACGACAAAGAGACGATCCTGGCCGCCGACCACATCGTGGACATCGGCCCCGGAGCCGGGGAGTACGGCGGAGAGATCGTCTTCTCCGGCAAAGCCGAGCGGCTCAAGTGGGCCAAGACCCTCACCGCCCAGTATCTCTACGGCAAAAAGGAGATCGCCTATCCCCACGCCGAGCGCCCCAGGGAGCACTGGCTGGAGATCCGCAACGTCACGATCAACAACATCGAGAACCTATCGGCAAGGCTGCCCCTGGGGAACTTCGTCTGCGTCACCGGCGTCAGCGGCAGCGGCAAGAGTTCCCTGATCCTCCAGACCCTCCTGCCCACGGCGAGGGAGATCCTCAACCGGGCCAAAAAGGTCAACCGGGTCGAAGGAGTGGAGATAGACGGCCTTGAGCATCTGGACAAGGTGATCTACCTGGACCAGAGCCCCATCGGCCGGACGCCGCGCTCTAACCCCGCCACCTATACCGGCGTCATGGACGAAATACGCAAGCTTTTCGCCCAGACCAAGGAGGCGGAGCTGCGGGGGTACAAGGTGGGGCGCTTCAGCTTCAACGTCAAGGGAGGTCGCTGTGAGAAGTGCCAGGGAGAGGGGCAGATCAAGATTGAGATGCACTTCCTGCCCGATGTGATGGTCACCTGCGACGCCTGCCACGGCGCCCGCTACAACGAGCAGACCCTGGAGGTGCGCTACAAGGGCAAAAACATCGCCGAAGTGCTCAATATGAGCGTCGGGGAGGCGATGGAGTTTTTCAAAGCGATCCCCGCCATCGCCGCCAAGCTCAAGACCCTGATGGACGTGGGACTCGACTATATCAAACTGGGACAAAACGCCACGACCCTCTCGGGGGGAGAGGCCCAGCGGATCAAACTGGCCAAGGAGCTCAGCCGCAAAGATACCGGCCGGACCCTTTATATCCTGGACGAGCCCACGACGGGGCTGCACTTCGCCGACGTGGACCGACTGACCGGGGTGCTGCACCACCTGACGGAGCTGGGCAACAGCGTCATCGTCATCGAGCACAACCTGGACATGGTCAAAAATGCCGACTACATCGTGGATATGGGCCCCGAGGGCGGAAACAAAGGGGGGCAGATCGTCGCCGCCGGCACCCCCGAAGAGCTGGCCGAAACCTGGCGCGAGACCGGCAGCTATACCGGGCAGTACCTGGCCAAAGAGCTGGGGCTCGAGACGGAAAAGTGAAGTAGAAATGTCGGAGTGAAATATTTTCCGTTTAGCGATGCGAAACGGTGTAGAGTTTGAAAAAAACAACGGCATAAAGGGGAGAAGATGATCGTCGGAATCGAAGGAAAGGTGGAGCTGCGGGAGCCGACCCGTTTACATATCAACGTGGGCGGCCTGATTTATGAAGTGAATGTCTCCATCAACACCTCCAACGCTGTAGCAGATAGAGAAACAGTGCGGCTACATGTAACTCAGATCATCCGGGAGGATGCGAATCTGCTTTTCGGTTTTGCCAACGCAAACGAAAAGAAGATGTTCGACACACTGCTCAAGATCAACGGGGTCGGCCCCAAAGTAGCCCAGGCTGTCTGCTCCACCTTCACCCCTGAGACTTTCGCCAAAGTGGTGGCATCCAAAGACGTGGCGCTGCTCAAGCGGGTCCCCGGCATCGGCCCCAAAGCCGCCAGCCGGATCCTGGTGGAGCTGGCGGACTTCATTGTGGACAGCTCCGAAGGAGGAGGGTCCGCCGGTGCCGACCATCAGGAAGCGATGATGGCCCTGGAGAGTCTCGGTTTCAAAAAAGAGGCGATCCGCAAAGCTCTGGCCGGGGAGAGTGGGGATACGGCGACTTTGGTCAAAGCGGCGCTGAAGAAACTGCAGCGGCTTTAAGGCGCCGTTGGCGCCTTAGAATGCTGGATTTTGGATGTTGAATGTTGGATTGTTCTCAACCCACATTTCATTCAAAATTCAAAATCCAACATCCAAAATTAATAAAGTCTGTATCGCACATAGATAATGATCTTCGTCGTGGTTCTGGGACGGGGGTAGTGCATGTAGGCGGTTTTGATCACTTCGATGGTCTGACGGTCCAGGGAAGAGGAACCGGTGCGGCGGCGCAGGCGCAGGCCGCTGATGTCGCCGTTGGGGTGGAGGTAGAACTGGACGATGTTGGTTCCCTGCTCTCCAAAACGGGCCGCTTCCCGGGGATAGCCCAGGTAGTTGAGGGTCTGTTGGGAGATCCTCAGGATCCGGCGTAGGTTTTCGTCGATAAATTTTCGCTGGGCGGAGCTCATTCGGGAGTAACTGCTGCCGTAGAGCCGTTTGATGAGTCGGCTGGCGGGGCCAGTGGGGGCGTGCCGGGGTATCGAACGACGGCGGGCATGCCGAGGCGGAGCGGCTTTGCTCCGACGCGGCGGTTCAGCTTTGCGATGGGTTCTTTTCGCGACCTTTCGGCGAACTTTTTGGGAGCTCTTTTTCGGCTTCTTCAGCTCTTTTTTCTCTACCGTTTTGATCACGATCTTTTTGGGTTTTTCACGCTTTTTCTTTCTTTGGCTCATATTGCTGTCTACCGGTAGGAGGTTTTGATGCTCCATCCCTTTGGCGATTTTCATCTGCTGTGCTTTGGGAACGGCTTTGCGGAGCTGTTTCGGTTTGGGAATCGGTTTGGGATGCGGCGGTCGGGTAGGGGCCTTGGGCGGTAGGGTCTGAAATTGGGTCAGGTCGAGGCTGATACGGGTTTTGTTGACCGCTTTGGGGGTGAC